>NZ_JAKUKD010000029.1:0-26121 GCF_024197625.1 Shewanella sp. KJ2020 | reverse complement strand
CCCATGCTTTTCGTTTCCTCTTACTTGTGGTGAATAAGAAGTCTCTTTTAGCATGGGCGTAATTCAGGCTATAGCCTCAAGGAACAATCACCACCGCCAGAGGCGGTGGTTTTGGGATGACAATAAAGACGCGAGCGCTTGCACTCTGTCCTTTGCCTTGGCTTCATAGTCATTTGAGAAACTCGCAGCCATTTCAATGCTTTGTTGATAAAGTGCTAGGGCAAGTTTAGGATCTGTGCTCCCGCCCTCGCCTTTATCTAGCAGAGTGGCGAGCTGGAAGTAGGCATTGCCTAGAATATCCGCCTGCAAGCCTTGTTTGGCACCCAAGGTTGTCACTTTTTCTAACCAGAATCGCGCGTTAACCGTATCTCTATAGGGTTCCAATAGCAGGATATTGGCAAGTTCAGCGGCGGCGTAAAGATCTCGCTCGGCGGCAATGATCCAAAACTCCTCGCTCTGCTCAAAATCCTCTTTAAAGTAGTAATAGGTTTCGGCAGCATCTCGCGCCAAATCTGGTTGAGCTTTAACGCTTTGACGATAATTTTCCAATGCCGTTGTGGCATTAAAGTAAGGGGAGCAGGATAACACTTGATAAAACGCCATCAGACTTCTTGCCTCAGGCATCCCTTGGTCAACTAACTGATTTAACTGCTGCCACGCCTTAGTCTCACTGACCTTATCCACCCCCGTATTAACGAGGCCACGCTCGATAACCGATAAAGGTAAACGAATTAACTCAAGCTTTGCCGCGTTATCGCCAAAGCTCGCGGCGCGCTCCAACCAATAGATTTTTTCATCGGTTCGTCCCCCGTAACCCGCTTGGTCACGCATCCAGCGCAGTGCCACAATATCGCCCGCCTCAGCGGCTTCACGGTAATACTGCTGCGCCTTAACCTCATCTCTAGGTAAGGCATGGCCTAGCTCATAGATACGCGCTAATAATCGCTTATCTTCGGCCTTGGCGCTCTGAGCTAAGGTATTGATTTGTGATTCAGGTTTCCCATAGGCATACAATTTCACCTCGCCGTTAGCATAGGTATATTGAGTGCCATCGGGGTAATTCACCGCCACCCTATCGGGCTGATACCAAACATCGACCTGATAATCTGTGGCTATCTGTGGATTAAAGTTAATCCGCACCACGGCCTGTTTGCCCAGTGGCACCATTTTGCTATAGGCCCTATCCCACAGGCTCGACGTTTGCTTAAGATTGCTATTCAGCCGGACCTCAAAGGGCTGTTCGTCCCCAGGATTATGGATAAAAACCGGGTAATAAACCGGGGATATGGATTGCTCGGTGGCGGCTTGTGCAAGGTTATCCTCTCCTTTCCCCGCTCTAATCGGCTCGATATTCAGCTCTAGGTTTAAATAAAACTCATCGTGGGGCGACACTTTAACGGGCGAAGAAGATTGAATTGCGGGGGTCTTGACCGCTGCCGAGCCCTGCAATTTGGCAAGATATTCATTTTTAAGCGTTTGTGTTTTTTGCCATAGTGGATGGCTTGGCAATATAGTCAAATCGAGCATCACATCATCTAGGCGCCACTGGCAATCACCACCACCATTCAAGGCTAAGGGGAGAGAAAACTCCCGTCCTTGCCCGTCACTGCTGATAAGGCGCCGCAGCACCGAGGTTTTTTCGAGTGTGGCGCGGTAGGGGTTAGCAATATCACCACCGGGGAAACGGATTTCCTTACGGGTACAAATCGATGAGGCGTAATAACCGACAAGCTCTAACTGCGTATTGGCGGGCAATGCCCCGACAAACTCGAAACGCTGGCTATCCGCCGGCGCTGTCACTTGCTCAACAGGCAACTCGCGGCGAAATAAATCCCCCCAGAAAGAGGCCGATGCAGAGTAAGGCGCCAAGGCACCGGCCATCGCAAGGACGAAGGACGGTAACGTTGCGCTTCGCTGTTGTATTAAACCCATAATGCCAGCTCTCCATCGCTGATGAGGCACAGCTCACTATAAAGATAACCCTAAATAACTGTTCCTAATTATGCTACATCGCAGGGTATTAAAACGACTATTTAGCATCCCCTGAGCCTAAAAGATTTAAGCACTGCGTAGCCTAGCAAGCACATCTTTTGTTTTCAATTCAGCCATTGCCACATAGGCAACTGGCACCACAAATAATGAGAAGAAGGTCCCCGCAAGCAACCCCCCCACTAAGACCAAGCCTATATTGGCTAAGCCTAAGGACCCCGGGCCCGAAGCCAGCGCTAAGGGAATCGCACTTAAAATCATGGTCAAAGACGTCATTAGAATCGGTCTTAGCCGCGATTTGGCACTGCTCAGCGCCGCCTCAACTGCACTCAAGCCTTGAGCATGTTGCTTATTGGCAAATTCCACCAGCAAGATACCGTGCTTAGTCACTAGCCCAACCAGGGTGAGTAAACCAATTTGCGAGTAGATATTCAGACTCTGACCAAATAAGGTCAGGGTCAGCAGCGCGCCGACAATACACAGGGGCACAGTCAGCAAAATGATTAAGGGATCGACGAAGCTTTCAAACTGCGCGGCCAAAATCAGATAGATAAACACCAGTGCCAGCAAAAATAACGACTGAGTGCCCGCCTGTGAATCCATCAGTTCCTTTACCACACCGTTGTATTTAAAGCCCTGTGCATTGGTGAGCAGGGTTGGCAATTGCTCATCTAAGTAGGCTTTAATTTCATCGGTGGAATAGCCGGGCATCAGATCTGCCGTCAACTCGGCGCTATCGAGGCCCATAAAGGTCTTAATATTGGATTCTGCCGTGGTCTGCTTAATCGACACAAACTGCGATAACGGCAGTGCCTGCCCTGATTCAGAGGTGACATACAGTTTATTCAATACTTTGAAATCACTGAGCTTATCTAAGTTAACTTGCACTTGAATAGGGTAGGTAAAGCCATCGGTTGCATGTAAGTCCGCCGCCTTGACTGAGCCGAGGAAGGTCGACAGTGCATTCGTCACATCCCCATAGCTCACGCCCGAGAGGATAATGGCGTTGCGATCGATAGACAGATCGTAACGCAGTTGATCCCTCAGGACTGAGTTACCCACATTGCCCAGGCCGGGATAATCTTCGAGTAGTTTTTGCACTTTAGCGGCAGTTTCGCTGAGCTGATCCTTATTGCGGTCTAAACTCGTCAGCTCTAAACGCAAGTTATTGGCGATGTTAAGGTTATCCGCCGAGCGGATGCTAAAGGACATATTATAGGCAGAAACGCTTTGCTTCGATTTCGCGATCAGATCACCGATCACTTCATCTATCCCCTCGCTGCGCTCACCCCAAGGTTTAAGCAGCACATGATTGACGGGCTCACCCTCGATATAGGACAGGTTAGCCCCCACCGCGGGGTGTCCGTCCATCACACCATTAAGCTCACTATTATGATCTAAATGATACTGCCGCCCCACGCCCGTAGGACCATTGGCCGTTACATCGATAAAGCCTGAATCCTCCATGGGTAACAGTATCTTAGGCAACTGCCAATAGGCGATGCCCGCAAGACCCATAAGCACCACAGCCACCCCAAGCATTTGGCGTTTACGGGCAAACCATTTACTGAGCTCATTGATATACAAATGATTTAACTGCTGCAGCGCATCTTCGACCCGGCTAAACCATTTAGGTTGCTGCTCTGTGGTATTGATAAGATAAGCACTCATCATGGGCGATAAGGTCAGTGCCACCATACCGGAGATAATCACAGCGGCGGCTAAGGTAAAGGAGAATTGCCGAAACAGATCCGCGGTTAAGCCCGACATTAATCCAATCGGCAGATACACGGCGGCGAGCGTTAAGGTCATGGCAATGATAGGGAAAATGATTTCCTGACAGCCTTTAATTGCCGCATTAAAGGGAGTTTCACCGTTTTCGATATGACGATAGCAATTCTCGACCACCACAATGGCATCGTCCACCACTAAACCAATGGCCAAGATTATCGCCAAAATGGTGAGCACGTTGATACTAAAACCCAGCGCCGACATCACGGCAAACACCCCAATCACACACACGGGAATGGTAATAATCGGGATAGACGCCGCCCGCAGGCTACCTAAAAATAACACTACAATTAAGGAGACTAAGATCACCGCCTCAACCAAGGCGGAAAACCCTTCGTTAATGGAGGCCTCAATAAAATCGGCCTGATTATAGGCCAAGGTCATCTCTAACCCTTGGGGCAAGTGCTGCTGCATGCGCGCAATTTCGGCCTTGATGTTCGAGGCCACAGTCACGGGATTAGCATTGCTCAGGGGTAAAATTTGCAGCGACATCGCACTATGACCATCGATGGACAACAGACTCGGCGATAAACTTTCCTCACCCATCACCACATCGGCAACATCGGCTACGCGGATGATCTTGCCGTCACTGACCTTGATCACTAGATCCTTCACGTCTTCAAGCGTTTCAACTTGATTCAAAGGGTTAATCGAGAAATCCCGCGACTTACCTTTAATCGCCCCCGAGGTGAAGCTGGCATTGTAAGAACCTAAGGTGCCCACCACATCGGCGGCCTTAATGTTCAGCGCCTTCATCTGCTCAGGGTTGAGCCAGACTCTTACGGCTTTTTGTGAGCCGCCATAGGGGCCCCACACGGCGCCAACGCCTTGAACTTGTTTAAGCTGTGGCACTAGCTGCTGGCTAATGTAGTCGTACATGGCCTGCTTTTCCATGCCGCCCGCATTCACAAAGGTGATGATATTACTGGCAGAATCGGTCGCCGAGGTGTCGTCGGTAACCGTCGGCTTATCTATCATGCTCTGGGGGAAGTCGTTAATCCCTTCGACGCTGCTACGCAACTTATTCATTAAGTTGGTGTATTCAATATCGCTAGTATCATCAACAAACTTAATCGTTAACGAACAGCGCCCCTCGCTACAGTCGGTCGACATAGTATCGACCTTGTCTATGCCCGAAGCGGCCGCAATCAACTTATCGGCCACATTGCTCGACATAAAATCGGCGCTCGCCCCCGCTATCGATGCATTTACCGATGCAGAGTGAGTCGTATGCTCAGGGAAGTATTGGATATCGAGTTTTTGAAAGGCAATCAAGCCCAGTAACACCGCCATAATGCTGAGCACGGAGGCGAAGATAGGATGACGAATACAGACTTCGGGTAAACGCATTACTTGGCGCCCCCACTGCTCGTATTTGAGCTCGTGTTAGCGCTGGCGTTTGGATGGGAGTCTGGATGGGTGTCTGGATTTGAGTTTGAGTTAATGCTTGTATCTGGGCTTGAGCTTGGATCTGTGTCTACGCTAGCCTTTGGGTTAGTGCTTGTGCTTGCGACGTCTTGCGTATTTTTATCCTGAATGACTTTGACCTTACCATCGGACTTGAGGTTTTGCATGCCTGTCTTAACCACAAGATCGCCTTCGGCTAAACCTTCAAGCACAACCGCATAGCCGTCATTGGTATTTTGGGCCAGTTTAACTACTTGTTTTACGGCGTTATCACCTCGAACTAACCAGACAAAACGCTCATCATTATTGGCAATAATCGAATTTTGCGGCACCAGTAAGTGTTTAATATCATGGCTGTAGAATTGCTTAATATTGGCAAACATACCGGGGGCCAGTTTGAACTCAGGGTTATCTAAGGTCGCGTGAATTTCAACCCTCCCCGAACTCTCATCCACCGCGGGGGCCACATAATTAACGAGCCCTTTAAATTCCTCATTACCATAGGCCTCAACGGTGACATTCACCCCTTGGCCCTTCTTCGCCTTACCTAAATCCTTCTGACTAATGGCATAACGGACTTCGACGGGATTTAAACTATAGAGGGTCACTAGGGCCGTTCCGGCGCCAATTTGACTACCAATTGACTGACTAAAGCTGGTCAATTGACCATCGAAGGGGGCCATGATCAGATAGTCGTTCATGGTCGCTTGTTTGTGCCGAACATCCGCATCGGCGAGATTCACATTTTCCCTCAACTCATCCACATCTTGCTTCGCGAGCGCAAAGGGTTCCTTGATCAGCAGATCTTCAATACGCTCAAGCTTAGTTTTTGCCAGCGCCAAGGTGCTCTTGGCCTTGTCTAAATCCGCCTTGGCCTTAGTGTTATCCTGCTCGGCAATCACTTGCCCCTTAGTCACAGTGTCGCCATTGCTAAAATGGATAGCACTGATTTTTTCGCTGGCATTAAAACTCAGTACCGCCGAATCGATAGCACTGATTTTACCGACTTCTTTCACCCCATCGGCAAAGGCGCTTTCCTTCACCGCCTCGACAGTCACAGGGATAATATCAACCTTATCCGCTGCCAACGAGGCTAGTGGGCAAAGGATGAAAAGACTCGCCAGTAAAAATGATATCGGCGCGAATAATGACGCTCTAGGAAGATGCTGGGGATGGTTTTTGAATGCACTGCACGCTCGTACAGTCATTTGGTGTATAGACATAATTTGTAAACCTATCGTTCTGACTCTTCAACGGACATCCTATCCGACGACAGCAAACCGGATTGAACCCAAGATTAATTCACCTCCCGCGATGTGTTTTTGCAGTTTGAGGCGGTTTGGGTCCATAGCCTAAAGGCATGCTCCCTGTGAGGGCCAGTAAAAATTAGGTTACAGATTCAAACAAAACAAAGAGTTAACTAACGATTTAACAATTAATCCTAGGGGCTCACAAAAACACCCCAAACCGGATAGTGCAATAACAGTTGTAAACACAGGGATAAGACTGGCTATTGAGGGCCCAAATTACCACTGCAGGGCTTTCTTCGCCGCCATAAAACGGGGGCGAGCCGCCAAATCCATCGACATGCAGCGATCTTTTAGGCTTACAAGCCGAGCAAAAGCGTCAGGATTGGCAGATGCATCCACATAAACCAACAGATCCTCAATCAAGCAACCAAGGGCGCGAACTTCAATCGCCTCCATCGCCAAGCGTTCGGTCTGGGATAAATGACGTAAATTGGATGCCGCACCAAAGTCACCAAACAACAGGTTCATCTTGGCATCAACCATAATATTATGGGCGTAGACATCGCCGTGACTGATTTGCTTGGCATGCATATGCGCCATCGCATCTGCTAACTGAGAGGCAATCTTGGCCACCTCTTCAAGGCTGAACTGGGTATCGGCGTTAAAGGTATCGCGGGTGCATGTCGCTAGGCTGGGGGGTAAGCCTAAATTGCTAAACCCCGGCGGAATGAGCTCCATCACTAAGCCTAATTGCTCTTTTTGACTAATGTGCGCCACCACCTTGATAAGGCTGGGGTGATCTCCCGTGGTGAGGCAACAATCTAGCTCATCGGCGGGGTAACCATCGCTGGTTACTTCCCCTTTAAAGAGTTTTACCGCAACCTGTGGCGACCCCGTCGCGGCGACCATGGCTTGATTCAACCAATCGCCACGGTAAATCACCCCTGAGGCGCCTTCACCCAGTTTTTCAGCCAACTTAATATCATCCAGAGTCACGTTTGCCACTGTGGCCACATCGGCATGGGGATCGACTAAGGTATGGCTGAACGGATTACCCGCAAACGCGAGCCAAGTTAACTTAGGCAAACCCAATAGCCAAGCTGGCAGCGCTTGCAGTTGATTGGCCGATAGGCGCACTAATTCTAAGTTACGGCAATTAGCCATCGACTCGGGCAAAGCCGTTAACCGATTGCCCGCTAAGGCTAATTTTTGCAAACGCGGTAAATTCCCCATAGCCTCAGGCAAGGTCTCGATTTGATTATCGGTAAGGATGAGCCAGCGGGTTTGCAGCGGTAACGCCGAGGCAGTCACTGTCTTGATTTGATTCACCTTAAAGCCAATCATCTCTAAATTCGTGCAGCGCCCTAATGCCTCGGGTAAGTGATCGAAGCGGTTATTGGAGGCAAAAATTATCTTTAAATGCGTTAAACGGTGCAGGTCCTCGGGAAGAGTGCTCAATTGATTATTCGACAAATCGAGGATTTCGAGGGTATCGGCTAAGTCAAAAATCTCCCGCGGAAACTCGGTTAGCCCCTCAACCAATTGTAAACGCGTGACTCCCTGTAACTGCCCTGCCCTTAACTGCGCTAACGTCTGCACTTTACTACCCAAGTTAATGAAAAATCGCCGCTATGGTAGCGCATTAATGGCTAAAGCCAAACGCAAGTTCACCCGCCAAAGGGTAGTGCAAACGTCTTAAAATTGCACCCGAGATAGTAGGGAAAACCGTTGAGAGCTATTCAGAAACCCGAAAACAGATTAGCATGTGCACCAATATGGAATGCCCAGTCAACTCATCACAGGACAATCATGCGGATACCTTTTCGCCAAATGCACTCTTTTACCGTGCTTATGCTCGCCATGTTTATGGCCCAACTGAGCGGTTGCGCTACCACATCGGCAAGCCCATCGACCACAGATTTCAGTGCTCCAGCAGATGAGGTGAGCAAGGATAACAAGGACTCGCAACAACAGCACGAGGCACCGCCAGCCGTGGTTGAGCAGTACAGCGACGTGTGGGAAAAAATCCAGCACGCCAATACCATTGACGTACATGACGATGCCGAAGTGCGTAAACAGCGCAACTTTTTCGACGATAAACAAAAATTTATGAACCAAATCGGCGAGCGCGCCGAGCCATTCCTGTATTACATCGTCAGCCAACTCGAAGCCCGTAACATGCCATTAGAATTGGCCTTATTACCCATAGTCGAGAGTGGTTATAATCCGCTGGCCCAGGCAAACGGCCCTGCTGGACTGTGGCAGATGATCCCCGCCACTGGGCGTAATTTTGGCCTCACCATCAACTCGGCCTACGATGGTCGCAAAGATGCGCTAGCCTCAACCGATGCCGTGCTCGACTATCTACAGCATTTATACGACACCTTAGATAAAGACTGGATCAACGCCGTCGCCGCCTACAATACCGGTGAGCTAGTGATTAAGGCCGCCATAGATAAGAACAAAGCTAAGGGCAAACCGACGGATTTTTGGTCCCTAGGCATTCCCGCCAAGCGGGTACAAACTGTGCCTAAGTGGTTGGCATTTATTCAAATTATTCGCGCACCCAACCATTACAATCTCAAAGTGCCACCGATTGCTAACCGTCCTTTCTTAGATAGAGTCCCCGCCCCCAATGGCGTGGATATCGGCCAGATAGCCAATGCTGCCGGGCTTAGCAAGGCAGAATTTAAAACCTATAACCCTGGTTTTCGCCAAGGCGTGATCCCGAGCAAAGGCAAATATCAAATCGCCCTGCCGCTGGAAAACATAGGTCAATATCAAGAAAACCACGATAAGCTCTACGCCCAAAAACGCTATGACAGCCAAAGTTATATCGTCAAATCCGGCGATAGCTTAGGTGAAATTGCGGCTAAATTTGATATCTCAGTCAGTGCCTTAAAACAGGCCAATAACCTTACATCGGACCGGATAAAAGTAGGCCAAGAGCTCACCCTCTTAACGCCTATGGCCGCAAATGATGAAGCTCAAACAAACACGAGTAAAAAGTCATCGTCCAAGGCAAAAGCGAGCGACACAGCTAGCGCAGTCGCTAAAACAGCCGATAAGCCTGCCGCAAAAGCGACAACCTATAAGGTGAAATCCGGCGATTCCTTGGATAAAATTGCCCGTAAGAATAAGGTTAAACTGGCTGATTTAATGAAGTGGAACCAGCTCAATGCTAAGAGCATTATTAAGCCCGGCCAAGTGCTGAAAATTTCCGAATAACGCTACGGTATTAACAGCAAAAAAAGCCCAACAAAGCGCCAATTAAAAACGCTGTGTTGGGCTTTTTGCTGTCCCAGTGTCAGAATTAACCATCACTTAAGCGTTACTACTCAGCTGACCTCACATTGACTCCCAGACAATGACGTCCAGATAATGACTCCAGACAATCATTTCAAAACAAACCACTCCAAATGCAGCGCCGTTATTTTGTGTCCTTCTTCGCTAAACCGAGGGGATATAATTGCTGCTTAAACATGCCAACGGGCATGTAATCGCCGACGACACCATATTGCTCTGGCCACTCTTTCTGACCTCGAACGGCGGTCCCAAATAGATAGTCTAAAAATGAAAAGTGAGCGGCGTAGTTACGATCTATGGCCGCCTTATCGGAAGCATGATGCCAATGGTGAAACTGCGGGCTGACAATTAAATAACGCAACCAGCCGAAGTTAACTTGGACATTGGCATGGTTAAATACCGCCTGTACGCCAACGATAATGACATAAATACTGATGATATCTTTGGAAAATCCCAAGATAAAAATCGGCGTAAGCACTAAACAGCGGGTGGCGATCAACTCAAACATATGTTGCCTTGACCCAGCCAACCAATCTAAATGCTTGGCGCTATGGTGCACAGAATGGAAGCGCCACAGGAATGGGATCTCATGGTAAGCGCGATGCGCCGCATATTGCATTAAATCGGCGACCAATAGAATCAACAGCAGTTGCAACACAAAAGGCAGACCCGCGATAAAGCTTTGCACAGTGCTGGAAATGGCCCAAGAAAAAGTCGACTGCACAAATTGATTCGTCACCAATAATACAAATCCAATCGCTAAATGATTCACCAAAAAATGATTTAAATCCCCTTGCCATTCGGGTCTCAATATTGGCTGTTCTGGTTTATGGGGTAACCATTTCTCGATAAAAATAAAAATTAAGGTTGAACCTAATAGGTCTAAAATAAACCAATCTAAGCCCAGCGAGACCTTATGATTGGCAAAAGGCTCGACCTCGACTTGATGACCACCAAAGGCAATCGCCAAGCTCACAAATACCCAAGCCACAAAGCCAAATCGTTTATTTTTATTTCGAATAAAATTCAATAAACCTAAGCTGCCCGACACCACTAAGGCGACAAATATCAAACTGCGAATAATGTCGACGTTATAGCTTTGGCGTAATTCGGGGGTAGTAAGATATTCGGGGAAATGAAACGCCAATACACCCAAAAACGATAATATGGCTAACATACACGCTATGGTGCCGCTAATACTGCCTTCACCAATTTGGAAATGGCCGTCTTTAAATCCTTTGCTAATCACAGTGAACTCCTTTTCCTATGCTGCTCGCGTTATCCACACAACAGCGCTATTCACACAACAATCACTCAGCTTAATTTTGCCGATTAGCCTACATTAACCTCGCGGCCACAATCAATAAAAAGCGCTACCTAAGTAGCGCTCTTGTATTCGCATTCATCTTAGCGGTTAGATCTTAATCAAGTTATAACCAAAGCTAGTTGAAGGATCGATATTAAGCACCATAGTCACATTGTCTTCATTACTGAAATCAATTAAATCAGATGCATAGACAACGGTTTTAACACCGTTTTCCACTGCAATGATTTTAATCGAATACTCGCCCTCTGGCACAGTGGCAGACAGAGGACTCGCTGGGTTAAGCGCCGAAATCTTATGTGCAGCAGTTTCAATCGTGTCATTCGCCTTTAGGAAATACAGGGTCAAATTCGTCTTATTGGCAAAACTCACTATGTCGAACTTAAAGCTGTAGGGGCTAGGAACCTGAGTTTGTTTCATCTCCATGGCCTTGATTTGGCTGCCCTCATCATTAGTTTGCTCGTAGATAAAGATCGTTTTGATCTCATCTTGGTTCAGGGTAATAAGCACATTATCCAGTAACTTATTCTGGGTACCGCTGTCGAACACACTTACACTAAAATCATTAAATTCAGCATTTTGATAGTTAGTCACCCCAAATGAGGGCACAGCGCTAAATAGCGTATCTTGCTTATTACTAACGACTTTTACATCCACAGTATGCGAACCTAAACCATTGAATACACGGTAATCGACACTGGCCTCGAGGGCCACATGGTTACGCACATTGGTGCTTGAATCGATACTGTCTAAGGTGATTTTGGCAGCCGACGCGCCAAAACCTTCCCTAATGATCAACTTATAGGGCACCTTAGAATTGAATTTAATGTTCGCAGTCGTGTAGGTCACATTGGTCGTTCCCGCGGGTGCGAGGTACAACTTGTATTCCCCAGTGTCCATAATTTTCGGTTCAGATACTTCGCCATAGGCGACACTGCCCAGCGGATCGGCATCGGCAAAGGTCTCACTCGACTTAGAAATATAGGCATCAAAGGCTTGAGCATGCATAGCCGTATTGGCTATTAAAAGTTGCATCTTACTGTTTTCGGCGGTTTCATTAAGCTTATCGAGTTCAGCGCGGGGATAATAAATATTGAGTAGGGCTGGCTCGGTAAAATCGCCATGTAAGACAAAGAAATGATCTGTTTTATCTTTTAGATCAATATCTTCTTTATAGATAGAAACATCCTTGCCTGTAGCATCTTTAGCCATGATATCAATCGCAGCGACACCCGCCTTCGAGGAGAAACGCGGCATAGCGTCCCCATAGCTAACACTTTCATAGGTTTTATCGGCTATCTTAAGTGCAGTGGTCGTACTGCCAGCCACAGCGTTATAAAATTGCACATAAGTACCACTTTGATCTGTGCTGCCTTCATCTTTATCATCTGAACCACAGGCCGTCATAGCCAAGCATGCGACGGCAATGGTTGCAAATCCCTTTAATTTACTTTTTATCATTATGTCCCTCATAGACCAGTGAAAAATCAACTTCAGTCTACGCAGATTTGCAGTCACAACAATGGCTGTTTACCCCCAAAAATAAAACAAATATTTCACAAACACAAACACTTAACAAGCATTTCAATAACACGCATCAAAGTGATACAAACCACATTTTTTGACCCTGATTTTGATACAAATTACCCTGACTGTATCAAAGCGAGCACTTAGTTTGCCCGGCTATCGCAACTGTTCTGAACCATAAATGGTTTTTAAGGTGTGTTTGAGCCAAGTGATTTTTGGATTGTGGCTGTTTCTTTTATGCCAAATTAAGGTAAAAGGAATGGCAAGCTTATCGAGATATTCGCCACTTATTGGGATGGGGCGACTGACTAACTCAGGGTGCAGCTGCTGTGCATACTGCCCACAATATTGCGGGGCGATTGCCAGCATAGTGTGATTGGGTTTCGCGGCCATAAAGAGGGATTGCTCAAAACTGGCCAAGGTCAGCACTATATTGCGACTGAGTCCAAGTTCAATAAGCACATCGTCTAAGGCCCAGGTTTCACACTTTTCCCACAGAATATTGATATGGGGATATTTAAGAAAGGTCTCTATATTCCACTCTTCCTGCAACGCAGGGTGATCATGGCGCAAATACACCATAGGTAGATCGGTAAATAACACTTCAAAATCGATAAAATAAGGCAAGAGATCGAGGGACTCCTTAGAACGCGGATGACTTTCGCGGCCGGTAAACCCCATATCGGCCTCGCCACGCACTATCGCCTCTAGTGAGTCATAATTCCAATTGCGCACCTTCACTTTGGCATCGGGATATCGCCCATAGATAGCCTGCGTTAACTCATTGAGCATGATGAGTAATAACGGCGACTCGAGCACGAGTTCAAAGGTCAGCCCTTTGGTCATCTCGTCACCACGCTTTGCCATCAGTTGTTTGCCCATTTGCAACCAATCCGATAGCTCTTGCTCCATGCTGTGCGCCAATGGCGTTAACTGAAACCCCTGGGGCGTTTTGACAAACAGGGGATCATCAAACCAATCCCGCAGTTTTGCCAAGGCTTTACTGACGGTCGAAGGGGTAACATTCAACGTCTTCGCGGCCCTAGAGACACTTCGTTCCTGTAATAAAAGCTGCAAAATAAATAGTAAGTTAAGATCTAACCGCGTCAGAGATTTGCTCATTAGGTACAATTTCCTGCAATTTAGGCACCGCCAATATCAGTGCTATGCTCACCAATGCACCGACGGCTAAGATCAGCAATAGTATATTAATGGCACTCACACCGAGCAGACCCATCACCCAAATATAACAAGCCGAGGCGCACACTTGAGCAATTCCCAGCAGTGAACTCGCCACCCCAGCCCGAGAGGCAAATGGGCTAAGCGCCTGACTCATTGTCACTCCAAATCCAATTGCAAATCCTGAGCATACTAAGCCAAACCCGACTAGGTTGATGGTGTCACTCAGCCAGTGCAATTGGGTCAAGATAAACACTAAGGCCGCCGCGGCAAATAAAGCTTGGGAGATCAGCATTAAGATTTTTTCTTTACAGCGGTTAAGCAAAAAAGGCGTAGAGAAGGATGCCACCATACTCACCAACGCAGTCATCGCCATGGTATTGGAGTATTGACCGCGGTCAAACCCCATTTGCCCCATAATAAGCATAGGAGAAACATTCACATAGCTGAGAATCGTCGTCACCCCTAGCGTAGTAATGATTACCCGGCTAATAAAGAAACGCTGCTTAAAGGATTCCCTCGGTTCATCCGTACCCGCACTAGCCGCTTGTAACCGCAGTTTGGGAGAAGTTTCGCGCAGGACAAAAAGACATAGAAACAAGACCAATAATCCCATGCCTACCATAGTATTAAACAGGCTAGGCCAAGGAAATTTCAGCATGATTAAGTGGCCAATCACTGGCGCTATCACGGGGACAATACACGTCACCCCATTGATCATCGAGAGCACTTTTGCCCGGCGCTGCTCGTCTAATACATCACGTAAAATCGCAAAAGCCACAACATAACAAGCACCGGCACCAATTCCCTGGGCGAATCGCGCCATTAAAAAGAGGTCGCTCGTCTGTGCACTCCCCGCAAGGTAAGACGCAAGGGCAAACAGTAGCGCGCCAACCAATGTAATAGGTTTACGCCCTATTCTGTCGGCTAAACTCCCGGCAAACAACATAGTCGTCGCCATCCCCGCAAGATACATAGAAAAAGCAATATGCAGCTGAGCTTCACTCGCCCCTAAATCCTGGGCGATTTGCGGTAAGCCGACCAAGTACATATCAATCCCCGTCGGATACAGGAGCACTAAACTAAAACTACACAAAAGATATCGAAACATAGCCACCTAGCAAAAAGCCACCTCACCCATAAGTTGGCCCTAGGGTAGTTTTGTTATGCCGCGCTAGCGAGTGGCATTTTCGACAACAGGTATTTCCATTTACGACTGGCTAAATAAAAAATTTTATATTACGACAAACTCCAGTAGTATTATTTCCTTATAAAACATAATTATAATTCTATTCTCGTTTTAAGGATTGAAACAAAATGAAGAAGTACCTTGTCGCTTTACTAGCCTGTATTGCAGCCCTATTTTGGTTTACCCAAAAAAACCCTAACAGCTCGCCATATTCCAATGACACGATAAAAACAGCCCTGCCCTCAACCTCATCATCCGCAACACTTGGGAAAGAAGTTGCCCAAACAAAGCTAAAGGCTCCTAACAACTACCATAGTTGTCAGCAACTTATCGAATCGGAAAAAGAAACACGTCGGAATTGGGCGATAAAGCAAGAGTGGGATCAATGGTTAGACAAGGGGTATCCTATCGATGATATTACGTTGGCTATAGATCACTTTTTAAATTCTAATTTCGCTGCCAATTGGCGGGCAAAGCAGCTCAAAAAGAACTCGCAACTTGATCAGCAAAATCAAAGTCTAGCCGAACAAGTCAAAGCCTTAGCACCTGATCTACCCTCGTTTATACAAATCGAGAGAAGCATACCTCAATCTCAAATAGAAAATATTGCCACACTCAGTCAGGCTGACGCATTAGCACTCATTAAAGAAACGAAGCTCACCATCGATGATGTTGACTGGCTACTTAAACAAGATTCACTTAGCCAGCTATTATTGTTACAAGCAGTTGAAAAAATTGATGATACTGATGCACTTATAGGCTTTGGAACCCAAGAGGACGAAACTCTACACCTTATCGATACCGCGGCCTACTATGGCAGAGATCAAATCGTCACCACTCTGCTAGAAAAGAACAGTGTTCTCAGTGATGATGCATACCTTGGCACAACCATGGAGTATGCCCTTGCTCGTCTAGATTACTATTTCCGTATGAATATCCCATTAGAAGATGACTTAATTGTACGACAAGTCAAAATAATTAAAGCGCTTCACGGGCTAAATAGCACCGCCAACTTTGTCACTCAAACAGATCAAAAAGCCGTAGGTTTCTTTCCCCGTAAGCTTTACAGCTTCGATGCACTACAAATGACAAATTTACAGCAAATGTATGGCCTCACGCTCACCGAGATAACGCCTAAAACAGGATTAATTTTTGACCCTAACTCCGCTTTATTAAAAGAACTTAACGCCAATTTTGCACAACTACATGCAAACAGTGCTACACCTGAAGCAGTTGCAAACTGCCAGTCATTAGTTCACAAAATAGATTCTCAATGGCAGCCACATAATCTTTCTTACTTTAGCGATAAACTCATCAAAGAGGGCAAGGAGGTCACTGCCAGCAATCTCAATCAAATTGATCCTGCATTAGCTGACTGCTTTAACTACCAACAACGGCAACCTCTCCCCAGATGGTAAAGTGGCAATCACAGCTTAGACAGCACTGTATACAGGCTTGCGGCTCAGAATAAAATTAATGAAGCCATTAAAATGATCGAAGACGCGCAGGTAGAAGAGGCTGTAAGTCGTGAATTTTTCTACCAACTGTTAGGTTATAACCCTGAGTATTTCACGGAGTTACAACTCAGCCAATTACGTCAAGAGACCTTAGACTACGATGCTTTGTATCGCATGACTAATAGGACGATTTCCCTTATCAGCGAAGATTTAGATACCGACAAACTAGATCATGCGGGTGAAAGTTGGCTCGACATTGCTAATACCAGAATAATTTCCCTTATTAGCGAAGGTTTAGATATCGACAAACTAGATTATGCGGGTAAAAGTTGGCTCGACATTGCGATAATTGAACACGATCTTCCACTACTCAATTATTTGGTTAATCAGCATATTAGCTATCCATATAGGGCAAGCGGACGAGATCCACTGTATCTGTTATTGGATACTAACAATTACAAATTTAACCCTGAGCATCTATTGGAGTACTTATCCTTACTAATGGTACTTGAACCCAAGGTCTATCCTCAGCACCAACGTTTAATGTCATTGATACGTTTGAAGTTCCCTGAGGTATACACTCAAATCACCAACCAATTCCCAACATTAATCGTAAAAGAGGACATGCCACTACCACCTGCTGTTTGTCTCAATTATTGAGGTTGTGAGATAAAAAGTAAGAATGGATACACCCACTGGAACGTAAGCGTCCATTTTAGGACGTCCTATCCCCACTAACGATCGCGCGATAAGCTGTGCACTCACCATAACAGGAGAGTGATATGACAAAGCGCGCTTACCGCAACGCTGCACAATGGCAGCAATTAATCGACTTATGGCACACATCAGAGCTGAGCATTGCTGAGTTTTGCCAAACCCATCAACTGAGTACCATGTCATTTTACAAATGGCGGCAACGCTTGGCTCCACAAACCGAGCAAGCACCTGTTCGTCAAGATACACAGTTTATCGATTTATCCGCGTTTGCACACCAAGGCAACACCCGCTGGCATATTGTCTTGTCGCTGGGCAATGGCGTTGAACTTACCCTTAGCCAGCAATAATGTTTATCCCTGCAGCTAACCAAAAAATCTGGCTGTGCACCACGCCCGTGGATATGCGTAAATCCTTTAACGGCTTAAGTGCCCTGGTACGCAATAAGCTTTGCCATAATCCACAAAGCGGCCAGTACTTTGTGTTTATCAACGCCCGTAAAACCCAGATGAAGGTGTTGTACTTCGAAAGCTCAGGCTATTGTGTCTGGGCGAAGCGCCTAGAGCAAGGCCAGTTTCCGGTGAAACCGCACCCCAATGGGATCCAATCGCTCACCGGCTGCACCCTGCAAATGATCGTTGACGGAATTACCGTACTTCGTCAAAAACAAGCGAAGCGCTATGGGCAGCCAAGCGCTTGATAAGCCTGTATAATTGGCGCTATGAAAATCAAGCCTTCACCCTCATCCAACGTGGCAACGGATGCCGAGACACTGGTTAATTTGACCAGTGAAATTGCGCGTCTGCAAGCCTTGGTTGAGGCTCTTCAGCAAAAAGATACCTTAGCGCAAGCACATGCTGAATTGGCGCAAAAGCACGCTGTCTTATCAAAACAGCATGCAACTTTATCGCAAAAGCACAGCACACTTGAGCAAAACTGGGATGAGCTACAAGCGAAATTCACGACATTGACCCAGTCCTTCGCAGGCATTAAGCAGCGCTTAGCCTGGTTTGAGAAGCAGTTGTTTGGTCAGAAGTCAGAAAAGCGCGCGCTGGAATTGGGTATGCAGTTAAGCTTGCTGGGCGATATGGTGCCCGCGCTGACCCAGCCCGAAGGTGAAACCGAATACACCACCTACACCCGCAGAAAAGGCAAGCAGCGTCCGGATGATTGCATCAATGACAGTGGCCTACGTTTTAACGATAACGTGCCGGTCAAAGTGATTACGCTTATTCCCGATGAGCTAAAAGGGGAAGATGCGGACAAATATGAAGTGATTGGTGTGAAAAGCACCTTCCGCTTAGCGCAGCGCCCGGCGAGCTTCGAAGTGCTGCGTTATGACCGGCAAATCGTCAAACACAAAGAGAGCGAAGCCATTCTGCCAAGCAAGGCGCCGTTTAATGTGCTGGATAAAAGCTGTGCGGATGTGAGCTTTATCGTCGGGATGCTGGTCGATAAATTCCAATATCACTTGCCGTTGTATCGCCAACACCAGCGTTTAGCTGCGGCGGGCATTACCTTAAGCCGCAGTACGCTGGGCACCATTGTGGCACGTGGCATTGATTTACTGTATCCGATTGTCGATGCGATGCTGACCAGCATCTTACAAAGCCAGGTGCTGGCCATGGACGAGACGCCCATCAAAGCAGGCAAAGCTGGGCCAGGCAAAATGAAGCAAAGTTACTTCTGGCCGGTGTATGGCGATAAAGATGAAATTGTTTTTACCTTCTCCACCAGCCGCGGGCGGCAGCATATCGAAGAGATATTAAAACATCGCTTTAAAGGCACCTTATTAAGTGATGGTTACAGTGCCTATGCCAGTTATATCAAAGCCAATGAAGGCTTAACCCACGCCCAGTGCTGGGTGCATAGTCGCCGGCAATTTATTGAAGCTGAAAACAGCTGGCCACAACCGGCCAACCAAGCGATAAGCCTAATCGCTAAGCTGTATGAAATAGAAGAGACTATCCAACGCCAAAAGCTCACTGATGACAAAAAACGCCAATACCGGCTTACCCACAGTAAACCGGTGGTGGACCGCTTCTTCCAGTGGTGTGATGACATCCTGCATAACCTGACGCTGCTGCCCAAAGACCCCCTCTATAAAGCGATTGGCTATGTACAAAGCAAAGAAATGGCACTGCGCGTCTTCCTGGAAGACCCTGATGTGCCGCTGGATACGAACCATCTGGAGCGGGCGCTCAGGTCCATTCCAATGGGTCGAAAAAATTGGCTGTTCTGTTGGACCGAAATCGGTGCAGAGCATGTCGGCGTTATCCAAAGCCTGATAGTGACCTGCCGCTTGCACGATATCAACGTGAACGACTATTTAACCGATGTACTGCTGCGCATCAGCCAACATCCTGCCAGCCAGGTACACGAACTGACGCCACAGTATTGGAAAACCAAGTTCGCTGACAACCCGCTACGCTCTGACCTCTTTGCTTTACCCGCCACTTCGGTAGAATAGCCTCCAGACGGAGGCGATATGCGCATAGAAGACCTAACCTTAGACGAATTACACGAGCTGAACGAGCTTGTCTGGAAACGGATTGAGTACTTGCGTTTGCAAAACGATATTAATGTCCTGAGTCAGTTACGCTTAGGCCAAAAAGTGCACTTCAAGGCCAAAGAGGGGCAGGTATTCGGCGTGGTCATCAAAATTAACAAGAAATCGGTGGTGGTGGTCAGTGACGATAATCGCCAGTGGAAAATGCCACCAGGACTGGTACAGATCATGAAAGACGTTTAGTCAGGTTGGTTGGCAGAAATCTGCAAGGCGTCAATACGTCCTAAAATGAACGCTTACACTGGAACAGATGGGACATAACTCTTTTGGGATTAACAGCCAACCCCGAGATAACAGAAGTTCACCTCCCCTGCGAAGTTGTCGAAATACGCAGATAGCTCTTAGTTGTTTGAGTGGGGTCGTGGCGACATCATGGATGATGGCGCAGGCTCGGGGGACAGGGATGTCCCATCTGAGCCGTTAGGCAATTTTTATTGGAGTATAAGACCAGTAACCAATGCATGTAACTTCGTTAGGGACGCCGGGGCCACGTTTTGCGAACAAGGCAAAAGGGGAACAGGCGCTTTTCCCCTTTTGGTCGACTCTTTATAAAAAATCAGGGGATGAAGCCCCACGACTTTGATTTGAATTAAAAACTCAAACGAAGTTTGAGCACCGACTCCTACACTTGTGGTCTATTCAAATCAAACCTTTGATCTTCTGAGATCCCATAATAAGCCGATGGGCCGCCAGCCCGCAGTACTGGTTCGGCGAGGGCGGTTTGATACACGCCTTCGCTGTCGAGTAAATGCTTGGCAATATGCACGGCAACCACTTCCCCTAACACCAACCAAGTATCGATCTTGTCGCCATTGGCGGCAGTGAGCTGAATACATTGGGAGAGCTTACATTCAAAATTCACTGGGCTTTCGGCCACTAAGTCGGCCTTTACAATAGTGCCAGCCCTAGGGGTGAGTCCGGCAAAGGCAAATTCATCTTCGCCGCGGGGCAGCATGGCGGAGGTTTGGTTCATTTTCTCAGCAAGGCCGCGGGTAGTGAGATTCCAGACAAATTCGCCTGTTTCGACAATATTGGCCACACTGTCTTTCCAGCCCGTGCTGGCAAAGCCGATGATAGGTGGTTTGTAGTTGAAACAATTGAAAAAACTATAGGGCGCAAGATTATGCTGCCCCAGTGCATTGCGGGATGAAATCCAACCTATGGGTCTTGGGGCGACAATAGCATTAAGCGGATCATGAGCTAAGCCATGGCCTTTGCTCGGCTCGTAAAAATAGCGGTTATCAGCGGTCATACTTGATCCTTTTGTTATTGCCACATTGTGATTGCCACATGGGTATTAACGCAACCATGACTTGAGCGATTAATACTGCTAGCACAGGCACTTTGATGGTCGCTATCTTACCTAAGTTCCGCGGCCGTCGCCAAAACTCAGCGGCATAAGTTAAGCGAACCCGCGGATAAAATCAGGCTGCAAATTTTAGATCCCATATACTCTTCTGTTAAAGTGATGCTCATCAGTGGGCTAAATGGCTAACTCTGCTGGGTGGCAAATCAAGGAGTCGTGAATGGACGCGATAAAAAGAATATGGAAGAGGCTGTTATTGGCGGCAATGCTGTTAGCAACGGGTTGTGCCAGCGTAGCGCAAATCGATTTCAATGCTCTGTTTGGCACTAGCTCACCGCAAAAACGCGTCGAGAATGCACAGCTTAACGACCAATTTGTTCAACAGGCCGAGTTTGTGCACACACAAGTTGAGCCTATCCTCAATAGCCGCTGCGTGGTATGCCATGCCTGCTACGATGCTCCCTGCCAGCTCAAAATGACCTCAAGCGAAGGCATAGAACGCGGGGCGAGTAAGGAAAAAGTCTATCAAGGCACACGCTTAGTCGCCGCCACGCCCAATCGCTTATTTGTCGATGCCTTTACCCCAGAAGCTTGGCGTCAACGCGGGTTTTACCCCATGTTAAACGAGCGCAATCAAACCCCAGAAGCCAATACCCAAGCCTCAGTATTGGCCCGAATGCTCACGCTTAAGCAAATGCATCCCCTGCCTGAAGATAAGATTTTAGATAAGCGTTTTGATTTCAGCCTCGACAGGGTTCAGCAATGCGCCAGCCTAGAGGAAATGGACAAATACGAGCAAAGCCAACCGTTTGCCGGTATGCCCTATGGCTTGCCAGCACTGAATGCGAATGAACATCAAGTGTTGATGCATTGGCTCGAACAAGGTGCGCCATTGCCGTTCGCGCCATCACTTGCCCCTGAATTTATAACGGAAATCACCCATTGGGAGACGTTTTTAAACGGCGACAGTTTAAAAAGCCAATTAAGTGCACGCTACATCTATGAGCATTTGTTTGCCTTCCACTTATATTTTGAGTCTTTGAATCAGCCGAACGCCCAGCCTTTATTCTTCGAGTTAGTGCGTTCGAGGACGCCGCCGGGGCAAGCGCTGGATATTATCGCCTCCCGTCGTCCCTTCGATGATCCTAAGGTGGAGCGAGTCTATTACCGCTTTCGGCCTTATCGGGCGACCATAGTCGATAAAACCCACATCCCCTACGCTTTGAATACCGGCTTGCTAAATAACTGGCAACAATGGTTTATCGATGCGGATTACTCAGTGACTGAACTGCCGAGCTACCAGCCGAGCATTGCAGCCAATCCCTTAGAAGCCTTTATTCAAATTCCTGCCGGTGCGCGCTATCGCTTTATGCTGACCCGCGCCCAAGACACCATAATGGGCTTTATCAAAGGCCCAGTGTGCCGTGGTCAGGTGGCGCTCAATGTGATTAATGACAGATTCTGGGTGTACTTTGTTACCCCTGATTATATGGACGACACAGATTTTAGGACCTTCTACCAGTCCCAAATTGAAAACCTACGTATGCCTGCGGAGGAAGAAAGCACTGCACTCGCCGTAACTTGGGTAAAATATGCCGCCAAGCAAGGCAAGTATATTCAAGCACGTAATCAGTTCTTGAACGAGAAGTTCAAAAACGGCCAACACCTTACCATCGACGGACTCTGGGATGGCGACGACAACAATGATAATGCTAGCCTGACAGTGTTTCGCCACTTCGATAATGCCACTGTAGTCAAAGGTTTAGTCGGCGAGCCGCCCAAAACCGCTTGGATTATCGATTACGCCTTACTGGAGCGTATCCACTATTTACTGGTCGCGGGTTTCGATGTGTATGGTAACTACGGCCACCAGCTATTAACTCGCTTATATATGGATTTCTTACGTATGGAGGGGGAATCGAATTTCCTGACCTTGTTACCGCAGGAGGAAAGACGCAAACAATTTAGTGATTGGTATCAGGGGGCTGGCACTCAGCTCACAGCGTTTATCGCGGGGGATATCAACACCTTTAATCAGCCAACGGGCGTGCTTTACTATAGCGACGACCTCAAGGGCGAGCTGTATCAAAAACTCGGGCAGAAGGTCGCTAGGGTTCAGCCGAATCAATATCAAATAGAAAACAGTAACTTGCAAGCCAACAGCAAGGCGCTGTTACAGGCATTAGGTCGATTAAAAGGTACGCAAGCAACCCTGCTACCTGAGCTAACGATGATCATGGTCGAGCCTGAAAAAGCGGGTAAAGCTGAAGTTTTTACCTTAGTTCGCAATAGCGCCCATCGTAATATTTCGAGTCTCTTTAATGAGGCCAGTAACCGTGAACCCGCTAAAGATGACGTCACTTTAGTGTATGGTTTATTGGGCAGTTACCCAGAAGCCTTCTGGTTGGTGAAAGAACAAGACTTGCCTAACGTCGTGGCGGCGGTAGAGCAAATGCAAACCGAAAAAGACTATGAGGCACTGCTCGATGCTGCGGGCGTGCGCCGTAGCGATCCCGCATTTTGGGCCTTTAGTGACAAACTCAATCAGATCTTTTTCGATAATCACCCGATAGAAAGCGGTTGGCTGGATTACAACCGTCTGCAAAATCGTTAAGGAAAAAGGGGAACGCTAGCGTTCCCCTTACTTTCAAATCAAGCCAGTAAACTTACCAGATCTTAACGCGATCCTCTGGGGCTAAGTACAGCTTATCGCCGGGCTGCACATCGAACGCTGTGTACCAAGCATCTAAGTTACGTACCGTTAGCGCACGATACATGCCGGGGGCATGGCCATCGGTGGCGACGCGGGCACGCAGGGCTTCATCACGCATCTTAGTCGCCCAAGTTTGTGCAAAGCCGATAAAGAAGCGTTGATCGCCCGTAAAACCGCCAATCACAGGGGCTTCTTTCCCTTGAAGGGAGGCGTGGTAAGCATCATAGGCGGCGGCTAAACCTGCCACGTCGGCAATGTTTTCACCTAAGGTCAGCTTGCCATTTACATGCAAATCTGGGAATGGCGCATAGGCATCAAACTGTTTCGCCAGCGCCTCACCTTGTTTGGCAAACTGGGCAAAGTCCGCCGGTGTCCACCAGTTACGCATCGCGCCCGTCGAGTCAAATGCCGCGCCATTATTATCGAAGCTATGGCTGATCTCATGGCCAATCACGGCGCCAATCGCACCATAGTTATAGGCGGCATCGGCCTTAGCATCGAAGAATGGCGGCTGTAAAATCCCCGCGGGGAAGTTCAGCGCATTCTGCACTGGCAGGTTCACCGCATTCACCACTTGCGGCGTCATCCACCACTCGCCCTTATCCATAGGTTTGCCGATTTTGGCGAGTTGATGGGCATATTCGACCTTTTCACCATTGATGGCATTGGCATAGGCATTGGTTGGCGAAACAGTATAGGCATCGTAATTGCGCCACTTCTCGGGATAACCCACACCAACGGCCATAGTGTTTACTTTGGCGAGGGCTTCTTTTTTAGTGGCGGGGTCCATCCAATCGAGGGCGGCAACTCGTTTACCAAAGGCAAGCACAATATTGTCCACCATAGTGCTCACTTCCGCCTTGGCCGAAGCAGGGAAATATTGCTCGGCATAGGCTTGGCCTACGGCATCACCTAGGTATTCATCGAGCGCAGCTAAGGCACGCTTATCGCGGCTACGCTGCTCTGGCGTACCAGATAGCTTAGTGCCGTTAAAGGCAAACGCCGTATTGTCGATAGTCGATGGCAACACATCGGCATGGCTATTGATATGGTGGAACACTAACCAATCTTTCCATGCATCTAAAGGCTCTGATGCCACTAGGGCTGAGAGTCCTGTCATCGCCGCGCCATGGTAAGCGGCAAATTTAGGTTGTTCACTGAGCTGCGCCGCCCCTAAAAAGGCGGTCCAATCGATACCTGGCGCCTTAGCGTCAAAGTCGGCCCGGCTCCAAACTGCCGCGGCTTTAGTAAAATCTTCACTGTCTGCACGGCTGGCGTGGGCGCTCGCTATCTTATGCTCAAGGGCAAAAATACGATCGGCGCGTGTAGCGGCATCACTTATACCCGCATCCTTGAGTAGGGCTTCAATATAAGCACGGTAAGCGGTGCGGATCTCGACCATTTTAGGATCGGCGGACAGGTAATATTCGCGCTCCGGTAGCCCTAAACCGCCTTGGAGAAAATAGGGTAAGACTTCGCCCGGTGTCGCTAGGCCTTGGGTAACGAAAATCCCAAACAGGTTTTCAGTATAAAAATCAGTCGCATTAAGCGGGTCAACATCGGCGCGCAGGTTTTGGCCTAATACCGCAGACAGATCTTGTTTGCTCGCAATGGTCTCATAACGGGCTAAATCGGCCTCGGCGGGTTTCATCCCCGCGGCATCAATGGCGGCGGTATCTGTGTAAGCCTTGTAGAAGTTGGCAATACGGGCGGCGTCGCTGCCAGTCGCATGTTCGGCCTTAACCAACTCGGCAATCAGGCTGGTCTTATGTTTTTCAGTCTCTTGAAACGCGACTAAAAATGCCCCAGTGCTTGAGCGATCGGCTGGGATTTCAGTGGTTTTCATCCACTCGCCGTTGGCATAGGCATAAAAATCATCGCCGGGTTTTACCGTGGCAGTCATAGCGGCGACATTAATGCCAATCGGCATTTGGGCCACGACGGCTTCCGTCTTTGGCGCGGTATCGCTGGTTTTTGCCGTATTGTCTTGACTGTTATCACCACAAGCAGTGAGTCCTGCCAGCACAGTTGTAGACAATAGCAGCGCGGGGATCAGGCGGTCCGTCATAGAGAGTTCCTCGTTTTTATTGTATTTATGGTGGTATTGATTAATGCGAAGGGAATCAGAGGGGTGATTCGGTTCAATTAATGGGTAAGCAGTCTAATACCAATTAGAGCAAATATCTAATCTGTTCACGCTATCCCAAGGGCAGATATTTATGCCTCTTACCTCAGCAAAAATCCTGTGGTTGATGGCTCAGTCGGTTAAATTACTGTCCCGTCCTAAGATAGGTTGACAGTTTTTAGGCCAGCTCCAGTAGCTGGCCTTTTCTATTGTGCACCTGATTAGGGGTTGCCATATTCAAACTCAGATGCGGTCTCATATCGTTGTATATTGCT
>NZ_JAKUKD010000028.1:0-174849 GCF_024197625.1 Shewanella sp. KJ2020 | reverse complement strand
ATGCTTTTCGTTTCCTCTTACTTGTGGTGAATAAGAAGTCTCTTTTAGCATGGGCGTAATTCAGGCTATAGCCTCAAGGAACAATCACCACCGCCAGAGGCGGTGGTTTTGGGATGACAATAAAATGATGTTTACACCAAGTGTTAGTTCATCTATTGGCTGGCATCATCGGACTGAGGGGCAATAGTCCCTTGAGCTGGTATCGTTTCGGGCTCTTCCCTTAACCACTCACGCCAAATGGCCACCAGCAGGGCCATCAATACTGGACCAACAAACAAACCGACAAAACCCATGGTTTTTACGCCGCCGATCAGACCGAAGAAAGTCGGTAAGAAGGGCAATTTAATCGGCCCACCGACAAGATTAGGCCTCAGGGTTTTATCGACGATAAAGAGCTCTATACTCCCCCACAGAAATAGCCCGACACCCGCAGTAAGATCGCCCGTCCCCACTAAGTAGAGGGAGATCAGCGTAAACATAGTGGGCGCACCGCCGGGTATTAACGCCATAAATGCCGTTAATACCCCAAAGGCCACGGCGGAAGGAACGCCTGCAATCCAATAGGCCGTGCCAAGTACAATGCCCTCACCTATGGCGATTAGTGTCATACCGATTACCGTTGAGCTAACCGTTGCAGGCACCACGCGGGAAAAACTGTGCCAGCGGATTGGTAGCACTCGCTCGCCGACAATATCCAACTGCCTTGCGATTTGTTCGCCGTCTTTATACAAGAAAAACAAAGTGATCAGCATAAAGAGTAAGGTCAATAATAATCCCAAGGTATTCCAGCCCAATTGCAACACCCAACGGGAAATACCACTCAGATTCTGGCCACTGATGGCACTGACAATTTTACCCAGCTCATGGGGCTCACCGATAAACTGTTGCCACTTGAGCGTTAACCATTCCCCTATCCCAGGAAAATCTTTAATCCATATAGGCACGGCCGCGCCATGTTGGTTAGCATGAACTAACCATTCGACCCAAGTTCTAATTTCTTGTAAAGCATAGGAAAATACAAATACCAGCGGAGTGACCAAGCCAAATACAATAAACACCATGGCAATACTCGCCGCCAATGCCGTGCGACCACCGCATTTTGCCAGCAGTTTTTGATAAAGCGGCCAACTCGAAAAACACACAATCAAGGCGGCTAAGGCGGGGACTAAAAAGTCGATAAAAAAGAATACGCCGGCACACAGCAACAGAACCAATAGGGTACGGCCAACCGCGGCATTACTGAAAATAGGTGCCATAGTCAAACTGCTCCTCGACTTAACGCTAGTAAGTAATGGCAAATGCCCTAACTATATAAAGATATCCAACAAACGCACAGCAGACTAACTTAGATAAACCAATAAATCATCTAATTAGGGCATTATAAATTGATCCTAAGAGGCTTGTTGCATTTTGGGAGTATGGGCTAACAGTGCATCGACTAACTCCTGAGGATCATCCACAACGAGGTTAACCATAGTTAACGACTCTGACAATTGTCCCATCCCGCCATAATAAACTTGGGGCTGTTTAAATAGCAGCTGCACATTGGCGGTATCGCCACGACCTATAGTCAATATTTCTGGTGATGATGCTGTAGATACCATGCCTAACGATTTATCATCCACTTTCTGGGACGGCGCCAGAGCCGAAAACGCCCCCAATTTCAGATCGCTTATCTGGGTTAAATCAATCGACATAAAACCCCAGATGCCGTTATTGATAATCAGCTTACCTTCCCTTTGATATAGGGAGTAATAACGGCTAATACGATAGTTGGCAGCGATTAATACCATTGAATACAAGAGCAAACCAGAAACCAATATAGCCGCAATATGGCTAACATTATCGAGTAGCCAGTAACTCAACATGGATGAGGCCATTAAACAAACAGTGGTAATTACAACATGCCAAGGCTGAGCACTAAGCAACTTAAGCTGGGTGATAGCCGATGGATGACGACGGGAAAAATAGGGAATGGCGTAATACCAACTCGCAGGTTCAGTGGCGAGTATTAAACCTAAGGTCAGCTTCTTATCGTCAGTAATTTTATCCTTTGAGGATTCAGAATTTGATGTGCCCTCAATGTTAAGCGATTGAGGTGCGTTCGCTCCTAGGTCCTTCTCTTGCTCCACAGTTGCGGCATATTGAGCAATTATCGCTAATCTTGGATCACCAGCCGCCTTTCTCGCCTGCCACAATCCCTTAATAATACTCACCATCAAGTACAGTTCTATGAGTAGCAACACCGCAATAATAGGGAAACGCAGCCAAGCGATAAACTCGAAATACTCTGCAATTTCATCAGGATAACTAAGGCGAGCCATTAGGCTACTCAAACTGAGGATGAGCAATAATTTCCAAGCTTTTTGCGCACCAATTTTGATAATCCAATACCAATAGAGCAGAGGCAGCAATACAAAATAGAGTGTCGTCACCACGGCTAAGGATAACTCTTCACGTGTGTTTGTGAGCTGCGCAGGCAGTAAATGAAAGCCTAGGATATATACCGAAATCATCAGTATGAGAAAGGCAATGCGATATTTAACTTGGCGTCTAAGTCGGTTTTTGAATATTTAACATCCCTGTTAACGAGTTTATTCGACATAGGGTTGTTAAAAGGTAATAACCATCCCCATGAGAGTGAAAACCAAGCAATCAGCTGGCTTAGCTGTGATATGGGGAGTTGTCACAACTAACACAAGGTTGAGTTAAAAATAATCAGCCAGATGATTAAACCATCACACCTAAAGCCAACTGCCTTGTTAGTTCAGCGGCGGGAATAGCCTGGCAGCCAGTGGCATTTTGGCCGCACCAAAGAGGGCTAAAATCGCCTAAACCTTGACCTTCTGCGGCGGCTCTCAGCCCCGCGACGGCACTTGAGGCGAGGGGAAAATCCGGCACTGCATCATTGATAGGCCCAAGTTCGACCATAAAACGATTCACAATACCGCGGGCGGGGCGGCCGGAAAATAAGTTAGTCAGCGCCGTATGTTGCGCCGCCTCACTTTGCAGTGCGGCGCGGTGGATATCACTGGTAGTGCATTCAGGGCAGAGTAAATAAGCCGTTCCCACCTGCACCGCAGATGCCCCCATTGCCATGGCGGCGCGCACAGTTTTCGCATCCACTATGCCACCAGCGGCAATCACAGGAATATCTACCGCCGCAATAATTTGCGGCAGTAGGCTAAAAGTCCCCAACTGTTCGGTTAAATCCCCAGATAAGAAATGTCCCCTATGGCCACCCGCCTCTAAACCTTGGGCAATAATCGCATCGACGCCACGGGCCTCTAACCACAGCGCCTCCTCGATTGTGGTCGCCGTGGAGATGACTTTTGATCCCCAGGATTTGATTTCCAGCAGCAATTCTTCATCGGGCAGACCGAAATGAAAGCTCACCACTTCGGGTTTAAATTTAGCGAGGACTTCTGCCTGCGCCTCGCTATAGGGCGCGCGCTGCACGCCAGTATGCTGCGCATTCGGGTCGAGATTAAACTCTGCAAAATAAGGACTAAGTTGTTCGAGCCAAGCCGCTTGCTTGGCAGCCTGTGGTAAGGGCTCGCTATGGCAAAAAAAGTTCACATTGAAAGGTTTAGTGGTCTTTGAGCGGATTTCTGTCAGCTCGGCCTCGAGCGCCTCAAGGGACAACATGGCACAGGGTAAGGAACCAAGCCCACCCGCCTGGGAAACGGCGATGGTAAGTGCACTGCCCTGCACTCCCGCCATAGGTGCTTGAATAATAGGAAATTCGATTCCAAATAATCGGGTTAACTGACACGGCATATCCCACCTCCTTGGTGCTCAATCCTGATAGGGGCCAGCGGCTAAACGCTGGGAGATCCACCATAAATTGCCAACGGGATCCCGTACTCCGCCTTGGCGATCGCCATAGGGTTTATCTGTAACGGCCATAATGAGTTCAGCTCCCGCTGCTACGGCCTGTTGCACTGACTTATCTGCATCTTCCACATACACATAATAAGAGGCTGGCATGGCTGGAAATGCCGCTGTCGCCTCGCTCAACATAAATTGGCAGTCACCAATCTGTATCTGTGCATTGGCTATCTTGCCATCGGGTCTATGGGAAAGGTGGATAACTTTTGCGCCAAAGGCTTGATTTAAAAATTCGACTAACAGTTGCGCATTGTCGACAATCATATACGGGTTGATGAGTGCAAATCCTGGCGGTATAAACATAGGAACTCCCTGTGACGCTACCTAAGATAAAGCAGAGCCTCACTATAAACTATGCCATAGTGTAAAAACCAGTCGCAGGGGGCTGAAGCACGGGCGTTTAGATGTAAACCTCAATGTTAAAATCATACTCTGAACTGATAAGAGTCGCCTAAATCAGATAGTCGGCGCCCAAGCCAACAAATAATGCCAGACCGGCCCAGTTATTATTGAGGAAGGCCTTAAAGCAAGGTGCTCTTTCACGACCAAAAATCAGCATCTGCTGGTAAGTGCTAAAGCCTACAAAGGTGAGTAATCCTAGGCCATATATTAAGCCTCGGTCGGCACTCCAACCGGCGGCGATAAAACACATCAGCGCGGCTAATTGAAATAAACCTATGATTTGGCGGTCATATTTACCAAACAAAATCGCAGTGGATTTAATGCCGACTTTTAAATCATCGTCCCTATCGACCATGGCATACATGGTATCGTAGGCGACAGTCCAGAACAAATTGGCCGCAAATAACCACCAGGCCTCGATCGGTACTTCACCCGTTTGGGCCGCATAGGCCATAGGAATAGACCAGCTCCACACTATGCCCAAAAACATCTGCGGCATATTAGTCACCCGCTTAGTAAAGGGGTAGATAATGGTGAGTATGATGCCAACGACGGATAACTTAACCACTAAGCCATTGAGCAGTAAGACTAACCCAAAGGCTGCTAAGCCTAAAACCACAAACAGTAATAGCGCTTCTTTGGTGCTGATTTCGCCACTAGCGAGGGGGCGGGATTTAGTGCGTTCAACATGGGAGTCGAGGTCGCGGTCGGCATAGTCGTTAATAATGCAGCCGCAGGCGCGCATGATCACTACGCCAACTACAAAGATAATCAAGACCTTAAGATCGGGCATGCCTCCCGCCGCTAACACCAGCGCCATTAAACAGGGCCAGAGTAATAACAAAGTGCCGATAGGGCGGTCGAGTCGAGTCAGGCGGGAATACACATCCCACTTCTGCTTTAAATTCATTAACTAGGTACTCCCACTCCTAATTTGAGCTCACATTTTTATCTCAACTTTCAGGGTGAGCATCATATACCCAAGCTCCCCCTGAAGCGAGTTTATGCCGATAAATGCTGTCACAAAATCATGACATTGGCGTCAATCAGAGTGCCTCTAATCGGGCGTAAGCTACGACCAGCCATTTGCTGCCAAAATCGTTAAAATTAACCTGCACCCTGGCCTGTGCACCACTGCCTTCAAAGTTAGTCACTTTGCCTTCGCCAAACTTAGGGTGATTGACTCTTTGGCCGACATTAAAACCCGTATCATTAGCTGCTGCGGATTTTTGGGTACTAAAACGATTATTCGCCATCGGTGTCGACACCTGCGCCTTTAAGCGAATTTCATCCACATATTGCGGCGGAATTTCCTTAATAAAACGCGATGGACGGGCGTAATCTTCACGGCCATAAATACGGCGGGATTCGGCGTAGGTGATATAGAGTTTTTCCATCGCACGGGTCATGCCCACGTAACAGAGGCGGCGTTCCTCATCGAGTCTGTCGCCCTCTTCGAGCGCCATCTTACTCGGGAAGATCCCCTCCTCGACACCCGCCATAAATACCATAGTGAACTCCAGCCCCTTGGCCGAGTGTAGTGTCATCAACTGCACCGCATCGGTAAAGGCATCGGCCTGACCTTCGCCCGCCTCTAATGCCGCGTGGGATAAAAAGGCATTCAGTTCGCCCATATCCTCAAGCTCCTCTGGCATTTCAAAGGTGCGTGCGGCGGTGACGAGTTCCTCTAAGTTTTCGATACGGGCGTGGGCCTTTTCACCCTTTTCCATCTCGTACATAGCCTTAAGGCCGGAGGCTTGGATCACTGTGTCGGCCATGCGATACAAGGCCATATCCCGAGTGTCATCCTGTAGGGTGACAATTAGATCCATAAAGCCACGCACCGCACTGGCTGCACGACCTGCGAGCACTTTTTCATCCAGCAGCCGTAAACTTGCCTGCCAGAGGGTAAGCTCTTGTTGACGTGCCGTAGTGCGTAAAATATCTAAGGTGCGATCACCAATCCCGCGGGGCGGCGTGTTGACCACCCGCTCGAAGGCGGCATCGTCATTTTTGTTGCTGATAAGCCGCATATAGCCCATAGCGTCTTTAATTTCTTGGCGTTCGAAGAAGCGAAGGCCACCGTAAATCCGATAGGCTAAGCCTTTGTGTAATAAGGCTTCTTCCAATACCCGCGACTGGGCATTCGAGCGATATAAAATCGCGCAGTCACTTAAATTGCCACCCTTTTCGTGCCAATCATTAATCCGGCCGACGATAAAGCGCGCCTCGTCCATTTCGTTAAAAGCGCAGTAGAGGGAAATAGGATCGCCATCGGCTTCGTCGGTCCACAGCTCTTTGCCTAAACGCTCGGGGTTATTGGCGATAAGGGCGTTAGACGCCTTCAAAATATTGCCCTTAGAACGATAATTTTGCTCGAGGCGAATGGTGGTGGCGGTAGGAAAATCTTGAAGGAAGCGATGCAGGTTTTCAACCTGGGCGCCACGCCAACCGTAGATCGATTGGTCGTCGTCACCCACTATCATCACATTGGCGGTTTGGCCGGCAAGCACTCTAATCCACGCATATTGAATGGCGTTGGTATCTTGGAACTCGTCCACCAGAATATGCTTAAAGCGTTCTTGATAATGGGCCAGTAGATGTGGCTTATTGAGCCAAAGTTCGTGGGCACGCAGCAGGATTTCGGCAAAGTCGACAAGACCTGCGCGATCGCAAGATTCTTGATAGACCTGATAAATTTTCAGCAGATTCTGTTCAATCGGGAAGCCACCCGCATCGATATGTTTTGGTCTTAATCCTTGGTCTTTTTTGCCATTGATATAGCCCTGCGCCTGACGGGGAGGATATTGTTTTTCATCTAAATTGAGGCTTTTAAGGATGCGTTTAATCAAACGCACTTGATCGTCAGAGTCGAGAATTTGGAAGCTTTGCGGTAATCCCGCATCTTGGAAGTGAGTGCGCAGCAAGCGATGCGCCAGCCCGTGGAAGGTGCCAATCCACATGCGGCCCATATTGGTACCAGCGACTTTTTCAACTCGCTCGCGCATCTCAGCCGCGGCTTTATTGGTAAAAGTCACGGCTAAAATCGAGTAAGGACTCTGCTGTTCAACCTGCATTAACCACGCAATACGGTGGGTTAACACCCGCGTTTTACCACTGCCCGCGCCCGCCAGTACTAACATGCTAGATTGCGGTGCCGCGACAGCCTCACGCTGTTTATCATTTAGGCCGTCAAGTAAAGAAGATACGTCCATTCTCGCCTCCAAAAAATCGAGGAGGCAGTATAACAGAAGAAATCCCACCTGCGCGCCTGATCCATAAGACAAGAGGCAGAAGGAAAGTGGTATGGAACAGTCCATTCTTAAACACTGTCATTCCCGCAATGCTTATGAGCGGGAATCCAGCTTTTATTTGTTTTGGGTAGGAATTAAACAAGGGCAAAGCTGTATTAATGATTCATAGAGAGGGTGTTCATCATTCTGTTTCAACGATTAAGCACTGTCATTCCAGTGACACGCCATTAACTCATCCCTGAGGGCTCGACGACGGCATCCATGCCGTCAACGGTCACCTCCATGTCAGTGCTTAATCTTGCCACACCCTACTGTAGTCTGACCCCCTTCTTACAAGCATAAACTCTGTAAATTTAACAATGGGTGGCTCGTTAATTCGTTAATTTTTCTGTCTTCTTATAGCCGTCATTCCCGCAATGCTTGTGGGCGGGAATCCAGCTCTTCGGTAACAGATCTTTGTCTAGAGGAGGAATTAAACAAGGGCAAAGCTGTATTAATGATTCATAGAGAGGGTGTTCATAATTCTGTATCAGCAATTAAGCACTGTCATTCCAGTGACACGCAGCAAGCACATCCCTGTGTGCTCGACCGTGACATCCATGTCACGGACGGTCACTTCCATGACAGTACTTAATATTGAGTAATCTGACCCCCTTCTTACAAGCATGCGCTCTGTAAATTTAACAATGGGTGGCTAGTTAATTGATAACATTCAGATACTCTGAACACTCAACTTTGAGCAATCCCGAATAGGACGAGGGTTCCTGCCATGCAGCATCGCTCAATTGAAGGGGGGAGGATCAAATCTCTACAGCTTTAAGCTCCCAGTACCGCCTCCTAAAACAATTTTTATAAGGGTGAAATAAGATCTTTTTTTGCAACTTGATAAATTTATTGGGAATAAGATATATTCATTCACATAAAATGGTAAAAAATGCTAAATTCTAGATATTTTCATAAATGAGATTTAACTAATGCTTGATACAATTGAACCAAATGAATTAGTGCATCTAAAAAACATTGAAAAAGCATGTGGATTTAAATTAACACAGAAGCAAACCATAGAAAATAACGTTGGCTATTGTGTCACAGATGGAAAAATAACTAAACTTAGCCTTTTAAGAAAACGTATAAAAGACTTGAATTTAATTTTCAAGCTATCCTTTTTAGAATATCTTGATTTAAGTTATACCAACATTAATTATTTGCCTGAAGAAATAAGTGAGCTAACAGCTTTGAAGGTATTAAGAATTAATGGAAACTATCTTGATAACTTGCCTAAAGGCATCGAAAACCTAAGCTTACTAAAGGAGCTATTGGTCAGTGATAACAAATTAAAATCATTACCTAAAGAAATATTTTCTTTAACGTCATTAACTCTTCTCGGTGCAGGCAAAAACAAAATTGAAACATTACCAAAAGAAATTTCCAACTTAAAAGAACTACATAAGCTATGGCTAGCTGATAACATATTAACTGAGATCCCTGATGAATTAACAGATTTATCCAACCTAAGAAAATTAGACTTAAGTAACAACTTGATATTTTCACTCCCATTAAAAATAGGAAGGTTATCAAAGTTAAAATTTATAAATGCAAGTAATAACAACTTACAAGAAATACCTGACAGCATCACCAACATTCAAACCTTAGAAAACCTAATATTTAATAACAATGATATAGATTATTTACCAAGAGATTTAGAAAATCTATCTTCAATTTCACATTTAAATGTGTCTGGTAATAATATAAAAATTCTACCAGACAGCATAACAAAGCTAATCAGCCTTAAAGACTTAAGAGCTAATGATAATAGAATAAGATTAATACCTGAAAATATTGGCGAGCTAAGAGAATTAAAATCTATCCATTTAGCAGGGAACTATATAAGCGAAATACCTGACAGCGTTGTCCTCCTACAAGAGTTAAAAGTAATATTCCTTGATGCCAATGACATATCAGAGATCAATAGTCACATTGGTGAATTACATAATCTTGTTTCACTTTCATTAAGTAATAACAATATAAAAACAATCCCAAGCTTCATTAGAGAATTAAAGGCGTTAGAGCACCTTTTTTTGAATGAAAATTTAATTACTGAAGTTCCATCATGGATCACAAAACTAAAAAAACCTTTGATTTGGAAAAGTAATAGATCTGACCCTGGTAGCAATGATGGTATTAACCTTTATGGTAATCCAATCGAAACGCCTCCTATTGAAATAATGTCTGAAGGACATGCTGCTGTAGTCAATTATTTCGAATCCTTTACCAACCAAAGACCTGAAGAGATTGTTAGACTATACGAAGGTAAGCTTCTTATTGTTGGTGAAGGGGATGTTGGAAAAACCTATCTGACAAATCGGCTAATTCATGAAAAAATACCATCCGGCGAAACAACTAGAGGTATTGACATTCACGAATGGGTTATCAACACAAAAAATATTAAAAATTTCAGAGTTAATTTATGGGATTTTGCTGGCCAAGCGATATGTCATGCTACCCACCAATTTTTTCTAACAAGTAGATCTTTATATTTATTTATATGGGAAGCGAGAAGCGACCAAGACATAGTGAACTTCGATTACTGGCTAAATATAATAAAACTCCTAAGCAATGGTTCACCTGTATTAGTGGTGATGAATAAGAGCGACGTCCGCTTCAAATCTATTGACCAAGCAGCCATTCAAAAAGAGTTCCCAAATGTAATAGGATTTCATGATATCAGCGCAAAGACAGGAGCTGGTGTAGCAGAGCTCAGAGAGCGTATATATGCCCAAATGGAAGCTCTACCTATGATAGGAAAAAAATTAATAAAGAAATGGGTAGATATTAGAAAAAAATTAGAGTCAATGCATGAATCGAATTATATTTCATATGTAGACTATGTGAATATATGTAAGAATCACTCATTAACTAAAGATCAAGCTGATAATTTAGCGCGTTATTACCATGATCTTGGTGTTATATTACATTTTAATGAAAATACAATTCTAGATAAAATCGTAATATTAAATCCAGAGTGGGCAACTGATGCAGTTTATACTGTAGTAGATAATAGTAAAATTCAAAAAGAAAATGGAGTTCTTAACTTCCGCCAACTAGAAACTATTTGGTGTGACTATGAACCATCAACTCATATATTCTTAATCGAATTAATGAAAAAATTCGAAATTTGTTTTGAATTAAAAAACAATAAAGACTTTATTATCCCTGAGCTTTTACATCCGACAAGATTAAACTTTGAATGGGACTATTTCAACAATCTATGCTTTGTATATAAATACTCATTCATGCCCGCAGGAATTATAACCAGATTCACCGTTCGCCAGCATGAGATAATATATAACAGCATTTACTGGAGAAATGGTGTTTGCATAGAATGGGATAATGCAAAAGCTCTAGTTGTATCAGATCCATTCTCAAAGACAATAAGTATAAACATTAATGGAGAGAATAAAAAAGAACTACTCGCAATTATCAGGAAAGATATACAATCAATACACCAATCATTAAATAATCCAAAGCATGATGAAATGATTCCATGCATTTGCGACGATTGCAAAAAAGATAGTAGCGGTAGCTTTCACCTATATAGTAAAATACAGAAACTACAAAGCAATAGAAAAAGAACAATTCAATGCGATAGTGGAAGTGATATTAAAATTAGCGACCTATTAGGTGAGTATGGTATTGATGAAAACAACTCAGAGAAAACCAGTACATACAATATCAATAACGGAATTATTATCGGTGAAAATTCAAGAATAGATAATAATATAACTACTCATGGAGACCACAGTGGTATTGATAATACAATTGGAGATTATAACACTAAAAATACAAATGAAAATTTAGTCATAAATGATTTCCCAGCAAAGCCATGGTATGAAAAATTAGCTTTATTCATCACAATAATAAGTGGCTTAATAGCTGTTTATATTTTTTTAAAACCTTCACAATCCAATGAAAATATTGAAAAAAAACCTCAAATTGAAATAACCACCAAAGAAAGTTCGGTATCAAAATCTGAAATACCGTCTAATAAAAACCCTGAATCTCTCATTCAACATGAAATGCAATCCAGAAGTGGATCTTCGTCAAAAGTTCAATCTGCAACAATCTCCAAATACGACCCGGAATCAAACGTGCAATCTGTAACAAGCTCCAGAAACGATATGAAATCGGATGCTCAACCTAGAACAAGCACTAAAAACGATAAGGAGTCATAACATCAAAGAACCCTAACTACATTGTTAGAATAGCCTACCCTTATTCAACATTATAAAAGACGATTTAATATTATAATCTCTTTTGTAATATGAGTTCTTTAAATCGTTCTTAACTCAATGATGGTGGGAAAAAATGTTTAACGAGACATCCACTGTTAAATTTTGCTACGTAAAGACCTAATAGGGTAAAACAGGGTATCCAGAAATCTTCAATGCTTTAAGTGACCAACAGCAAACTTCATAATCAAAGGAATACGCCATCCCCTCGGAGTTGCCGCAGGGCGAATAGACAAATTGCGTGAGTCTCGGCATGGTCGTTCTCGTGCATCCATGCACTTCACGACATTCAGGCATCCTGCCTATCAGATGCCGAGATAGCGTCAGTCGAATCAGGGACGAGCGTCTGACGCGATAGCATAAGGGCGCTAATTGCCCAAGGGGCTTTCAACTCCGTTAGGGGCGTCTTGGCTGATGTTAAAACAATAGGCAAGGAGGATAGGACGAGCAGTCCTCCTTGGTCGGCTCTTGATTAAAAAACAGGGGGTGAAGCCCCACGACTTTGCTTACTGGCAAAGCCTTAAAACTTTGCACTCACGACAACACCGTTGAAATTAAGGCAATCTTTGATTCTTTGCTGCTGAACCGCGCTAAGCGTGTCGATATCATGGAAGGCGAACTCTGAATGTTCGTGGCTTAAACAAATTGCCGTATCAGGCGAGGGTTGTACTAGCTCGCAGCGAAAGATAAAGGCTTGGGATTGATAGGCACTGTGGTAATAAACGCCGCTCAGGTAGTGGATATTGACCTCAAGCCCCAATTCCTCTTTGCATTCACGCAGCAGCGCCTCGTGAATGGTCTCACCGGGTTCTAAGGCGCCGCCGGGCAATCCCCAAGCAAAATTGCCATAGTTCGCTTTGAGCAGCAGCACTTGACCCGAGTCATTGGTAATTACCCCATGGCTACTCAGCCGAAACCTATCTTCAAATGCCATATACCAACCCCATAGTCCACTCTTTTTACTATCTAACTATTTGCCATTAAAGGTGTTACAGCTAGCAAGCTTGCCCGAGGTAAAACCGGTATTAAACCATTTCACTCTGTCCGCAGATCTGCCGTGGGTAAAGGCCTCAGGTTGCACGGCGCGACCCGCCATTTCTTGCAGACGATCATCACCCACGGCACTCGCCGCCGCAATGCCCTCTTCCACATCGCCGGCTTCGAGCAGATTAAGTTGTCTATCAACATAATGCCCCCACACACCGGCATAACAGTCGGCTTGCAATTCAATGGCAACACTCAGTTGATTAGCCTGCGCCTTGCCAGCGGCGGGCTGGGCCTGACGCACTTTAGTGCTAGTGCCGAGCAGGTTTTGTACATGGTGACCGACCTCGTGGGCAATCACATAGGCAAAGGCGAAATCACCGGGCGCGCCTAAGGTTTTAAGCTCATCGAGAAAGCTAAGATCGATATAAACCTTGCTATCGGCGGGGCAATAAAAAGGCCCTGACTGCGCCTGTCCCATGCCACAGCCAGTGGAGGTCATATTGCGATAGAGCACTAGCTTAGGTTCGATATATCGCCCTTGTAGCAATTGATTCCAAACGGTCTCGGTCGTGCCAAGAATCGCCGCTACAAACTGGGCATTTTCATCTTGAGCCGCAGTGTTGCTCGCCGATTGTGACTGACTAAACCCCGCCTGATTGCTGGGCTCAAGGGATAAGCCGCCGGTAAAGTATTGAAACGCGAAATACAGTCCGCCGAGGAGCAGTACCACTCGGCCGATTTTGGTTCTCAGCAGGAAATGCAACAACCGGAGCAGCAACGCACTGGGCACACCCGCCGACGCCATTTGTTGGCCCCGTCTGTCTTCGATATTTGAGCTGCGGTCACTGTTACGCCAACGCATTGGATTTCCTAGGCAAAGGGGGATGGAATATAGATTTCAGTTTAGCCGCTTTATACAAATCATTTGCTATTAACTATGTTTAGTCGCTCGATCCATGGCCGCTTTAAGCTGTTGTTCTTGCTCTGCCTTTTTGACTTTTTCATGCTCGGCAAGCTGTTTATTCGCCTCAATCACACAGCGCTGTTGATCTAGCATTGGCCCATAGGGATCGACATCTGTCCTTGCGGAGCAGGCCAAATCGGCGCATGCCGATGTGAGTAATGATGCGGATAAGACTAACATAATCAATGGAATTTTCATCTTCGGTGCCTCAATAAATTCAACCAAATGGCTACACTTAGTCAAGCTAGCATGGGCAAGCTTTACCTGACCTGTATCAATGCTGCACGTAACAGATGTTGACAGGGATTTTTTAAAGGAAAACACTGGGTGCTGATTTTTTATCCACCTAAAACCGATTATTGAATCGTTAAATTAAGATAAGGACTGCGCTTGAATACTCTACTCCTAGGGAAAGGTGAGCAACAGGTTCACTTAAATCTTAAATATGCCAATCGTCATGGGCTTATCGCAGGCGCAACGGGTACGGGGAAAACCGTTTCGTTGATGAGCCTAGCCGAGGGGTTTTCACGCCAAGGTGTGCCGGTATTTATCACTGATATCAAAGGGGATATTTCAGGGCTTGCCATGGCGGGCACGCCAAACGACAAACTGTTACAACGGGCGGCTCAAATCGGGATCGAGGACTATCAAACCGAGGCCAATCCCGTCGTGTTCTGGGATTTAGCGGGAGAGCAAGGGCATCCGTTACGCACTACGGTGAGTGAAATGGGCCCGACCTTGCTTGGCCGCATCCTCGAGCTTAATGACACCCAAAGCGGCATTTTAGATATCGTCTTTCAACTGGCGGACGATCAAGGATTGTTGCTGCTCGATTTAGATGATCTGCGAGCCATGCTGACCTTAGTCGCCGATGAGCGCAAAGAAATTTCAGCCAAATATGGCCTTATCAGCGCCCAATCCCTCGCCGCAATTCAGCGAGCCGTGCTCGGTTTAGAGCGCGATGGCGGTAAAGACTTTTTTGGCGAACCCGCATTACAACTCGAAGATTTGATGCGCACTAACTTACAGGGGCGTGGCATCATCAATTTGCTCGCCGCCAATAAACTTATTTTAACACCAAGGTTATATTCAAGTTTTCTACTCTGGCTGTTATCAGAGCTATTTGAAAATCTGCCTGAGGTTGGCGATCTCGACAAACCTAAACTGATCTTTTTTATCGATGAGGCGCATCTACTATTTGAGGGGTGCCCGCCGAGCCTATTAAAACGGGTTGAACAAATTATGCGGCTTATCCGCTCCAAGGGCGTTGGCGTTTATTTTTGTTCACAATTTCCGGACGATGTTCCCAATGAAATCCTCGGCCAACTCGGCAATCGTATTCAGCACGCCCTCAGGGCGTACACGCCGAGGGATCAAAAAGCCGTTAAAACTGCGGCCGAAACCTTTGTACCCAACCCTAAGCTCGTCGTCACGGATGTGATATCCCAACTGGCGGTGGGTGAAGCCTTAGTATCCATGTTGGCCGATAAAGGCGTGCCCACTATGGTAGAACGTGCGCTCATCGCCCCACCCCGCTGCCGTATGGGGCCGGCATTGCCCGATGAGCTGCAACAAATTCGCGCACAAAGCCCTATTGGTGGCAAATATGACCGCTTAATCAACCGCGAATCGGCCTATGAATTACTTCACAACCGGCGCTCTGATAGTGAGCCCGCGCCATCAACAGCCTCTGAATCAAGATCCTCTGAAAATACAGATCAAGCGAATCCAAAAACAGAAGAACAGGGTTGGTTTAGCGAGCTTATCTTCGGCAATAAACGCCGCCAAGGTTTAGCCGAAACCCTTGCCAAACAAACGGCGCGCACTGTGGGCAATCAATTAGGAAAACAAATTCTGCGGGGGCTTCTAGGGGGAATATTGGGTAAATCAACCCGCAGATAGGCATGGTTATCTGCCTATGCAGGCTTGACGGTAGTCACCGTGCTCTAGGTCGCATATTTTATAGACAGTTTAGCACTACCAATAGCATGAATTATTCTAAGTAAGGGATAGATCTTGCCACGGATTTCGGTGATAAGATTATTTTGCGAGTCCAGCTCAGAGAGGCAAACAAATTCAAATAAATTATCAATGATTTTAAATAATTGCGATTTAAAAATGTTGTAATTCGAGATTTAACGTTTCGCTTCAGTCAGGACATCATGGTACAGGTTTTACGCGTATGGCTTACATGATTAGCCTGATGAACAACCACAAAGTACATGGAGTTAGCTATGAGTAAAGAGCAAAAAAACCGCAAAGAAACGAAAAAGAAGCCGTTAATGTCTGCAAAGGAAAAAAGAGCAGCAAAACACGCTAAAAATGCTTCTAAGGGTTTCTTAGAAAACACTAAATAGTGTTGTGCCAGCGCATTTGATATCAATTGCGTACTCAATAGAGGGTTAACTTAGGTTAGCCCTTTTTATATTCTCTTCTATTAGTCTCTAATTAAGCTTAAGCCCTGCAAAAACGTCCATTTATCATCTGCGCAGTAACAAATTGAAGCGATTGTTTTATAACAGTTAATCCCTAAAAATCCCTGTATTTAAAAATGTCACCTAGACTAAAGCAAAATCTACATTCCGCAGATCTTTTGCTAAGGTATAAAACCACCATTAAAGCGCAAAAACAGACTTAGCGGGATACAAGGTGAACTTGCTTCATCTAGCATTGAAGGCTAAACAGAGTGCAACATTTTAGGGCCGATACTGAGTTAATTACTTGTTAACTAGTCAGTTAAATCGTTCAAAAACCGAAACTCTGAGTGACAAAACAGCATTCAAAGTCTGTATTTTGAGCAGTTTTGGGTATATAAGTAGTAATACTAAAGTCAGCAGTTAACAGAGTCGATTTTAATAGCCCTATATAACACAATAAAAAATAAGGATATTTCAATATGAAAATCAACAAACGTTTTATCGCCGTCGGTACTGCACTGACACTCTCACTCAGCGCTGCCACTATGGCCGCCGCACCCGCATTTATTAATATTCTCACCGGTGGTACCAGCGGTGTTTATTACCCCATAGGTGTTGCCCTATCCCAACTCTATGGTACGGGCATTGAAGGGGCCAAAACCTCAGTTCAAGCGACTAAGGCCTCGGTTGAAAACCTCAACTTGCTGCAGGCGGGTCGTGGGGAGCTAGCCTTAGCACTAGGTGATTCCGTTGCCGCCGCCTACCAGGGGGATGTCGATGCTGGCTTTAAAAAGCCATTAGATAAAATCCGTGTTATTGCCGCAGCTTACCCTAACTATATTCAAATTGTGGCCAATAAAGAGTCTGGTATCAAAACCTTGGCCGATTTAAAAGGCAAACGTATCTCTGTTGGCGCGCCTAAATCGGGCACCGAACTCAATGCTCGCGCCATCTTCAAAGCGGCGGGATTAAGTTACGAGGATATGGGCAAAGTAGAGTTTTTACCCTATGCCGAATCCGTTGAATTAATCAAAAATCGCCAATTAGACGCGACGTTACAGTCATCGGGCTTAGGTATGGCGGCAATTCGCGATCTTGCGGCGTCTATGCCCATTAACTTTGTCGAGATCCCTGAAGATGTAGTGCTAAAAATCAATAATCCAGCCTATCAGTACGGGGTTATTCCTGCTACCACCTACGAAGGCCAAACTGCCGATGTGTCCACGGTTGCCATTCAAAACCTATTCGTCACTCAAAGTGGTGTCTCAGATGATTTAGCCTATCAAATGGCAAAAATCATGTTTGAAAACCTAGAGCGTCTAGGCAATGCCCACTCGGCCGCCAAGACGATTAGCTTAGATAACGCGACTAAAAAACTACCTGCACCGCTTCACCCTGGTGCTGAGCGTTATTTCAAAGAAGTTGGCGCACTTTAAGCCTTCATTTTAACCTGTGCGACCGATTCTCCACTTAAGCACTTGAGCTAACAATTAGGCTCAAGTGCTATGTCGCCCTCTGTAGTCTAATGCTGTGAGGCATAATATGAGCGATTCCGAACAAGGCCTTGGTGCCAAGCCCGGCGACTGGCCCAAGGCACTATTTTATACCGCCTTAATTTTCTCTATTTTTCAAATTATTACCGCCGCTTTTCATCCAGTATCGACCCAAGTATTGCGTGCGACCCATGTGGGCTTTCTACTCTTAGTGGTATTTTTAAGTTATCCCGCTGTGGGCAAATCTCGCCCTTGGCAGCCCTTAGCTTGGTTGCTTGGCCTTGCTGGTATGGCAACAGCGGCCTACCAATGGATTTTTGAAGCCGATCTGATCCAGCGTTCCGGTGAATTGACCGATGCCGATATGGTGATTGGCATTATTTTGATTGTATTAGTCTTTGAAGCCGCACGCCGAGTCATGGGTTGGGCATTGCCGATCATTTGCTGTATTTTCTTGGCCTATGGTTTATTCGGCCAATATCTTCCCGGTGACTTAATGCACCGAGGCTACGGCGTTGATCAGATTATCAATCAGTTATCCTTTGGTACTGAAGGCCTCTATGGTACGCCGACCTATGTGTCGGCAACGTACATCTTCCTATTTATCCTCTTTGGCGCCTTTTTAGAACAGGCGGGGATGATCCGTCTCTTCACCGATTTTGCGATGGGGTTATTCGGCCACAAGCTTGGCGGCCCCGCAAAAGTTGCCGTGGTCTCTTCCGCTATGATGGGGACTATTACAGGTTCTGGTGTCGCTAACGTAGTCACCACTGGGCAATTTACCATTCCACTGATGAAACGCTTCGGTTATCGTCCCGCCTTTGCTGGCGGGGTGGAAGCAACCTCGAGTATGGGCAGCCAAATTATGCCCCCCATTATGGGGGCTGTGGCTTTTATCATGGCCGAAACCATTAACGTGCCTTTTATCGAAATCGCTAAAGCGGCGTTAATCCCCGCCTTATTGTATTTCTGCTCGGTATTCTGGATGGTACATTTAGAGGCCAAACGCGCTAATCTGTGCGGCCTACCTAAGGATCAATGTCCCGATCCCTGGGCCGCGATTAAGGAACGCTGGTATTTACTTATCCCCTTGTTTATTTTGATCTATCTGCTTTTTTCCGGCAGAACGCCCCTCTTTTCAGGTATGGTCGGTTTAGCACTGACCTCGATTGTTATCTTAGGCTCGGCTATCGTCTTAAGGCTGCCATCGAATGCGATGCGTTTTGCATTTTGGATTGCCCTTGGGGTGCTGTGCGCAGGTTTCTTCCAACTAGGGATTGCAGTGGTATTTGCGGTAATTGCCCTATTGGTGGCGGTATGTTGGTTTATTAAGGGCGGCAAAGATACCCTGACAATCTGCTTGCATGCTTTGGTGGAAGGTGCACGTCACGCCGTCCCCGTGGGGATAGCTTGTGCCTTAGTGGGAGTGATTATCGGCATAGTGTCACTGACGGGTATCGCCTCAACCTTTGCCAGTTACATTCTGGCGGTAGGGCAAGATAATCTGTTCTTATCCTTAGTGTTAACTATGCTCACTTGTCTGGTATTGGGTATGGGGATCCCGACTATCCCAAACTACATTATCACCAGTTCAATTGCCGCCCCTGCTCTGCTGGATTTAGGCGTGCCCTTGATAGTGTCCCATATGTTTGTGTTCTATTTTGGCATCATGGCCGATCTCACCCCGCCTGTCGCTTTGGCCTGCTTTGCCGCCGCCCCGATTGCAAAGGAGTCGGGATTTAAGATCAGTCTTTGGGCGATTCGTATCGCTATTGCTGGCTTTGTGATCCCCTTTATGGCGGTTTACGATCCCGCATTAATGCTACAAAGCGATAGTTGGTTAGCCACTATTTATGTGCTAATAAAAGTCACTGTCGCCATCGGGATTTGGGGAGTGGTCTTTACTGGCTACCTGCTGCAAAAGCTGTATCTATGGGAGAGGGTTATTGGCTTCCTTGCGGGAGCGAGTTTGATCCTGGCGACACCACTCAGTGATGAAATAGGTTTTGGGCTTGCCTTGCTGTTTATAGTGCAGCACAGCTGGCGGGCGCGCAAACTTAAACGCCTTGCAGAACAAGGATAAGCCTTGGAATTACCTGCTATTAATCTGTGGTTAAGGGTGAGCTAATGCTAGGTCTATGTTTAGGCCTAGCAGGCACACTGTGGGCACAAGTGCCCACAGATAATTTCACCCTTGCATGGAATCACAGCATAGAAAAAATCCGCTGGGAGGAAGATTATAACATCACTCCCCAAGGCTTAGTGTTAGTCGAGGCAAGGGTTAAAGGGACTGGGGCGGGAATGGAAATCCCAGATGATGCTTATCTTAAGAATGGTAGCTGGCATTATCACCCCAAACTACCCAGTTTACCTGTGCTGCGCTTAGGCCGCACACCCGAAGCGGGAGACTATGATTTATGTTTCACAGCTCCCACTGGAAAGGTTGAATGCCAAACCATGGACTATTGGATTGGCCCACCGAACAAGCAAGATGCGGCGGTCGAACTGTGGGGCTGCGCTACTTTTCCTTAATCTCCAGGATACAAAAATACCCGTCTATTTAGCCGGGTATTTAATCATTTACGCTGGTGCTTGCTAAAGCATTAAGGGCTTTGTCAGCACTCACTTAAGCCTGTTTAAGCATATACTTACGCTCAATTTCTGCTAGGCGTATATTAAAATCCTGCAGATGTGCCAACATTTCGGCTTCAGCTTTCGCCTCATCTTTGGCGATAACCGCTGCGACAATAACATCATGTAAACCTAATGGATGAATTTCATCGGTCGGCGGCTGAAATTTAGTCGTTTGATTACTTAATAAAACCAACAAGGATTTTACGATAGCTTCTAGAAAGCGATTGCCCGACATTTCCGCCAGCACATAATGCACTTGGGATCGTAAAATGACGGTATCAGGATAATCATAGCTATCATTTTCATGGCTATTAGCCTCTTGTAAGGCTTTCGCTTGCTCTGGAGTGCAATTTTTAGCAGCCATTCTAGCAACTTGGGGCTCAATCAACATTCGTGCCTGGCATAGCTCAGGTAGAGAGAGTTTCCCCATCATAAATAAGTCGTGGCAGGCATCACTCAAACGCTCAAAGGTCAAATGCTTAACAAATGCACCACCCGTTGCTCCTTGACGAATTTCAACCAATCCACCCGCTTCGAGACTCTTAATCGCTTCCCGAACCACAGTGCGGCTGACCTGAAATAGCTCGATTAATTCACGCTCGGAGGGCAACTTATCGCCCGCCTTATAATCGCCACCTAAAATAGCATTTTTCAGTTGCAGACCGACTTCACTCGAAGCTTTTATCTGCTTAATAGGCTTGAAGATATGCAATTTATTATCTCGGATAAACTCAGTGGCGTCATCCTACCATAAAACCCAGCCAATTCAGAAAAAGTACTCCGGTATTTCCTATATTAGTGATTAAAAAATCTTCATTTTTGTTGATCTATGTAACATCTGTACGAATTTCGTAACTAGTTTCTCATATTCATTCTTACTCCGTTGTGGATAAAGGTTATACGTCATACATTTCACCTAAAGAGGTTAACACTAGCCTTTTAACTCGCTCGGACCACTCCAAGCGGGCACACAAAAATAAGGAAATGATGATGAACAAATCTTATTTATCGTTACTTGTGCTATCGGTATTAAGCATTCCAGCCATTGCAGATACCAGCATTGATCAAATGTTTAGCCAAGGGACATTAAAGGGTGAACTACGCCTATTCGACTTTACCCGTGACTATGATACGACCAACACCAAACATGACACCTCATTCGGCGGGCTGTTTTACTACAACACAGCAAAGGTAAATGGGATCAGTTTTGGCACTAGCTTCGCGTCGGCAAACCCGATTTGGATCAACGACTCTGATGATGTTTATGGTTTAGTCGCCCGTGATGCCAAGGGTGACCATGACGACGTTAACCGTTTACAAGAATATTTTGTCCAAGGTGATTGGTGGAATACTAAATTCAAGCTCGGCGCACAGGAACTGCGCACCCCTATGATGAATCCCCATGATATTCGGGCGATCCCACGGACTTTCCGCGGTTTCTCGGCAGAAAACAAGAGTGTCGATAACCTCACACTTTCAGCCCTGTACATTACTGATTCAATGGGCTGGTCGGATAACGATTTCGTCTCCGTTAAAGACGCGGTACAAAGCGAGCTAGCAAGAGCGGGGATTGTGGCTGATGTTGCCGATAACCCAGTTTATGCCCTAGGTGCTAAATATCAATTGCCCTTTAAGACAGTCCAAACTGAAGCCCATCTTTGGCACTACAGCATGGAAGATGTTTTCAATCAAACCTATGCCAAACTGAAATTAGCCGCTGATGTTGGTGCAACGAATTTCTACTTAACGCCTTCCTATTTAACTCAACAGGCAATCGGTGAAGAAACCGGCGGCCCGCTCGATACCTATCAATACGGCTTCCATCTAGGTGCCAAATTGGCGGGGGCGGATCTCACTTATATGTACGCCAAAACTGGCGATGATACTGTGCTCACCCCATGGGGCGATGAAAAAGTAGTGATTCAACAGGTATATCAATCTGCACGGGCGAATGAAGAAGTCAACGCGTTAAAGCTGGCCTATGACTTTGAAAAGTTAGGTGCGAGTGGATTAGAAGCCTATGCCTTCTATGGACAGTACGATGTGCCAGAGGGAACTGCCTCAGACTTTAACGAAACTAACTTTTCAATAGCCTATAAATTTTCAGGCATGTTATCGGGCCTAGGTCTTAAAGCGCGTTATGCCATGGTCGATTTTGATCAAAGTGAAGATCTTGACGATCTGCGTTTATATGTCACTTATAAATTTGCTTTAGGTAAATAGTTCATCAGTTTTAACTCCCCTGCACCAAACCTTATACGGGTGTATCAGCCTTGTTCGATACACCCAATTTTTGTACCGCAAAATCACCGATACCCAAGTAAAAGTTGCGGTAAACACTTTGACTTAAGGATTGAGATAAAATGGAAACAAAGAATTTCTTACTTATTCCAGCCGTTGCTATGTCATGTTTTTTATTTAGCGGATGTGGAAATAACGATAACGCCGAAACCCCATTACCACAGTTAGCCTCGGCCACACCCGCCACACTGAATCTATGTAGTGAAATTGCTTCACAATATAATTTCAAAAATACTGTGATAACGAACTCACAAATTATTGCGGCTGGCAATGTTGAATATAGCGCTACTGAACGTTACCGAGCACCAGAACATTGTTTAGTGACGGGTTATATGAATGAAAGGATGGGAACTGGCATTGCGGGAGAAACCCGCTATGCGATCGGCTTTGAAATGCGTTTACCCACTAACTGGAATGGTCGATTCTATTATCAAGCCAATGGCGGCCTCGACGGTTCGATCGCTAAGGCGGTTGGCCGCTTAGTGTTTTCCGCAGGCCCAGATTCTGCCGCCCTCAATGAAGGGTTCGCTGTGATAAGTTCTGATATGGGGCATCCAGCACCAATCCCTTTCTTTGGTTTAGATCCTCAAGCAAGGCTTGACTATGGTTACAATGCTGTAGCCGAGTTAACGCCAATGGCGAAAGGTTTAATAGAAAAAGTATATGGTAAACAACCTGATAGATCATATTTTGCCGGTTGCTCTAACGGTGGTAGGCACACTATGGTCGCGGCCAGTCGTTTTGCCGATATGTACGATGGCTTTCTGGTAGGCAATCCAGGATTTAACTTACCGAAAGCTGCAGTAGCGCAAATGTATGGTGTTCAAGAGTATTCAAAGCTGGTTGAATTTGATGGTCCTGATATTTTAGCCACACTACAAACCGCCATTACCCCTGAAGAATTCACTCTCGTTTCCCAAAAAGTCCTCGAGCAGTGTGATGCCCTTGACGGCGTGAGCGATGGCATGATTGCAGATACTTATTCCTGCCAAAAGACCTTTGACCTTGAACGTGATGTCCCAACCTGTTCAAGTGGCAGAGATAATACCTGCTTAACCGCAGAGCAAAAGCAGGTACTCGGCAATATCATGGCTGGCCCCCATAATAGCAAGACAGGTGAAGCCATTTACACTGACTTCCCATACGATGCGGGTATCGGCGCATCTGGTTGGGCTTCTTGGGAATATAATATGGCGCTCAATAGAGACCCCGGTGCCGTTGGTTTTATTTTTAGTTCGCCACCAACCCCCTTTAATGGTGCAACTGAACAATCCAGTTTGGAATTTGTGCAATCATTTAGCATGGATGAGGATGTCCAACGGCTCTATGCCACGGATTCGATTTACTCCGAATCGGGCATCGATTTTATGACACCACCCCAGCCAACGGATCTTTCGGCCATAAAAAATCGCGGCGCTAAGATGATGTTGTTCCATGGAACATCTGACCCCGTATTTTCAGCCAATGATACAGTGAACTGGTATAACGAATTAGCCGAGGCCAATGCTGGGCATGCAGAAACCTTCGCCCGCTTATTCCTTATCCCTGGGATGAATCATTGCGGCAGCGGCCCTACCACAGATAAATTTAACATGATCCGCGCATTGGTTGACTGGGTTGAAAAAGGAGTAGAACCCCAAAATATCACGGCTTCAGTGCGCCCTGAAAATGCCGAATTACCCAGTGATTGGTCAAAAAGCAGAACTCGGGTCCTCTGCCCATACCCACAATTCGCAAAATACAATGGTATAGGCAATGTTGAAGATGCCGCCAATTTTACCTGTGTATCACCTAAATAATCCCTAGGGCATTAAAGCCCAAAGGCCACCTCAATATTGTTGAGGTGGCCTACCTCAAATCATGTTTATTTATAAATAGTCCCTATTTGTTAACTACTTAAACATGCATAAAATCAGACGCTCATATTTCCCGCGCCGCCAAACTTATTCATTCAATAAAGTCCTATATTAGATTGTTTTTAAAAAGAATAATCACATTCATCGCTCAAAACGCCAGCATTTTGTGAAGCACTGCAAAGATGTAATTAATACCTCTTTTGGTTTATTGTCATATGTCATACATTTAAAGGTATGTTGTTAATGAGGTGAAATTTAATCACTTTCGCACAACTGCATTTTACGTTTTTAAAGCAAGCAAACATATGTGGTTATACATAGATCCAGTGTCGTTGCTATAGGGGAACCTCTTTAGCAATGAGGGCCAAAGGAGTATTAAATGAGTAAAGAATCGAAAGAAATTGATCAATACACTGCTAGCGTCCTGCAAAATGGTATATCTCGAAGAACTTTCCTGACGCGAGCCGCGGTAGGCAGCAGTGGCTTAGCCTTCGCAAGTCTTGGTATGGGTTCTGCTAGCGCAGCACCTATTCAAGTTGGCACTGAATATGGTGAGATTGGTGGCGCAACCTTAGGTTTTCTGCCTAAGCCAAAACCTATTGCTGATAAAGATATTGCGACTACCCAAACCTTTGATGTCGTTGTTGTCGGTGCGGGTGCTTCGGGCGTGCCTGCGGCTCTCTCCGCCAGAGAAAGCGGCGCAAGCGTTGCCTGTTTGCAAAAGCAAGCCATTCCCGTATCCCAAGGCAACACAGGCTCAGGTATCGATCTAAAAAATAGCGACAAATCGGCAATCGAATCCTTAGTGAGCCGTTTGATGGCGGACAACGCCCACCGCTCACACCCAGGTTTACTAAGACAATGGGCCTACAATTCTGGCGAAGCCGTGAATTGGGTTATTGACCGCGTTAAGCAAGGTGGCGGTCAGATTGTTGACCAAGGCACTAAACCGCAACATGGTATTCGCGGTATTGCGGATGAAGGTGATCGTCTAAATTTTGTGACCTCATTCTGCGGTCCTAAACCCTACACTACTGGCGATGCCATTCGTGCATTAGCTAAAACAGCCGAAAAAGCCGGGGTGAAATTCTTCTTTAACACGCCAGCACAACAGTTAATCCAAGATGAGTCAGGAAAAGTGATTGGGGTTATTGCCCAGACTCGTGATGGTAAGTACCACAAATATATGGCTAAGAAAGGGGTCATCCTGTCTTCCGGTGACTACCAAAATAACAAAGCCATGTGTGATTTCTTCATCCCTGAACTGAAAAACTTTGAACGTAAGCAGATGGACCGCACCGGTGATGGTTTTGCTATGGCATATTGGGCGGGTGGCGTGATCGAGCCCGTTGGCCACACAAAAATGCTCCATGACTTCGATGCGGGTCCAGCCTCAATGTGCGACATGCCATTCCTAGCCGTAAACCGTAAAGGTGAGCGCTTTGTGAATGAAAAAGTCGAGATGTCTTTGATGAATAACTACTTGAAAGATGAGCAGAACGCTGGTCATTACTCCCAAGTATTTGATTCAGACTATATGACACAAGCCAAAGATTGGCCTGGCCACCTCTATTCTCCTGAAGAACTAAAAGTCTACATGCCTGAAGAGCCAGGCGAGAAAAAGGGCGTCTACCCTTCTTTGATCAATACCTATTCTGCTAACACATTAGAAGAGTTGGCGGTAAAACTGGAATGCGATCCAAAAACCTTTGTAGCTAACGTTAACCGTTACAACGAGTTATGCAAAAAAGGCAAAGATGAGGACTTCGGAAAACCGGCGAGCAAGATGGTGCCAGTACTCAAACCCCCATTCTACGGTATCCACCGTCGTATGCGAGTTTCAACTATATGCTCCGGCATCCTCGTTAACGAAAACCACCAAGTGCTTGATGCCGATGGCAAGGAAATTCCTGGTTTATTCATTGTCGGCAACCTTGGAGCCGGTTTCTATGGTGGCGTTGACTATCCATTGACCGTATTCGGCTTGTCCCTAGGCCGTTGTTATACCTTCGGTTACTTAGCCGGCAAATACGTCGCCAAACTATAGCGCGCAAAGTCATCAAAAATGGAGGCTTGATCTTTGGGCATCCAGTTAAATGAACAATGGAATAACACAATGAAAAACTTAACAATTATGCTTTCTCTTGTCTTGAGTATTTTCGCTGGCAGCGCGTTAGCAAAAGACACTGTTCTACTCGATCAAACCCACGCAGCAAAAGGGGTAAAATGTGCCAGTTGCCATGGCAAAGAAGATCGTCAAGCTGTGCCCATGCTTAAATGTGTGCAATGCCACAACACAGAAAAGCTAGCGGCAAAAACAGCAGACGTGAAACCAGTTAACCCCCATAACAACCGTCACTTCGCGACTGAGACAGATTGTGCTAAATGTCATCATGTACACCAGAAATCTGAAAATTTATGTGTAAGCTGTCATCCACGATTTGAACTAGTGACACCATAAGTCGGCGTATCACAGGTAAGACTCTAAATAGCTGCTCCTATAATCTGGAATAGCTATTTAGAACGAAAAACCACCGCGAGGTGGTTTTTTATTTGGATGGTTGATAGAAGCAATACCCATGCTTTCCTTGGTGTTTCACCCGGTACATGGCGGCATCGGCGCGATCGCAACTTTCGGCAAAACTATCGCCATCTCCATAAATATCGATCCCAATGCTCAAACCAATTTCCACTTCACAGCCTTCTAGTAGAAATTTTTGTCTATACACATCGAGTAAGGATTGGGCGAGCATAGCTAAAGATTCTGTCTCGGATGATGGCAGTAAAATCACAAATTCATCACCACCTAGCCGAGCGATCTTCGCTTGCTCACCCGAGTGAGACACTAAAGTATGCGCCACATGCATCAGCAAACTGTCGCCAAACTTATGGCCGTAATGATCATTTAAGGATTTAAAACCATCCAGATCGATAAAGAGTAATGCCCCATGGATGCCCAGTTGCAAAGATTCATCGAATGCCTTGGCTATGGCTTGGCGATTCATCAAATTGGTGAGGGGATCGCTGTGAGCTAGGAGTGACAAATCAAGTTCGTAGCGTTTTTCTTGGGTGATATCGATATGACTGCCCATCATCCGTAGCGGCGTGCCATCGGGTAGACGCTCGACGATACGGCCACGATCCGACACCCAAGTGATGCTGCCATCTTTGTGTAGCATTCGGTGTACCACTTGATAATAATCGGCCTTACCACTGACATGGTCTTCAAAGGCTTTGATCACCCATTCTTTATCTTCTGGGTGTAATTTACTTTTCCAACTGTCGATATGCGCTGCCAGTTCTTCACGGCTGAAACCTAATAACTCACCCCAGCGCATATTAAATATGGTCAAATTCCCGCTTGGGATATGCTGTTCCCACAGACACAGGCCATTACCATCGAGGGCAGCAAACAGTTTTTCTTCGGCACGACGATTCAACGCCGTTAAATTCGCGTTTTCCCGTTTTAGCTGAGCGATTTCAGCTTGAAGTTGCTTAATCTGTTCTGCTGCGGTATCCGAAGTCACGAAAAATATTTTTCCTTAATTAGTCTCGGGTCAGCACTTCTAATAGCTCAATTTCGAAGGTCAAATCCGAATTGGGTTTAATATGCGCGCCCACTTGACGCTCACCATAGGCTAAATGTGCAGGTACTAACAACTTACGCTTACCGCCGACGTTCATGCCCATAATGCCTTGATCCCAACCTTTAATCACTCGGCCAGTGCCAATCACACATTGAAATGCCTGACCACGGTCATAGGAGGAATCAAATTGGGTGCCATCCTGCAAAAAGCCGCGGTATTGGGTGGTGATCAAAGCGCCCTTTACGGCAGCTTTCCCTTCACCGACAACCAGATCTATTACTTCTAATTCAGTCATTTAATTAATCTCTTACCCTTCACTTAATACAAGTGACTCATCAAAGCGTCTATTCTAGCATCGGTAGGTCAACTTGTCGGCGTGTGTAGGGGATTTTGTGGTCTAGGACTAGCTCACTTGCGCCTATCCTCCTTTAAATTCCACCTATTCATCCCCATATTGAGATTATCTCTCGAGCTTAGGAGCTAGATTATGATTATCGCTTGCCCCCACTGTGACACCTTAAACCGCGTGCCCAAGGAGCGGTTAACTGAGCAGCCGACCTGCGGTAAATGCAAACGCAGTGTGTTTGCCGCTGCGCCCATCGAGCTTACAAGCGCCAATTTTAGTAATCACGCCCATAAGTCAGAGTTGCCCTTAGTGGTCGATTTTTGGGCTAGCTGGTGCGGCCCCTGCAAAAGTTTTGCACCTGTTTTTACCGAGGCGGCAAAAGTATGGGAGCCCCAATTCCGCTTCGGCAAGATTAATACCGAGGAACAACAAGCGCTGGCGGCCCAATTTAATATCCGCTCCATTCCGACTCTAATGATTTTCAAGCAAGGGCAACTCCTCGCGCAGCAAGCCGGAGCCTTACCTAAATCGGCGTTCGATCAATGGCTAAAGCGCTATAGCTAATTTGTGCTTCGCCCATAAAAATACCCAGCTTAACTGGGTATTTTTATTTGGCTGTATTACTCGCGCTTAAATATCCCAGAAAGTATGAGCAATAATTCCCAGCACTATCATGCTGATAAAGTTGATGATCATACCGACACGCACCATTTCCGATTGTTTAATATGGCCAGAACCGTAAACGATCGCGTTGGGCGGCGTGGCTACTGGCAACATAAAGGCGCAGGATGCGGCAATACCAATCAGCACAGATAACATCACAGGTGATACCCCTAATGCCTCGGCAATCGCTGCAAATACTGGCACTAACAGGGCTGCACTCGCCGTATTACTGGCAAATTCCGTCAGCATCACCACAAAAGCGATCACCGCAAAGACGAACAGCGACATATGGGTACTGCCAAAAATGTCGGTCATCCAATGGGCGAGAAACACGCTTGTGCCCGTACTTTTAAGCACTGCACTTAAGGTCAAACCGCCACCAAATAGGATCAACACGCCCCAGTCTGTAGTCGATTCAATCTTCTTCCAACCCACTAGCCCTAAACCTGCCAGCAACACGACTGCACCGAGGGCAACGATAGTATCAAACTGGGTAATTCCACCGAGGGCTTTTGCCAGCGGCACACTGAAAATCCAGCAACAGACGGTCGCAAGGAAGATAACCAGAGTCAGTTTTCCTTGGAAAGTCAGCTTTTGATCTTCAAGTGCAAGCTCACATTTAGCCGACAAGTCAGGCTTAAAATACCAATATAGTGCGATAAGCATCATAGGCAGCATTAAGACAACGGTTGGAATACCAAACTTCAGCCAATCGCTAAAACTTAATCCCACCTGCGCCGCAGCAATCGCGTTAGGCGGGCTGCCGACTAAGGTACCAATACCGCCAATATTGGCAGAATAGGCAATACCTAACAGTAGAAAAACATAGGTGCTGTGATAGGTTTTACGGTCCAACTGCTGCAAAATCCCCAGCGCCAGTGGCAGCATCATCGCCGTGGTTGCAGTATTACTGATCCACATGGACAGCAGCGCCGTAACCCCAAACAACATTAAACAGGCAATGCTCAATTTACCTTTCGAGGCCAGCAGCAACTTTTGGGCGATCAAGGTATCAATCTTTTGATGATGCAATGCAGCTGCAAGCACAAAACCACCGAAAAACAGATAGATAATTGGATTAGCAAAGTTACTCATGGCCTCCTTGGTTTCAAATACCCCAAAGAACACGGCCAAAATAGGCACTAAAATCGCGGTAATACTGATATGAATCGCTTCGGTTAACCACAGAATGGCTGCAAATACTAAGATAGCAAGACCCGTATTGACGCCTTGATCGAAGGGTAATCCGTAATACAAGGCGAATAGCAGCAAAATATCTGCGATTAAGATCAGCATTTTTTTCTTTTCGAGCCCGTTATTTACGGGTGAATGATTGGGTGGAACCGACGTTGATTGCACTAAAGACATGGTGACTACCTTAATACCATTATTTTTTTAGGCAAATTTAGGGCATAGATCACATCAGGCAAAGCAGTTTATTTTGTACTTTTGCGACAACACCACAACAAAAAACCAGGACCAAAAGCGCAAAAACGCCATTTTAGCGATAAAAATCACCTGTTTTTGATCTAAGGTAATGAACAAAACTTTCAAACGAATAAAAATAGCACAAAACCTTGATAAAGCTGTAATTGAATAAATGTTTAAAACTGTGAGATAGATCAAATTAGAATTTTAAATCGAGTGATAAAGGCTTAACTTAAGCTTAATAACGCCCTTTAATATAAAACGCTAATAAACTATAAAGAAACCAGAGAATATCCCAAACAAAAAGAACCAATCCATTGCAAATAAATAACATTTAACTTCCATTATCCATATGAATAATAAACACAAATATTATTCACCACCTCAGTCAATCTAACTCACTTTACCCCGCGAACAATCCGGCCTAAAGTCGCGCCCGTAATCTCGCCCCTGTTTATTTTTTTACCTGTTTAGGTACCGCTTGTGGACAATACACTGTTAGCTCAACCCATTAAAAAGCCTGGGCTTTTTGTTCCTGTAGCAGGGCTCAGCCTCTTTGCCTTAGCGTCAGGCTACTTGATGAGTTTGATCCCACTCTCACTCAGTTACTTTGAGCTAAGCCTTGAGCTTGCGCCTTGGCTGGCGAGTATTTTCTACCTCGGCTTATTACTAGGCGCACCTTGTATTGCGCCGATTGTCAGCCGCATAGGCCACAGTAAGGCCTTTATTTTGTTCTTAAATATCTTACTGTGCAGCGTTGTGCTGATGGTGCTACTGCCGCAGACGAGCATCTGGTTGGCATCACGGTTGATCGCAGGCTTGGCCGTTGCGGGGATTTTTGTGGTGGTCGAGTCTTGGTTACTTATGGCCGATACCCAAAAACAACGGGCAAAACGCTTAGGCTTATATATGACAGCACTCTACGGTGGCACAGCCATCGGACAACTCGCCGTGGATTATTTAGGCACTACGGGTAATTTACCCTATTTGGTAGTAATAGGTTTGCTGGCTGCAGCCAGTTTACCCGCGCTTTTAGTTAAACGCGGCCAACCGCAGTCAAGTGAACAACACTCAATCGCCCTTTCCGCCCTAAAAACACTGAATAAACCCGCCATTGCAGGCTGTTTAGTGTCGGGATTATTACTTGGTCCCATCTACGGTTTATTGCCTGTCTATGTATCGCAGGATATGGGTTTTGCCCAGCAAACCGGGCAATTTATGGCGCTAATTATCTTAGGTGGCATGCTAGTCCAGCCCTTAGTGAGCTATTTATCCCCACGTATTGAAAAGAGTGTGTTAATGACTGCCTTTTGCTTAGTGGGCGCCGCAGCGCTGTTATTACTGATGCAAGCATCCCTCGTGGGATTGTGGTTAGGTTTTGTATTACTGGGCGCCTGCGCCTTTGCCCTCTACCCCATCGCCATTAGCTTGGCCTGCGATCATTTACCTTCCCGTCAAATCGTCGCCGCCACTCAGATTATGTTATTAAGCTATTCAGTGGGGTCGGTTATTGGCCCTATTACCGCCAGCCGATTTAACCATATAGAACATGGCTTATTGCTCTACTTAGCAGCCAGTTTTTTAATGACGGCTTGCTACCTAAGCGTACGCTTACTGGCACGAAACAAACTGCGTTTACCCACAGCGCTAAGTGTCGAGTGTACTGAAAAAGAGTGAATAAAAATGGGCGCCGATAAAGCGCCCATTGTGATTATGATGTTTGCTGCGTTAATTCTGCCACAGGCTCTTTGACGGGAATGGCCCAGACACTGTCCTGCGGTCCATAAAACACCCGATGGCGAGTGAGCTTATAACCATAAAAGAACACTCCGCTAAAGGCTAATGCCACCAGATCGACACCGAGAGTCGCCGAAGAATAAGGTGCCCACAAGCCTAAACTTGGCGCGAATACCGCAACTAAAGACGTGATTGGCATCGCCAATGTGGCCAAGGCGCACAGGGGTAAAATCAGTAGCGCCGCCTTAGCTGCACCGCGCCAAAAGGCGTAAGTCACCAGCAAGCCAAACACCAGATAATACAGCCACAGATAGAGGTGATTGATATTGCTCACGTGGGCATATAACCATTTACCCAAAAACATACTTACCGCTAGGGCGGCAACGGATCCAAGGCAAATCCCGACTGTGGCGCTGGCCATTAAACGGCAGGCACGGGTTTGTTCACTCGCCTGCTTTTTACGACGTTTTTCCAGCCACAGCAAGTTACCGCTGTAAAACAAAAAGGCACCACTCAAGCCTAAAAAGAAATACACCCAGCGACCAAGATCCCCACCATAACTACCAAAGTGCAATCCAAAGAATACCGCGACGGTTCTGGCCCAAATGCCCTTATCACTCTGGTCAATAGTGCTATTGGTCACCTTAAGACTATAAGGATGCAGATATAAATAATCCGTAACTGGCCCGCGCATAAAACCATTAGGGCTATATAAACCCAAACGCAGGGTCGCACGGGGATTATCCAAGTTCATAAAGGTCATTTCATTCACTTGATAATCGGGGGCGATTTCTTGCACCTTAGCTAATACAGTGGTGACCTTGGGTAAATCGGCGAGTGTATAGGGCGTTCTGTCTGGGGCGGGTTGAGCAAATAATGGTTTTTCACCATAAACCATATGCTTAAGCCCATCGTAAAACTGATCATGGAAGGCAAACACAATCACAGTTAGGCTGATCACCAGATGAAATGGCAGGCTAGTAATACCCACTAAATTATGGGCATCGAGCCAAAAACGACTCTCGCCCTTATCTTTACGCAGGGCGAAAAAGCTTTTGGTTAGGGTCGGTAGTAAAAAAATCACCCCAGAAACCAATGCCAAGAAATATAAAAAGGCGGCTATCCCTAACACATAGACACCAGCTTGATCGTGGCCAACTTCACCCGCAATACCCGCGGTGCGATGCAACTGATCAATCAGCTCAGCTAACTCACTGGGCGTACTTAACTGTGTCAGTAGCTGCCCATTTTCATCAAGGCTGGCATGCCAAAGCTGGTGACTCATGCTGAGTTCCCGCTCCGAGCCCTGCTGATACCAGGTCATGGGCGATTGATGTTCATCATTCAAGTGCAAACTAAAGCCGATTTTCGCTTTATCATCCTTCGCTAACACCTGCGTGACTAAGTCATCGAGTTTATCGGTGTTTACTTGGGGTAAGGTCAGGGCTGGCGGCATTGACCAAGCGTCAATCGCCCCCTTAAACATCGTAAGCGAGCCAGCATAGAAACCGATAAACAATACGATTCCGGCGATGATCCCAGTCCAAATATGGATAGACTGATAAATCCGTAACACATCACTGCGAACTTTCATCCCTTATCACCTAAAGGTATATAAAAACATATAAATCAAAATGTTAAACAAGCTTAGATAGCCAATTGCCCTTAGCCCATTTTTAAATAGGAAACTAAAACTTAAAATCAACAGCCAGATGGGTGGAATCATCCACATATTGAACTGCACTTTGGTATCGGCATCGATACCACCTGGGCCAAACCAGGCAAACAACCCCACCAAACCTAGGGCAAGGGTGAAGCCTAAGATCAAACCCGCTAATGTCTTAAGCCACCAATCTGGCTGAATTTTTTCAGCATTATTTAAACGCGCCATTTCGCTATTTCCTACTGATAATCAAAGATAAAAATGGCACCAACCCAGTCAATAACATCAACAAAGCTAACCAAGTGAAAATGGCTGCACTTAGGGTAAAAAGGTACAGGCATCCGACTAAACAGCCGAGGGCTAAACCGTAGCCAAGGCTGCGCCAGTAGCGCTTAGGGAGGGCTTGAGCGAGTACATTTTGCTGTTTATTACTGAGATACAAACATAAGCAGGCTAAAACTGAGCCCAATACCAACAAGAGCTGTAACACAGATTTAACTCCTTCAACGCAAGCGTTTGCCTTCAACATCAAACATCAGTGAGAAGCCCCCCTTAAGGCGAGGCAAAACGCCAACAAAGCACTGATGTAACATTATGAAAGCCATAGATAAATAGAGTATGCTGCCGCGACATTATCTTTTGTGAGAATAGTTCGCAATAAGATTTACACTGTAAGGCTAACTAATGCAGCCCATATCACAACGGCAAGATCCCGTTATCGAATTATTGCGACAAATTAACCATTAAGTTACATTCCACCCTAAGGGATAAACCCAAGGCGGTTGAACCCCGGCCCAATATTGTGAGCCTAAATCGTGATGATTTGGCCAAGCACAATACCAACAGCAAGTGTATAACCTCGTCAGCAAAGGAAGCTAAATGATTAAAAATGAACTCAATTTACCTAGATCAATCGGCCTAGCCAAAATTATCCCCATCGTTATTTTGTTGATCCTGTTTATTTCTCTCTTTGGCAGTTGGTATACGGTTGACCAAGGCGAGCGGGGAGTCATTCTGCGTAATGGTAAGATTATTGGCACCGCCGAGCCTGGGCTTGGATTTAAAATTCCCGTCTTTGATACTGTGATTAAAATCTCCACCCAAACCCATACCACTAGCTATACCTCGCTACAGGCCTATAGCCGTGATCAACAACCCGCGACACTCAAAGCTTCGGTCACCTTTAACGTACCACCAGACAGAGTGGAAGAAGTATATGCTAACTTCAAAAGTATCGATGCTATGGTCGCCCGCCTGCTCGACAGGCAAGTCCCCACTCAAGTGGAAAATATTTTTGGTAAATATACGGCGATTTCAGTGGTGCAGGAGCGGATAAAATTCGGTATCGATGTCACTAACGCTATAACCCAAGCCGTTAAAGGGCCGGTAGAAATCACCTCAGTACAGATTGAAAATATCGACTTCTCCAACGCCTATGAAAAATCCGTCGAAGACAGAATGCGCGCCGAAGTGGAAGTACAAACCCAACTGCAAAACTTAGAGAAAGAGCGAGTTAGCGCGCAAATTGCCGTCACTCAAGCGCAGGCAGAGGCGGACTCACAACTGGCCCGCGCCAAGGCCGAAGCAGAAAGTATCCGCATTAAAGGCGACGCTGAAGCCTCTGCGATTAAGAGTCGCGCCGAAGCCCTGGCACAAAATCAAAACTTAGTTGAACTGACTAAGGCCGAAAAATGGGATGGCAAACTGCCCACCACAGTCTTACCAACGGGCACACTGCCCTTTATCGATGCGAAAAAAGCGAACTAACCCTTAGTTGAACCGAGCAAAAAAAGTAAACCGACAATAAAAAATCCCAGTGTTAACCCTAACACTGGGATTTTTATTGGCTCGATAATACTTAGCTGAATATCAGCCGATTAAGAACAGCAATCGCTGCGACGTAACCAGCTTCTTGGGATCTTCTCAAACACCACTTTCGCCATCAGCAACGCCAGCACTATGCCCGAGGTGGCCACTAACCAACTTGGTAGCATTTGGTGTTCATGGCCAATCTGTGGCATCACCTCAAAGCCAAAGGTATCCACCAGATAATTGACTAACATACCCGCCACTAAAGCCACACCGAGCACTCCGCCAAGGTATCCCCACAGCGCACGTTTACCGAGCTCTTTGCCAACCACGCCTAAAGTGGCGATATTGGTCGCAGGTCCTGCCATCATAAACACCAGCACGGCACCCGGTGATACACCCGCAAGTAGCAAACCCGCTGCAATCGGCGTCGATGCCGTGGCGCAGATATACATAGGCACAGATACTAGCACCATCACCAGCATGGCCAGTAATCCATCGCCCCACTTAGCTAAAAAGTCAGCGGGAACATAGGTTTGTACTAATGCAGCGAAGAATAAACCCACCAGCAGCCACAGCGTGGTATCGCGCACCAGATCCGTCGCTGCATATTTAAGCCCAATGCCGACCCGCGCAATCACAGACTCAGACTTAAACTCAGTCGCCATATCTTGGGTCGAAGCGCAGCAGCTTTCGCCTGCAGAGTTAGCACTAACCTGCTCTGTATCTTTAGCGCTGCCGCAGCAGGCGCCTTTTTTCACCACCACGATTTTTTCAGGCTCTGTGGTTTGGCTTCCACAACACGAGCCCGCGCTTTCCACTTTAACAGCGTTAACCTTGGCCACAGACCCAAAGGTTTGGCCCGCAGCCATCACACTGGAAGAACCCGCCATTAAACTTGGTGCTGACATAGGTGTCATTTTGATTTTCGGCTCGGTTGATGGAGTTTGCTCACCATCACTGCCACAACAGGAAGACTTAACAGGCGTGATTGCAGGTGCCTTAGTCGATGCGCAGCAGCTTTTCACCGTTTCTGCTTTTACCACAGTTTCTGGCGACGAGGATTTAGAAGCACAGCATGAAGCGACAGGAGCACCGCTAGCTAATGCTTTGTCTGATTGAGCTTCGGCCTTAACGACAGGTTTGCCATCGTCATCATCACGACCCACCAATAAGCCCGCCACAATGGCGCTAGTGATCGCCGCAATAGGCCGCACTATTGCCATAAAAGGGCCGAGTAAGACATAGGAAACCGTCACTGAATCGACGCCCGTTTCAGGGGTTGAGACTAAAAAGGAGGTGGTTGCCGCCTTAGAGGCACCGGAGCGGCGCAGCCCCACAGCAGCAGGGATCACGCCGCAGGAGCATAAAGGTAAAGGTGCGCCAAGCAGCGCCGCCTTCACCACAGTTTTAAAACCGTGACCGCCGAGCTGTTTTTGCATCCACGCCATAGGCACGAATACTTTTAATAATCCGGCCAAAATCAAGCCCAATAACAACCAAGGCGCCGAGTCTAAAAAAAGATCGATAAAATTCTTCAGTAACATAATTAATTCCCTGACTCATCATGGATTGTTTTGCCGTGAGTATGCTGGTACGTCTCATTCTTCGGTGCTTGGTGCCGATGTACTTGCTGCTGATTGTCATCGTACTTAAGGGCTTCATGGGAGTGATGCTCCACACGAACCCCCTCAGTACTGGATTCCAACGCCTCTAAAATAGAGCAATGTTCGGCGCTACGCGGCCCACCACAACAGGCATCGGACAGACTCTGCAAACTGGTTTGAAAATGCAGCAACTCGGCAATTTTGGCCTGTACTTGGGCCAATTTAATATCGACCATGCCCTTCACATCGGCGCAGACACGATTAGACTTATCGAGCTCGATTGAAAGTAATTCACTGATTTCATTGAGGGTAAAACCCACGGCCTTGGCCCGCAAAATAAAACGTAACCGCGCAGCATCGGCCTCGGTATACACGCGATAGCCAGACTCGGTACGGCTCGAAGGCGCGAGTAAACCGTGCTTCTCGTAAAATCTTAAGGTGTCGGCTTTCACCTCACACACATCCGCCAGTTCACCAATACGATACATGTCTTTATCCTTTGCGAAAGCCCCCAACTCAAGGAGAGTTTCCAGCATACAACTCAATGAAGCGAGTATAAACCTTGGAGCCTACTCCAAGGTCAAGGGGTATTTTTAATTTATACCGCACTCAGAAACCACTCCACGTTGTTCTGATATGAATATTGTGAAATCACGCAGAAAAAACACCCGTAAATGCAGTTTTACGGTAGAATACGCGCGCCGTGATGAAGGGATAAAAAGTTAGCGAATAACGCAAAATAGGACCAAGGGACTTTTGGAAAGCGGTGCAGCACTAAGGCTGTTCTGTTTTCCGAAAGATCCTTGAAACTAAAATAACTGGACCCTGTACCCAAATGACTGCTGCAAATAATGCCAGACCCATTCGTCGCGCGCTGTTAAGCGTTTCAGATAAAACCGGAATTCTCGAGTTCGCCAAAGCACTTCACGCCCAAGGTGTGGAACTGTTATCGACTGGCGGCACAGCTCGCCTGTTAGCGGATAACGACGTGCCTGTTATCGAAGTATCTGATTACACAGGACACCCTGAGATCATGGACGGTCGTGTTAAGACGCTGCACCCTAAAGTGCACGGCGGCATTTTGGCGCGCCGCGGTCTCGATGAAAGCGTCATGGCCGACAACAATATCAATGCCATCGATCTGGTTGCGGTTAACCTTTATCCCTTCGCTGAAACTGTGGCTAAAGCCGGTTGTACCTTAGAAGACGCTATCGAAAATATCGATATTGGCGGCCCAACTATGGTGCGCGCTGCAGCGAAAAACCATAAAGATGTGACTATCGTGGTAAATGCGGCCGACTATAACCGCGTATTAACCGAAATGGCCGCCAACAATGGCAGCACCACCTATGCGACCCGTTTCGATTTAGCGATTGCCGCCTTTGAGCACACTGCGGGTTACGATGGCATGATCGCCAACTACTTCGGCACTATGGTTCCAATGCATAGGGTTCCTGCGCACAGCACGGACGAATGCTTCGAAGACTCCCTATCCGTTGAAGGCTCAAAATTCCCACGCACCTTCAACACCCAATTAGTCAAGAAGCAAGACTTACGCTATGGCGAAAACAGCCATCAGGCGGCGGCTTTCTATGTCGACACGAAAATTGATGAAGCTTCTGTGGCGACTGCAGTACAACTGCAAGGTAAGGCGCTGTCTTACAACAATATCGCCGATACAGACGCAGCTCTTGAGTGCGTAAAAGAATTCAACGAGCCAGCCTGTGTTATCGTTAAGCACGCTAACCCCTGTGGTGTGGCCTTAGGTAAAGACTTGCTCGATGCCTATAACCGCGCCTATCAAACTGACCCAACCTCAGCCTTCGGTGGCATTATCGCCTTCAACGGCGAATTAGATGCAGCCACCGCAAGCGCTATCGTTGAGCGTCAATTCGTTGAAGTGATTATTGCGCCAAGCGTGAGTCAAGCGGCGCGCGATGTGGTGGCGAAAAAGACCAACGTGCGTTTATTGGAATGTGGTCAGTGGAATACTAAGACCCAAACCTTAGACTACAAGCGCGTTAACGGCGGCTTGTTAGTGCAAGATCGCGACCAAGGTATGGTCGGTTTAGAAGACATTAAAGTGGTCTCTAAACGTCAACCCACTGAGAGCGAACTCAAAGACTTAATGTTCTGCTGGAAAGTGGCGAAATTCGTTAAATCTAACGCGATTGTTTACGCTAAAGACGGCATGACCATCGGTGTCGGCGCAGGCCAAATGAGCCGCGTTTACAGCGCTAAAATTGCTGGCATCAAGGCCGCCGATGAAGGCTTAGAAGTAGTCAATTCTGTAATGGCCTCCGATGCTTTCTTCCCCTTCCGTGACGGTATCGATGCCGCAGCGGCTGCGGGCATCAGCTGCATCATACAGCCAGGCGGCTCAATGCGCGATGCTGAAATCATCGCCGCTGCGGACGAGCACGGCATGGCCATGGTGATGACAGGCATGCGCCACTTCCGTCATTGATAACAACTTAAATCAAACTTGGCCCTAGCGATTAGGGCCTTTTCCTTTGCGATGTGTGGGAGTTTTAACCATGAAAGTGTTAATCATTGGTGGCGGCGGCCGCGAACATGCCCTAGCTTGGAAAGCCGCTCAATCGGCTCAAGTTGATACCGTTTATGTAGCACCCGGCAATGCGGGCACAGCCCTAGAACCTAATGTTGAGAATCTGGCGATCAGCGCCACCGATATTCCTGCTCTGCTGGATTTTGCGAAAACCAATCAGATTGAACTGACCATAGTCGGCCCAGAAGCACCGCTCGTTATCGGTGTCGTTGATGCCTTTAACGCCGCAGGTTTAGCGATTTTTGGCCCAACCAAAGCTGCTGCGCAGTTAGAAGGCTCTAAGGCGTTCACTAAGGACTTCTTAGCACGCCACAATATCCCAACGGCGGGTTATAAAAACTGCACTGAAATCAACGACGCTAAAGCCTTCGTACGTGAATTAACCGCCACCACAGGCTACCCTGTCGTCATCAAAGCCGACGGTTTAGCCGCGGGTAAAGGCGTGATCATCGCCCAAGACCAAACCGAAGCCGATGCAGCAATCGAAGATATGCTCGCCGGTAATAAGTTTGGTGATGCGGGTTCTCGCGTCGTCATTGAAGAATTCCTCAAAGGCGAAGAAGCCAGCTTTATCGTCATGGTCGATGGCAAAAACATTCTGCCAATGGCAACTAGCCAAGATCATAAGGCCCGTGATAATGCCGACCATGGTCCAAATACCGGCGGTATGGGCGCCTACTCGCCCGCACCTGTGGTCACCCAAGCGGTACACGATTGGACTGTGGCCAATGTGATTCGCCCAACGGTCGATGGCATGGCGGCAGAAGGCAATGTCTACACAGGCTTTTTGTATGCAGGCTTGATGATAGCGCCCGATGGCAGCGCCAAAGTGCTCGAGTACAACTGCCGCTTCGGCGATCCAGAAACTCAGCCAATTATGATGCGCTTAAAGTCAGACTTAGTGGAACTTTGTTTAGCCGCCACCCGTGGCGAACTCGATAAAGTCACCGCCGAATACGACGAGCGCGCAGCTGTTGGCGTGGTATTAGCCGCTGGCGGTTACCCAGATGAGTATCGTAAAGGCGATGTGATCGACGGTTTAAGCCTTGGCGATAACGACGGCAAAGTATTCCATGCGGGCACTGAGATGAAAGACGGCCACGTGGTCACCAATGGCGGTCGCGTACTCTGCGCCACCGCACTGGGTAACACTGTCACCGAAGCGCAAAAAGCAGCCTATAAATTGGTTGATGAAATCCACTGGGATGATGTGTATTTCCGTACCGATATTGGCTATCGCGCCATCGCCCGTGAGCAACAAGATTAATATTTAAGCTTTTTTACAAAAACCGGCAATATGCCGGTTTTTTTATGCCTGAACATTCACGTTAATTAATTATAAGTTAATGATTTTAAATGAAATCATCCATATTAAAAACCTAAGCCGCAAGCTACAATATCACTGAGCGATGGCAGTACGCTTTGGAAAGGTACAAGCTCACCCAGCCAATGCGCTAAACCTTAATACTCTAGACTTTAAGACACTAGACTTTAAGGCACTGAAGCTTAAGTGTAATAAACAATAAACCTCGCCGATGCGAGGTTTATTTTTGCCTAAAAGCGTGACCTAACGCACATCAGTCGCGATATGGAGCGCGCACTATTTAACCTCAATAATGATATCCAATAATAAATCAGGGGTTTTCTATGGGTTATTCAATCAAAGACATTATTTATCAAGGCGAAAAGTCCGGCGTGCATAACTGGCAAACACTCTCGGGACTGGATTTTTACTGGCATCCCGACTGGCTACATATTGCTGAGGATCTCACCGGCCACAAAGCGACGATGAATATTCTCGCAAAGGGAGCTAAAGCGACCCAAAACGAAGCCGAGCAAACCATAGTTAAACACCTCAATAACCGCTAATGGCCTGAAGCTATCGCCCTGCGGGCAATTTTATCGATTAAGCCTGGGGCGATCAGTTTAAGCCAGCGCCCAAGGCGACCGCGCAGAGAAGTAATCAACTGCCGCCCACGGGTCGCTATCACAGGTAACATCATATTGGCGCATTCCTCTGCAGTGAGGATTTTCGACTCCTGCATGGGGGACTTGCCTAGGGGTTTACCGTTACCATCGAGGGCGCGTTTGTGAATTTGCGATACGACAAAGTCAGGGCAAATAACCGTCACGGCCACATTGTCATCTGCCAATTCAATCCGCAAAGAATCAAAAAAACCGATCACAGCATGTTTAGAAGCGGCATAACCACTGCGGGTCGGCACTCCCGTTAATCCAGCGACCGACGCCACGACCACGACTTGGCCTTGGCTTGCCTTTAAATGGGGTAACGCGGCATGGGTCAAATAGGCGGGGCCAAGATAATTGACGCGCATGATCTCGTCGAGCACCGACAGCTGGGTTAACTCATCGAAGCGCGACCACATGGTCATGCCAGCGTTATTGACTAAGATATCGAGACGGCCATAGTGGGCAATAGTCGCTTGGATCAGTGCCTCGCACTGCTCAGGACTCGTCACATCGGCGGCAAATACCAAGGGCGTGGGGCCATAATTGGCAATTTCGAGGGCGAGTGAAGCGAGGCGAGTTTCATTGCGCGCACTGAGCACAAGTTGGCACCCAATACGTGCCATTGCCGTCGCGAGTGCTCGGCCAATACCTTCTGAGGCACCCGTGATAATCACCACTTTGCCAGTGAGTCCATCCATAACCATTCCCTTGTTATCAATATGTTAATTATGCTTTAGCGTAAACTGGCATAATCATACCCAAAGCGCAATCCCCTATGTGCAATCCCCTATGCACGTTGCGCTATGTCTATCCCGTATTGTTCACGATAGTTAGCGAGAGGCTGCGGCCTGCCGATGGCGTAACCCTGCGCATAGTTGATACCGATACTTTGCAAGCAATCAATAATATCTTGATTTTCCACAAACTCAGCGACGGTTTCGATGCCCATTACACGGCAAACATCCTGAATCGATTTGACTATGGCATAGTCTTTGGCGTTCACGGCGAGGTTTTTAACGAAGCAACCGTCAATTTTCACATAGTCCACGGGTAATTCTCGCAGATAACCATAGGACGCAAAGCCACTGCCAAAATCATCCAATGCGAATGAAAAACCTAATTTGCGTAACTGTTTGAGCATTTCCATGCCGCGGTGGCGGTTTTGAATCGCGGTAGTTTCGGTAATTTCAAAGCAAATACATTGGCTTGGAATATCAAAGATACCTTGCTGCTGGGCAATGTATTCCACCATACCTTCGGCGCCTAAACTATTGCCCGAAAGGTTGATAGAAATACAATGATCAGGCCAAAGATCCGGATGCAGGGACAACCATAAAAAAGCTTTGCGGATCACTTCTTTATCGATTTCAGGCATCAGCTTAAAGCGCTCTGCGGCGGCAATAAATTGTGCGGGAGCGAGAATGCGGCCACAGGGCTCCTGGATACGCAGTAAAATTTCCATCCGTTGACGCTTAGGCCCAGCACCTAGACCGCGGATTGGCTGGTAGTAGAGGATCAGTTCATTGTCCTCAATCGCCTGTGCAATCCTCACCGCCCATTTAGGAGCATTGCGCTGATAAGTCAGTTCTTTATCTTTATCATCGTAAAAATGGATTTGATTAGATCCCTTGGCCTTAGCGGCAATACAGGCTATATCGGCATCCTTCAAGAGTTCTTGGGCATCAATAAAAGGCGCTCGCCCAAAGGCGACCCCTATGCTTAAGCCCACTTTATAGTGGCAATTTTTGTCATTTAACACTTGCAGAGATACCCGAGCGCTCACCTGCTTTAGCAACTGCGCTACAGATAAGGCCGTACGGTTACACATCACCAGCCCAAACTCATCCCCCCCAAGGCGCGCCAACAGCTCCCCTGGCCCAAGACAAGCTTGCATCGCCTTTGCCACCATAGCCAACATCCGGTCCCCCGCTGCATGGCCGCAACTGTCGTTGATCAACTTAAATTGCTCTAAATCGAGGTAACAGACGGCGATAGTCTTAGCGTTGTGGGCGAAATGAGGGAGGCGCTCCTCAAAGGCTTGCCGATTGAGCAACTGAGTTACGCTATCGATATTTGCCCTTCTCTGCAGTTGACGCTTAAGCAACTCTTCTTGGGTAATATCACGCAGTACCACCACAGTACCGACTATATCTCTGTTGTGGCCGCGCACATTGCTGATACTGCGCTCCATGATCCGCGGAGAGGCGGTTAATAACTTAATTTTTTCAGTCTGGGGAGTTGAATCGCCGAGGCGAATACAATTGAATACCGCTTGATTGAGTGATTCACTGGCTTTTAGGAGACTCCCAAGACTCAGAGTAAGGGCGTCAGCACTCACCACTCCGAGCAGAGACTCAGCCTTTGCATTCATATAAAGCACTTTAGCATCGACATCGGTCAAAATAACGGCTTCGGCAATGGATTCTAAGGTAATTTTAGCCCGTTCTTTTTGCTGAAAAATTCTTGCCAGCAGGCTATTAACATGGCTCGCGAGCACTTCTAACTCTTGGTTTCCCTCCGCCATTACGGGTCGATAGACACTGGACATAGGATCGACCAAGGCCAATTGCTGCATGAGATGCTTAAAGGGTTTAAGCAGGCCCCTGCGAAGCCAAATATAACCGAGGGCAACAATAAACACGCCCAGTAAAATAAAGCTTAGGGATACCCAGTCGAGCCTAAATTTTACCGCTTGGAAAAGACCATCGGAGAAAAAGACCTGTAGATAAATAGGCTCGTTCTTTAAAAGACCTGGAATTTCAATGATATCGCTATGAGTGCCCTCTGTATTTGATGCGGCTACAGCCGAGTGGCTCATTGTCACCTTAGTCACTAAGGAGGCCTGCGCATATTCCAAGAGATCATTGGGTGTCAGCTGGCGTATTAGCAGCACATATTCCTTGGGACCGGAGGTGACAGCCGTCACCACAAAGGCTTGATTACCAATCAAATAAGCCCCTGCAACACTCGGTTTGCCTATGGCTGTCACGGCGTTCGCAATTTCCTGCAGCTTATCGCTTGCAAGAGGCTGTTTATTAGGGAGAAAAGCGCGTAACTCACCGCCAGCGAGAATATACCAACTCAGATTGGCCGACATTGAGCTGGAGTGCCATGAAGATTCTAAGGTCGATTCTAAAGTGCTAAGTTGCGACCCATAGAGCTGGGATAGCGGCAAGGCGTAGATATTTGTTAGAAAGGCTAAACGATCGACATCAATTTGGAATTGCTGCTGGATATTCGTCAGCTCACGGTTAGCACTATCCTGGCGTAATAGCTCCACCCGATGGTCATACCAATAACCAAGGCAATAGGAAACAATTACCACCGCAGGAAGACAAAAGCCCGCAATAAATACCAATATTTTCTTGCCAATGTGCATCTCTTACCACGGCTTTTTATGACTAAATTGACTGATAGCTGCGCATAATCCTTCGCTGCGCCATGCAACATAGCTCATTTACGAATAGTATTAAACATCACTTAGCTTTATCCGTCGCTAAAGTAAGCGATAGCATGCATTTAATTGCCTTTCACCCCTTTGATTTAACGCAGTAATTCTGCAAATAGCATAAAAAAACGGACCCTAAGGTCCGTTAATGTGTCAACGAGCGTTATCTCATTTATGATATTGCTTAGATTGAGCGTGAACCGCCTTGATAAAGGCGCCCGCATGCTCTGGGTCAACATGCTGGTGAATGCCATGGCCTAAGTTAAATACATGGCCAGTACCTTCACCGTATCCCGCGAGAATTTGCCCAACTTCCTCTTCAATACGGGGAATTGGCGCATACAACATAGATGGATCCATATTGCCTTGCAGTGCCACTTTATGGCCGACACGGCGACGGGCATCGGCAATGTCCACAGTCCAGTCTAAACCTAAGGCGTCACAACCGGTTTCGGCCATGGCTTCTAACCATAAACCGCCGCCCTTAGTGAATAGGGTCACTGGCACTTGGCGACCATCGGCAAAGCGAGTCAGACCATCGACAATCTTCTGCATATAACGTAATGAAAACTCACGGTAAGCCGTGTGCGATAGCGCGCCGCCCCAAGAGTCAAAGATCATTAAAGATTGCGCGCCGTTAGCCACCTGAGCATTCAGATACAGAGTCACAGAATCTGCTAACTTATCGAGCAACATATGCAGCGCAGCAGGCTCGGCATAGGCCATCTTCTTGATTTTTTCGAAGGTTTTGCTCGAACCACCTTCCACCATGTAAGTCGCCAGCGTCCAAGGCGAACCAGAGAAACCGATTAACGGCACAGCGCCGTTCAGTTCACGGCGAATGGTGCTCACGGCCTTCATCACATAACCCAGATCATCTTCTGGATCTGGGATTGATAGTTTTTTAATAGCATCGATAGTGTCTGTTGGGCGCTCAAAACGTGGGCCTTCACCCGCCTCAAAATACAGACCTAAGCCCATAGCATCGGGCACAGTTAAAATATCGGAAAACAGAATAGCCGCATCCAACTCATAACGACGCAGGGGTTGCAGGGTCACTTCACAGGCCAGCTCATGGTTTTTACATAAAGACATGAAATCGCCCGCTTGTGCGCGAGTCGCTTTATATTCAGGGAGATAACGGCCAGCTTGACGCATCATCCAAACGGGGGTCATATCGACAGGTTGTTTCAGTAGGGCGCGTAAATAACGATCATTCTTTAGTTCTGCCATTTGGCTTGATTCCTAGACTTATTGAGATCCGCTGGGTCGGTAGTTTAGCATTTACGCGAATAATGTAACCTTTATGAGCTAATTTATGTGAGCTAATCCCCATCATTGGCGTCCAATTAATCACTTAGCACTAAAATGTTAACCAGATAACACCCTGTTTAGCAATCAAACCCGAAGTCACACTCAGGCAGAAAAAAGTTGCGCCTGCTGTCCGCCTTTGGTATAAAAAGTCTGCGCTAGCAAGAACAATCAAGAAGCTCGTCGCATCGAGCCTACTATATACATACTCGCCCAACGATAGGTTTCTATCGTTGGGCTTTTTATTTCTGTATTTTTTATACAAAACAACTGGTTTGTCCATAGGCTTATTCACGCAAAAGCCGATAAAAAGTGTTGATCAAATAGCGGTTTCTCCCCTACATTAGAAGCATGTCCGGGCACTTAAGTGGAATGCATCATGCTGAGAGAACTCGAAAAAGCAGAACAGAAGTGGGGCGGTTCAAATAAGCTTATAGATCAATGGCTAGAAAATCGTCGCAAGCTGTTAGTGCATTACTGTCAAATTGCTGGATTACCTCCCTACACTAAATCAGAGAAGTCCCTTCCCTCCTTCGAAAATGTAAAATCCTTCTGCGATCTGTTAGTCGATTATGTCTCCGAAGGGCATTTTGAAGTGTACGATAGAGTCGTTACCGCCTGCGAAAAATTTGGTGAATCGAGCAAGACCTTAGCCCAGCAAGTGCTACCTCAAATTACCCCAACGACCAATATAGCCCTGGATTTCAACGATAAATACGCCGAAGCGCAGGACGATCAAGTGCTATATCAACTCGATAAAGATCTGTCTGAGTTGGCCCAGGCGATGGAAACCCGTTTTGAGCTAGAGGATGAACTCCTCGAAGTACTGCATCACAACTATTCAGAGCCAGCCCAACAGGCGTAACTCCTCAAACAGATGTAACGCCTCAAACATAAACCCCTCAATGCTAAGGCGCACAACTCGGTGTGAGTGCGCTGCATAACAGCATTTTTCGCCCGTATTTAGCTCCAACCACTCGATATTTATTCATTGCCAGACATTAACAAAAAAGCCAGCTTACGCCTGTCTCTTGATCACAAGTCTTCGTGATTGAGAGACATGGCCAATTCGTAACCCTCAAGGATGGTTTGTAACCTAAACCATCCTTCCCACAATACCTCTACACAAGCTCGACCTGTCCGCTTGGTATCTTTCCAACCCCCTAATCTGGCCAGACGCTCGTACGCCCACTGCATATCGGGTGCCTGTTGAGGTAACGGACGTCCCTCCATTTTCAGCCAAAGTAATTTCCACGCTTTCTGACCCAATAGCGTTTCACAACATTGTGCTGCCACTTCCGCTTTGGATACCTTCATAAAGCGAAGCTGGAGTAAGCGTGTGGCGATAAAAGCCAGTATCACACTCATACGCTCCAGGTTCTCACGGCACTGCATTCTCAGCTCTTCCACCGCGGTGCCACTGCTTTTCCATACCTTGTGGTAATCTTCAATCAACCAACGGCGCTCGTAATAGCCGACAACCTCCAGTGCCTCCTTCGAGCATGTGATAGGTTCGGAGGTGAGTAAGTGCCATGCCAGTTTTTCTTCACGATGACTTTGCTCTACGACACTGACGTAATACAGAGGGATATCTGCCTGAGTGCGTTTGTTGGCTGGGGCTTTGAGGGTCACTCGGGCATATCTCATTTCCAGCGTCACCGCCCGGGCTTTCCTTCCGCCTTTCTGAGGAATGAGGAGAGATTTCGTCGCTGCAAGCGGTAATGTGTTCGAGTAGTCATAGAGTTTGTGTGCATGCTCTTGAATGCATCGGCTCTGCATCGAGCGGACGACAAAGCGCTGTTGGTGCTGGGTTTTATAGGTCAGATATTCAAACAAATCAGCCTCACGGTCACAGACGGAAATCACCTTGTTGATATGCTCGCCTAAACGGGCAGACATATTGGCGGAGGCTTGTTCCCATTTGTAGCTCTCTTTTTCCTCGTAAGGGCGAGTAGCATGTTGGCGGCGTTGCCCGCGCTTAGTGATATCCCGCGTCCAACGCTGTTGTTCAATCAGCCCAACGACTTGCTGGCTTTGCGGTGAAAACAGCAAGATTGAATGCGCCAGAATGGCACGGTTTTTATCCCCTTGATTGGTATGACCTAACTCCTCCCTGACACTGTCATGCTTGTAAGTCAGCGAGGTGGTATCCTCTAGTGCTAACAAGATGTCATGCTCTCGAGCTTGCTGCGCGGTGGCTTGAAAACCCGCTTCAGCAATATCACTGGCTTGAATATTCTCATTGCGGATAAATCGGTAGGCCCCTTCCATCTCAGCGGGGGATAAGGGAAGTTTGGACACTGCAACTCCGGGTTGTTGGGTAATTGAGGTAGCCAGTGAAACAAGTCTTTGTGTACGTCTTGGGTCGTTGAGGTTTGCGTGCCCAAATTGACATTGCGCCCACTGCTCTGGATCCATCATCTTCATCATAATCGCCTCGAATATTTAGCCCTAGACGATCTGATCACAATGCGGGGAATGAGTTCAAAAAAAATCCCTGAGCATTGTTCAGGGATTTGTGTATGAGAGACAGGCTTACGCTGGCTTTTTTACAACAAGTTACCTTAACGGCAATCGATTACACGGCAGTCTGGAAGATCACTTCCGCTGCTTTTTTAGTGTAAGAATCGATTTGGTCGAAGTTCAAGTAACGGTAAGTGTCAGCCGCAGTCGCGTCTAACTCTTTAGCGTATGTTTGATATTCTTCCACCGATGGCAGACGACCCAAAAGTGCTGCAACCGCCGCTAATTCCGCAGAAGCTAAGTAAACATTAGCGCCTGTACCTAAACGGTTCGGGAAGTTACGGGTAGAAGTCGATACCACTGTCGAACCTTCGGCCACACGTGCTTGGTTACCCATACACAGTGAACAACCTGGGATCTCGATACGGGCGCCTACGCGACCGAAAATCGCATAGTAGCCTTCTTCAGTCAGCTGATCTCTGTCCATCTTAGTCGGTGGTGCTATCCACAAACGGGTTGGCAGAGTCTTAGCAAACTTGTCTAACATCTTACCAGTCGCACGGAAGTGACCAATGTTAGTCATACAAGAACCAACGAACACTTCGTCAATCTTAGTTTGCGCAACAGATGACAGTAATACTGCATCATCAGGATCGTTAGGCGCACACAGGATTGGCTCTTTGATGTCGTTTAAGTCGATTTCAATAACTGCAGCGTACTCGGCATCTTTGTCGGCGCTCATCAGTTCAGGATTCGCTAACCACTCTTCCATACCTTTGATACGACGCTCGATGGTGCGACGGTCACCGTAACCTTCGGCGATCATCCACTTCAGCATAGTGATGTTCGAGTTTAGGTATTCGATGATAGGTTCTTTGTCTAACTTGATGGTACAACCTGCGGCAGAACGCTCGGCAGAGGCATCAGACAGTTCGAATGCCTGCTCAACTTTCAGAGTTTCTAAGCCTTCGATTTCCAGTACGCGACCAGAGAAGATGTTCACTTTACCTTTCTTCTCAACGGTTAACAGGCCCATTTCAATCGCTTTTAATGGGATAGCATGCACTAGATCACGTAAGGTGATACCGGGTTGCATCTTGCCTTTGAAACGCACTAATACTGATTCAGGCATATCGAGTGGCATAACACCTGTCGCCGCAGCAAACGCTACAAGGCCAGAACCCGCTGGGAATGAAATACCAATTGGGAAACGCGTATGTGAGTCACCACCAGTACCAACGGTATCTGGTAATAACATACGGTTTAACCATGAGTGGATAACACCGTCACCAGGGCGCAGAGACACACCGCCGCGGTTCATAATGAAGTCTGGCAGCGTGTGGTGAGTATTTACGTCAACTGGCTTTGGATAGGCCGCAGTGTGGCAGAATGACTGCATAGTCAAATCGGCACTGAAACCTAAACAGGCTAAGTCTTTCAGCTCATCACGGGTCATAGGACCGGTAGTATCCTGTGAACCTACAGAGGTCATCTTAGGTTCGCAGTATTGGCCAGGACGCACGCCAGCTACGCCGCATGCTTTACCGACCATCTTCTGTGCCAAGGTATAACCTTTACCAGAGTCAACAACATCCTGTGGACGCACGAATACATCAGATGCAGGTAAACCTAATACATCACGGGCTTTGTCGGTTAGACCACGGCCAATGATTAAAGGAATACGGCCACCCGCACGCACTTCGTCTAACAGTACGTCGGTTTTCAGGCTGAACTCAGAAATCACTTCATCTGAGCCATGACGCTTAACAACACCGGTGTAGGGGTAAATGTCGATAACATCGCCCATTTCCATCTTGCTCACATCAAGCTCGATAGGCAGTGCGCCCGCATCTTCCATAGTGTTGAAGAAAATCGGTGCAATTTTACCGCCAAGGCAGAAACCGCCAGCACGTTTGTTAGGTACGAACGGAATGTCATCACCCATAAACCACAGCACTGAGTTAGTGGCTGATTTACGTGATGAACCTGTGCCAACAACGTCGCCCACATACACGAGTGGGAAACCTTGAGCTTTTAACGCTTCGATTTTTTTCACTGGGCCAACGGCGCCAGCAACGTCAGGTTCGATACCATCACGGGCATTTTTCAGCATAGCTAATGCGTGCAATGGGATATCGGGGCGTGACCAAGCATCCGGTGCAGGTGACAGGTCGTCGGTGTTGGTTTCACCAGAAACTTTAAACACAGTGAGTGACACTTTGTCAGCCAGTTTGGGACGACTTAAATACCAATCAGCATTCGCCCAAGCTTCAACCACTTGCTTAGCAAACTCATTACCCGCTTCCATCTTCTCAACCACATCGTGGAAAGAATCAAACATCAGTAGGGTATGAGCGAGAGCTTTAACGGCCAATGGTGCGAGCGCGGGATTGTCGAGCTGCGCAAGCAGAGGTTCGATGTTATAGCCGCCTTGCATAGTACCTAATAACTCAGTAGCACGCTCAGCAGATAGGATAGGTGAAGCGACAGAGCCTTTAGCCACTGCATCTAAAAAAGCAGCTTTAACATAAGCGGCTTCATCAACACCGGGGGGAATTCGATTTTCGAGCAGGTCGAGAACGAAAGCCTCTTCACCTGCGGGTGGATTTTGAACCAATTTAACCAGTTCAGCCACTTGATGTGCATCTAATGGCTTAGGGACTACGCCCTCTGCAGCACGTTCTGCGACGTGTTTACGATATGCTTCTAGCACGGCAACATTCCTCTTTGTTTGGCGCTCTAACAACGAAACTGCACGTCTTCTTTATTGAAGCTGACAGTCCGACATGATCGACCCGTATTTCCGGCCAGCAGTATACTACAGCTTTGCAAAAGTATGAATCAGGTCACACTCGACGAAAGACGAAATAAGGGCTAAATCCGGCGGCGATGTCCAACTTACGGGAAGAATAAAACAAGGGAAATTAGACAATAGTTTGAAAACTGATAAAAAATCATACGTGACAAATAGTTACCTATTCTTCACAAATTTGAAATTAAACAAGGTTTTTTCAGCGCTATGGCTTAAATATGCGTAAATTTTTCTCAACTTTGTGGTTTTTGGCTTTTAAGATGCAGTACAAAAACTTACACTCAAGCGCTATTTATCGCATCGCTAAGTGATCGCCCCAGTCCATCGGAGTACCAATGACAACCCTTAATATTCAAGCCGTTATTTTTGATATGGATGGCGTTTTAATTGATTCAGAACCCCTATGGCAGCGGGTCGAATATGAAGTGTTATCCGCCCTCGGTGTGCCAGTCACCATAGAAACGATTCAACAAACCACGGGGCTGCGTATCGACCAATGTGTCGATTATTGGTATCACAAAGCGCCTTGGGCAGACTACGACAACGCTAAGGTCAGTAAATCCATTGTTGACAAAGTTGCTGAAGAAATTCGGCAAACCGGTGAGCCTATGCCTGGTGTTCAGCAAGCCATGGAATACTGCCAAGCCAAAGGATTAAAAATAGGCTTAGCGACCTCATCACCAACAGCTTTGATTGATGCAGTGCTAACAAGACTTAAGCTTAAGGACCAATTTCTGGCGGTAGAATCCGCAGAGGCGCTCACCTACGGCAAACCGCATCCCGAGGTTTACCTTAATTGTGCTGCCGCTCTAGGAGTCGACCCACGTTATTGCCTTGCCATAGAAGACTCTTTCAATGGGCTGATCGCAGCCCGAGCCGCCAATATGCAGACGGTTGCTATCCCAGCACCAGAACAACGCGGCGAGGCTAAATGGATAATTGCACATCATCAAGCAGACACTTTGCTCGCATTACCTAAGGTATTAACGGCGTAAGCCTACTTTAGATTCTAGGTTCTAGATTTAGGTTCTAGGCGCGAAAATGGTTATTCCGTTATTAGAGTAAAGTGGCCTGAATCCATATAGTAAAAAGCCAGACAATTGTCTGGCTTTTTCTTTATAACCTAATGGATTACCAGATTTTCACGCGTTCTTCTGGTTTTAAGTACATCTTATCGCTCTCTTTCAACTCAAAGGCTTTATAGAAAGCTTCGATATTGCGCGGCGTACCCATTGCACGGTAATGACTAGGTGAATGGGGATCGGTCAGCAAACGACGTCCCAGCTCTTCATCGCGGTAGTTACGGCGCCACACTTGCGACCAACCGACAAAGAAACGCTGCTCGCCCGTTAAGCCGTCGATAACAGGAGCAGGCTTGCCGTTTAAGCTCATTAGATAGGAACGAGCTGCGACGGTTAAACCACCTAAGTCACCGATGTTTTCCCCTAAGGTTAAATCACCATTAACAAATTTGCCCGGCAATGCTTCGTAACCAGAATACTGGGCCGAAAGCTGTTTGCCACGTTTTTGGAATTCTTCACGGTCTTTATCCGACCACCAATCACGCAGATTACCGTCGCCATCGTATTTAGCGCCTTGGTCGTCGAAACCATGACTGATTTCGTGGCCGATCACCGCGCCGATACCACCGTAGTTCACTGCATCATCGGCCTCCATGTTGAAGAATGGCGGCTGCAAAATAGCGGCAGGGAACACGATTTCGTTACTGACAGGACTGTAATAGGCGTTCACCGTTTGTGGCGTCATATGCCACTCAGTGCGATCGATAGGCTTGCCTAACTTGTTTAACATATCTTGATATTCAAACTGGGCGTAACGCATATAGTTACCCACCAGCTCATCGGATTTGATCTCTAGCGCAGAGTAATCTCTCCACTTATCTGGATAGCCGATTTTATAGGTGAATTTAGCCAGTTTTTCCTGGGCGGCCACCTTAGTTTCAGGCGTCATCCACTCGAGTTCATTGATGCTGACTTCAAAACCTTTGATCAAGTTTTTGATCATGGTTTCCATACGCGCTTTGGCTTCTGGCTTGAAGTATTGCTTAACGTACTCTTCACCCACTAGCTCGCCTATCACTTGGTCGGCACCATCGACCGCTTTTTTCCAGCGAGGCTGCTGCTCTTCAATACCCATTAAGGTTTTGCTCTTAAAGGCGAAGTTCAAATCGACAAAATCTTTACTCAACAATTCTGCATAACTGTCCACTAAGTGGAAGGTTAAATAATCCTGCCAAGCAGAAACGGGGAAGGCATCAAAATTTGCCCCGAGCTTTTCAAAATAAGAAGGCTGACGCACAACGACTTCAGTCACTTTATCGCCAAAACCCGCACTGGCAGCGAAGGCATTAAAATCGAACTTGCCCGTTAACTGTTGCAGTTCAGCGCGATCGCGCTTGTTGTAAGCCTTATTCGCATCACGGGATTCAACGCGGCTCCACTGGCTTTGCGCCAGCATCAATTCGATATCCGCCACGTTTTTGGCCGCCCGCTTAGCATCCTTATAACCCGCCTCTGTCAGTATGTCGGTGACATACTTAGCCATCGCTTGGCGATTCGCGGCAAACTTAGGATCATCCTTAAGGTAGTAATCACGATCCGGCAGCGTGAGGCCCGACTGGCTTAAATACACCGCATATTGGGTCGAATTTTTCGCGTCATTGTTAACAAAAAAACCAAAGGGAATGCTGGCACCGCTCGTCAGTAATTTCCCCATGATTGCGGGTAAATCGGCGTGGGTTTTCGCGCTGGCGATATCATTTAATAACGGATTAAGTGGTGTAACACCTAAGGTTTCCAGCAAATCGGTATTCATAAAGCTGGCATTAAAATCACCGATCTTCTGCTCATTAGAGCCCGCCGCGGGATTCTTTTTCGCGGACACTTCATCGATGATCTTTTTCAGTGCATCTTGGCTTTGATCGTACAGCACAGAAAATGCACCGTAGTTGGATTTATCGGCAGGAATGGGCGTGTTGGCTAACCATTTACCGTTAACACTGTAGTAAAAATCATCTTGATGGCGAACTGAGGTATCAAAGTTTTGTAATTCAATACCAGAAACCGCGGTAGCTTCCGTTTTAGGCTCGCTGCTGCAAGCCGCTAAACCTAAACTCAAGGCGATCCCCAGAGCCAGTGTGCTAATTTTCTTCATTGTTTTCCCCAGCTTCCGTTGAGAGTGTTATTTATTTTCCCGCAAAACCTTAGCATCTTGCCCTGCCCCGCAGTAGCAAGATTTTGTAAAAGGATATGACATTTTAGTACCGCTATCGTCAGCACTCAGGCTAAAAAAAGGCATGATACCAGTCATGCCCTTATGGATTAGCTGTGGCTAAATTGTTGTCTAAAAGGCCTTACCTACAAATAAATAGAAGGATTTATCCCCCATATCTGTGATCCCAAAGCCCAGTGCTGCTGGCCCCATGGATGTATCTGTACCTATGTACAAACTCGAGGCGTAGATAAGATCGGATAGGCTAACTTCGGACCTTTCATACCAAACATTTCCCGCCTCTAAACTCCAACCTAGGTACAAAGGATAATCCGTCATCCCTAAGGCATCACGCCCCAAGTCATACTGATAGATAAAGGCGCCAAAGATTTTGTGTGAGCCATTCAGTGAGTCTTTGTGGTAACCCGAAAGGTTTAAGAAACCACCTAACTCGGAGAGGTGCAGCGTATTAACGCCATCATTACTGTTGGTGGCAAGTGAGGTTTTACCCACAAAAGCATGGTTGCCCACACTAAGCGCCCCTTTCCAGTCGGCCTCGACCTGCACGCTATATTCATTTTCATTGTTATCGATAATATCGGCGAAATCCTCGTTACGCACATAGACGTTTAAGGTGATGCGATTACCCGAGGTGGGGAAACTGATGCTATCTAAACTGTCATAGCCAAATTTGAAATAGGCGCCGTAGGAGTCAAAATCTAAATCCTCAGTGAGCCAAGCATCGTTAACGATTGAGCCTTTCTCACCCACCAGACCAAGTTCAATAATGCCCTGTAGGATAAAGTTATACCCTATACCTAGCTCGACGGTATGGGTTCTCTTATCGAAATCGAAGACACGATTATTATTGTCATATAGATCCCAGCCTTCTGTATCATACTGATAACGCGCACGGGTATAAAACTCTTGATCCCTATCTAAAGGTTGGTAAAACTCAGTACCAAATAATTTTTCAAACCCGAGCTTAACTTCATTACGCCATTCGCCGCCGTTGCGGGTGAGATCCGTCATAGTGTAGGCCATATCGAAGGTGATATCCGAATTGTCACTAAAGTCATCCTCCCAATTAAAGCCCAGTTGGAAATAATTAGGTCCCCAGGATTTTGCTTTAGTGGTCACAGTGAGTATGCGACCGTCTCCACCATCAACAAATTCGGCATCGACACGCTCAAATTTGTTAAGGGAGTAAATGCGTTTTAATGCTTCGTTCAACTCATCTTTAGTGACCGATTGCCCTTCTTTAAGCTCTAAGGTTTCCTTCAATAGATTGAGGCTCACCTTAGATTGGTTATCGAACACAATCTCCTGAATAGGATGGCTCACATCGGCGATAAGCACTTTGCCCTTAGCTTGTTTGGCTGCAACGTAGGCAGCATATTCCTCAGGACTCACGCTCATGCTGCTCAGCTTATCGAGCTGGTTGTTGGCGGCTTCTTTACCTAAGATTAATGCCTGCGGCATGATAGTAAAATCTGTGGTACTTAAGGCATCGATCGCCGGGCGGATCAGCACATCATTCTCTGTCAGCAGCTCCTTTTGCTTGGCTGTACTGGCATTGGTCAGAAAGTTGGACAGTTGATCTAGTACCGCTATGGTACTGTCTAATTTGTCTTTTTTTACCAGAGGAGAGCCAATATCGACGGCAATAATGATATCGGCGCCCATAGCTTTAACCACATCTATGGGCATATTGTTGGCAATCCCACCATCGACGAGTAATTTTCCATCAATTTGCGTAGGTTGCAGCGCACCTGGTACAGTGGCAGAGGCCTGCATCGCCTTAACTATACTGCCGTGGTTAATAACTACTGGTAAGCTGGTTTCTAAGTCAGTCGCCACCGCTCGGTAGGGAATAGCTAAATCATCAAAATCACCAAACTGACTCACTAAATCCGTTGATTGTCGCAATAGCTGCGACATGGTCTGGCCACGCAATAAACCACTAGGCGCCCTCACTTCGCCTTGGTTGTAGCCAATGTTCAGCGGAATATTGTAGCGATCTCTTAGTTGTTTATCCCTGTAGCTCAACACATTACGTGGGATGGTATCCGAGTAGCCACTGTCCCAATTGACACCCATCATAATGGCTTCGACTTCACTCGCGCTGTAACCCAGTGAGTACATACCAGCGACATAGGCGCCGATACTGGTACCTGCAATGTAATCGACCGGAATATGGTGTTCTTCTAATATTTTGAGCACCCCTACGTGGGCAGCCCCCTTAGCACCACCACCGCTGAGTACTAGTCCAATTTTAGGCCGTTCGGCCGCAATTAGAGGAGTGAGGAACAAACATAAAAAGAAAGAAGCGAGTATTTTACGCATCATAATGGGCTACTTTTTATAGGATAAAAATTCGAGTTATATTAACAAACTTAGGTATTTAACCGTCAGTCATATTTTATCTAAATCGACTCAATTTGATCATCTGTTACTAAATATTGTTCAAAGTCAGTGGCCGACATAGGTTTAGCAAAATAGTAACCTTGGATAATATAACAACCTCGACTAAAGACCTGCTCCAACTGTTCCACTGTCTCAATCCCTTCGGCAACCACATTCAGTTTTAGGTTACGTGCTAATTCAATAATACTGCTGACAATGGCCTGATCGGCGGAGTTAGTCGCTATATCAATTAAAAATGAACGATCAATTTTTAAGGTATTCACGTCAAAATGGCGCAAATAGGCCAGAGAAGAATAACCAGTACCAAAGTCATCGATGGCAACTTCGATACCGAGGGATTTTAATTGCGTTAAATGACTCTTTGCCACCTGCAACTCTTTCATCAATACCCCTTCGGTAATTTCAAGCCCTAGGTATGAGGTTGGCATCTGAGTTTCTGCAAGTATTTGTTTTACGCCCTCGATAAAATCGAGTTGACGGAAATGAATTGCCGAAATATTGACCGATAACTTGAATGGTTCAGCGTAAGTCTTCGCCCATTTAGCGCCCTGCACACAGGCTTGACGTAACACCCAGCGATCGATCTCCACAATCAAACCACAGGCTTCGGCCACCTTAATGAAAATATCGGGGCGAATAAATCCTTCCTTCGGATGACGCCAACGGATCAAGGCTTCCATTCCAATAAACCGATCACCACGTAGAATATCAATTTGTGGTTGATAGTAGAGTTCAAACTCTTCCCGTTCTATGGCTTTACGTAGATCGGCCTCTAGGCGTAAATGGTATAGCGCCTGGGTATTACGCTCCGATGAATAGTATTTAAAATTACCCCGTCCTTCCTCCTTGGCGTGGTACATAGCGAGGTCGGCGTTCTTGATAAAGGCCTCGGGCTGCACCGCATCGTCGGGCCAAATACTGATCCCTATGCTAGTCGAAATATAAAACTCACGGCCAAACAGTTTAAAGGGAGCCTTTATTTGGTCTAACAGCCGCTCTGCCAAATGATTGATCTCATCTAAACTATTCGCGTTTTTCAATAGGATAACAAACTCATCGCCGCCAAATCGACAGAGTAAATGCTCACTCCCTATGCATGATTGAAGACGATTAGAGGCCTCCACCAGCAAGGCATCCCCCATGCTATGTCCATAGGAATCATTAACATGTTTAAATCTATCGAGGTCGAGGAATAATAATGCGAGCTTATCACCCGTTTCCTGTGCCACCTGTATCGACTGTAACAAACGGCTCGAAAACAAAGATCGATTGGATAATCCCGTCAGCACATCATAATTTGCCAATCGCCGCAAATCGGCTTCGGTGCGTTTTCGCTCGGTAATATCCGAAAATACAATGACATAATGAATTACATCTTCATTTGCCGAACGCATCACCGATACGTTGAGCCATACGGGGTACAGCAATCCATTCTGCCCCATTAATTCCCGCTCCCCCGTCCAAGAGGTATCTTGCCCAAGTAACTGAGCCACTTCAGTAGAGAGGCCATCCTTCATTTGCACAAATTGGGAAAATGATTGCCCAATTAAATCCGTTTGTTCGGTGCCGATAATATGCTGCGCAGCATGGTTGGCCACGCGAATATTTTCATCGGCATCTAAAACCAATACTCCTTCCGACGTATTTTCAAAGGCTTGTGCAAGCAAGTTCACTTCATCTTCAAGCTTACGCTGGACTGTGATATCACTGTAAATACCGGCAACGCGCTCTATTTCATGGGTTTGCCTATGACGGGCCACTGGACGCCCACGCACCCTTAACCAGCCCCAATTTCCATCTTTACGCTGGTAACGATATTCAGCCTCGAAACGGTCCTGCTCACCTGTCAGCATACTGTTCCACTTCTCTACCGCCTGCTTTTTATCCTGTGGATGCACGGGGAGATCCTCGAGTGAGACCACGATTTCATTGGCATGGGTGCCCAGCACTGCACCACGATTATCGAGATAAAAACACTGGGTATCTTTACGCCACTGCCACAGATCAGAGTCACTGCCGCGCAGCGCCTGCCTAAGGCGCTCATCGCTCTCGGTAAGCGCTTGGTTCATATTCATAAAAGTTCTGACTTGCCGTTGCCTATACCAAGCCAAACTCAAGGCCACAATAGAAAAAATCAGCAGCAACACACCTTTAAATCCTTGCGTTAGCCACCAATGTTGCTCGACCGAAAAGGGATAGGAAAAGGGTTTATCGGACCATACACCATTAACTTGGCTCAGGATCTCTAAAACATACTGCCCCGCAGCTAGGCCTGAGAGGTTGATCTGTGACTCGCCTTGCAGCAAGACATAATGGCCTTCTTCGCCTTGATAACGTAACCGGTACTTAAATTGAATTGGAGAATCATCAAGATAATCCAAATTGGTGATCTGCAAACTCACCATATTGGCGTCGGGCTTAATGGTTGTCATCGGCTTTGGCAGAAGCGACACTTCAGTAGCGCTATCGTAATAAACGGAAACGGACTCGAGCATTACATGGTCATCGGTAATACGGTTAGCCAGCTTATCCACATCCAAGTGCATCACCCCGTCGGGTGTGCCTAAATAAAGTCCTGAACTGGGAGAATAAAAATAAGCTCCCTCATTCATCTCATCGGAAATAAAACCGTCTAGCTGATTAAATACCGCAATACTCCCGGTCTGTTTATCTTGGCGAATAAGAGAATCGGCACAGGCGATTAAATGAGCATTCTCAGTCTTTTGAATAAAAAATACTGAGCTGCAATTGACCTGCCACTGGGTGGTTAAAGAGGTTAACTGCCCCGTCTGCTCGCGGTATTCGAATAAGCCTTTTTCATAGGTACCAAACCACATCACCCCAGGTGACATTTCTTCCAAATGACTCACAGTCGGCGTTGAAGCTAAGGCACTAAATAAGCCCATTTGATTATGGAACTCATTTTGACCATCGATATAGCCAAAGACTTTTTTTCCGCCGACCCATAACTTACCATCGGATGCGCGGTAGAGCTTGCGTATAGCGGGCCGTTTGGGGCCATCACTAATGGATCTATCTATGTCAAAAGGTTGTGGCTCCTTCAAGCCAGATGCCCAAAAATAGAGCCCGGTCGAGGTGGCAATCCAAACTCGCCCCTTAAGGTGGGGGTCAATATAGGTACCGTAAATGACTTTATTTTTGAACTCATCTTTGCCACCAACCCACTGAGCAAAACTGCTGCCTTGCAACGTGCGCTTATCGACCACAAAGAGGCCACTGGTGCTCGAAACCAGCAGATAGCGATCTTCAAATTCATTTAGATCGTAAATGCTCTCATGGGAGTTTAAGCCTTCAATCGGGACCTCAAGCGCTTTATCACTTCCCTTAGCAATAAATGTTAAACTTGAAGAGCCGAGCCAAAGACCTTCATCGGTCGCATACACAGACCAAGTCATAGCATCACTCAATGCATAGGGTTTATCCGCTGTAAAAGTATCGAGAATAAAATCTGGCTTTGAGGCTAAGAGTGCTAAGCCATCGCCAGAGCCACCCACCCACATTAACCCCGAATTATCGAACAACATGGCCTTGAGGGTTTCCATATTGGCCCCGGCCTTTAACTCCTGCTGATAATTTTCAATCTGCCGCGTCTCTGGCGACCATTTCAGTAAGCCCACCCGACTGGTAAACCAGAGATCCCCATTAGGATCTTCAGCGATTGCCGTGCTCCCACCGGGTAATTCGGCAATAGGGATAACTTGGCGGGATCTTGGCTCAAGCTGGTAGACCCCAAGAGCCGTCGCAACCCAAATACGCTGCTGCGAATCCTTTAACATATCAAGAATATTGCCCATAGATTCGGTCCAAGGGTATTCGAACAGCCGCTCGCCCTTGTTATCTAGGAGCACGAGTTGCAACTGCCCCGCCACCAGCATTTGCCCATTAGGCATAAGTAATAACTTACGCCAAGGAAGGTCGCGATTAACGGGTAATTGAGTGATAAGTTGTAGAGTGGACTTAGAAGGGGAAAACTCATAAATCTGGCCATTATCAATCAATAATCGCCATGTTTGCTGATCCATTCTGGCCGCAGAGATAAGTGCTCCACCGGGAAAATGGGGAAACAAATCTGCCGAGCCTAAGGGGGTAAATTGATTTTTGGCTATATCGTAGAGGAAAGTCGCCGCACCTGTACTCACCAGCAATCTGTCCTGATCAACATTGACGACTGCGGTCAGAAAATCATCCGTAAGGCGCGACTCAGTACCAATTTTATCGATACGCCGCACCTTAGCATTACTGACCCGATACAGGCCCTGCTCGGTCGCCGCCCAGACATAGCCGTAATCATCTTGGGTTAATGCCCGAATACTGGTCGCTTCGAGCCCATCCCTATCGGTAAAGACACGCTGCACTAAGCCACTGGCCCAAACTATATTTAGGCTAGTAAACAAAAGGATGAAACATGTCAGAAGTGTTCTAGTTATTATTATTTTCATTTGACGACTTACTTCGTACCGTATTCTTACTCTAGCAGTTCAGTCTTATCAATTCACTCGCTTGTTTACATTAAAGTTACATTTTCCGCGAAGCAATAAAAAAGCGCTCAAATGAGCGCTTTTTCAATCGACTGCTAAATTACTTTTTCTTTGCCTTTGGGTTTGGCAAATCGGTAATAGAACCTTCGTACATTTCAGCCGCTAGGCCTACTGACTCGTGCAGCGTTGGGTGAGCGTGGATAGTTAATGCTAAATCTTCAGCATCACAACCCATTTCAATCGCTAGGCCAATTTCGCCTAACAGTTCGCCACCGTTCACACCAACAATTGCACCACCGATTACGCGGTGAGTGTCTTTATCGAAAATCAGTTTAGTCATACCTTCGCTACAATCTGAAGCGATAGCACGGCCACTTGCTGCCCATGGGAAAGTCGCGGTTTCATAAGCAATACCTTGCTCTTTCGCTTCTTTCTCAGTTAAACCAACCCAGGCCACTTCAGGGTCTGTGTAAGCGATTGATGGGATGACTTTTGGATCGAAGTAGTGCTTCATGCCAGCGATAACTTCGGCCGCTACGTGGCCTTCGTGCACGCCTTTGTGAGCCAACATTGGTTGACCAACGATGTCACCGATAGCGTAGATGTGCGGTACGTTAGTACGTAATTGCTTGTCTACGTTGATGAAACCACGCTCATCAATCTTAACGCCGGCTTTGTCGGCGTCGATCAGCTTACCATTTGGCGTACGGCCGATGGCGACTAATACCGCATCGTAACGTACTGGTTCAGCTGGCGCGCTCTTACCTTCCATAGAAACATAGATACCGTCTTCACGGGCTTCAACCGCTGTGACTTTAGTTTCGAGGATCAGGTTGAATTTCTTCTTGATTTGCTTAGTGAATACGCGAACCACATCTTTATCAGCAGCAGGGATCACTTGGTCGAACATTTCAACCACGTCGATTTCACTGCCTAAAGATGAATACACAGTACCCATTTCTAAACCGATAATACCGCCGCCCATCACTAACAACTTACCAGGAACTTCTTTCAGTTCTAATGCGTCGGTCGAATCCCAAATACGTGGATCTTCATGGGGAATAAATGGCAGTTTGATTGGGCGAGAACCGGCAGCGATGATCGCTTGCTCGAACTGAACGACAGTCACAGTGCCGTCTTCAGCAGTGACTTCCAGTGTGTTAGGGCCAGTGAATTTACCGAAACCGTTAACCACGTTCACTTTACGCATCTTGGACATACCGCCCAAGCCGCCAGTCAATTGGCTGATCACTTTTTCTTTAAAGCCACGTAACTTATCTAAATCGATAGTTGGCTCACCGAACACCACACCGTGTGCAGCAACGGCTTTGGCTTCTTCGATAACTTTAGCGACGTGTAACAGTGCTTTAGATGGGATACAACCCACGTTAAGACACACACCACCTAAAGTGCTAAAACGTTCAACGATAACGGTTTGAAGACCTAAGTCCGCCGCACGGAAAGCCGCAGAATAACCTGCTGGGCCTGCTCCTAATACCACTACCTGAGTTTTGATTTCGTTACTCATGTTTTCCTCTAATTCTCATTCAATCCGTTGGAGGAGACCAATCCTGCCAACCGAAAATGCGCTAGCGCGTAAGGTGGGCGCATTTTAACCTGTGTTTGATACTGATCACAATAAACAAAAGGCTGCTCAAGATGAGCAGCCTTATATGCTTACAGAATCAAAGTACGAATATCGGACAGAATTCCTGACAGCGTCACACTAAAGCGTGCAGCCATTGCACCATCGATCACCCGGTGATCGTAAGATAGCGACAGTGGCAACATCAATTTAGGCTCGAACTCTTTACCATTCCACTTAGGCTTAATTTCAGATTTAGACACACCTAAAATCGCCACGTCTGGGTAGTTAACGATTGGCGTAAACGCCGTACCGCCGATGCCACCTAAACTTGAAATGGTGAAACAGCTACCCTGCATATCGGCGGATTTCAGCTTGCCATCGCGAGCACGGATAGAGATATCGGCGAGTTCACGGGATAACTCAATAATGCCTTTTTTATCCACATCACGCACCACTGGCACAACCAAACCGTTTGGCGTATCAACCGCCACACCGATATGGAAATACTTCTTCTGGATCAGTGATTCGCCATCCGAGCTTAAGCTCGAGTTGAACACTGGGAACTGTTGCAGCGTTTTCGCCACGGCTTTCATCATAAAGACCAGCGGAGTGATCTTATAATCGGCTTTTTTCTTCGCCGCCGCATCGTTTTGCTGCTTACGGAACTCTTCCATTTCAGTGATATCAGCTTCATCGAACTGAGTCACGTGGGGGATAGTTACCCAGTTGCGGTGCAGGTTAGGGCCAGAAATCTTCTGGATACGGCTTAATGGAATCTCTTCCACTTCACCAAACTTGCTAAAGTCCACTTTCGGCGCTGCAATCACTTGCAGACCACCGCCATTGCCAGCGCCGACTGACGTTGCCGCCGTCGCTTTCGGACGCGATAGTTCGTATTTCACATACGCCTGCACGTCTTCTTTCATGATACGACCTTTACGGCCAGAACCAGTAACTTGGGTGAGATCCACACCAAATTCACGGGCTAAACGGCGTACCGCAGGGGATGCATGTACCGCACCGGTAGACACAGGCGCACCTGCGCTTGGGTGATGGGGTACTGGAGGACGGCTTGCTGGTGCTTGAGCTGCAACGGGTGCCACTTCTTGCACTGCTGGCGCTTGAGCAACTGGCGCAGGCGCTGCGGCTCCAGCAGCAATAGTTTCAACTGTGGCAATCACGCTACCTTGAGAAACCTTATCACCCACTTTAACGGTTAACGACAGCAGTTTACCGGCGAATGGCGCTGGCACTTCCATAGTCGCTTTATCCGTTTCAAGGGTGATCAAACCTTGGTCGGCGGTGATCATATCGCCGACTGACACTAGCACTTCGATCACATCGACATTGCTAGCATCGCCAATATCTGGCACTTGGATTTCTTTAACGGCAACCACTGGTGCTGCAGCGGCTACTGGAGCAACAGCCACCGCAGGAGCCGCTTGAGCTACAGGAGCTGACGCTGCTGGAGCGCTTGCTTGTGGAGCTGCAGCAGGAGCTGCGCCGCCCACTTCGAGCATAACCACTAAAGAGCCTTGGGAAACCTTGTCACCCACAGCTACTTTGACTTCTTTTACCACACCCGCGAAAGGTGAAGGTACGTCCATAGTCGCTTTATCGGTTTCTAGCGTGATAAGGCCAGCGTCAACCTCAATCTTATCGCCAACGGCAACTAGGACTTCGATAACCGATACATCGGTATCACCACCGATATCTGGCACAGTGACTTCAACCACTTTGGTTGCACCCGTAGCAGGAGCAGCAGCCACAGGGGCTGGAGCCGCTTGAACCGGTGCAGATGCTGGTGCCGCCTGAGCGGGTGCAGCAACTGGAGCAGGAGCGGCAGCTGCCGCGCCCGCTGCCTGCATCATAGCAATCAAAGTACCTTCAGAGACTTTATCGCCCACAGCCACTTTCAACTCGGCTAACACACCAGCGAAAGGCGCTGGAATATCCATAGTCGCCTTGTCGCTTTCGACGGTAATAATCGAGTCATCGGCCGCGAGGGTATCACCCACAGCGGCACAGATTTCGATCACTTGCACTTCATCGCCGCCGATATCAGGAACAAAAACTTCTTTTAATTCAGCCATTTTTATTGCCTCTTACGCGTACTGTGGATTGATCTTGTCAGCGTCGATACCATATTCTTTAATGGCTTTTGCTAACACATCGACAGGCAGCTCTTTACGATCAACCAGAGATTTCAGTGCCGCAATCACGATAAACTTAGCGTCCACTTCGAAGTGGTGACGTAGATTGTCGCGGCTGTCTGAGCGACCGAAACCGTCAGTACCTAACACTTTGTAATCGGTTGGCATGTAAGCACGTAACTGTTCGCCATAAACCTTCATATAGTCAGTGGCCGCAATCGCAGGTGCATCACTTGAGATAACCTGGCTGATATAGGCTTGTTTTGGCGTTTCGGTTGGGTGCAGCATGTTCCAACGTTCAGCGGCTTGACCATCGCGAGTCAGTTCGTTGAAGCTGGTTACGCTAAATACGTCGGCAGTGATACCAAAATCTTTTGCCAGTGCCTGCGCCGCTTTACGGGCTTGTTCCAGGATAGTGCCACAGCTCATTAACTGAACCTTGCCTTTACCCGAACCAGAGACGGTTTCCAGCTTGTAGATACCTTTAACGATACCCACTTCCGCACCTTCTGGCATTTCTGGCTGAACGTAGTTTTCGTTCATTGTGGTCAAGTAGTAGAAGATATCTTCTTGGTTTTCGCCGTACATACGACGGATACCATCTTGCACCACAACGGCGATTTCGTAGCCGTAGGTTGGGTCATAAGTAATGCAGTTAGGGATAGTATTCGCCAATACGTGGCTATGACCATCTTGATGCTGTAGACCTTCACCGTTCAGGGTTGTACGGCCAGATGTACCACCGACTAAGAAGCCGCGCGCACGCATATCACCCGCTGCCCACGCCATGTCGCCAATACGTTGGAAACCGAACATTGAGTAGTAGATGTAGAATGGGATCATAGGCACATCGTTCACTGAGTAGCTGGTCGCAGCCGATACCCAAGATGACATAGCACCCAGTTCGTTAATCCCTTCCTGCAGTACTTGGCCTGACTTGTCCTCACGGTAGTAAGCCACTTGGTCAGAGTCTTGCGGTACGTATTTTTGGCCTTCGTGAGCATAAATACCCACTTGGCGGAACAGACCTTCCATACCGAAGGTACGGGCTTCGTCAGGAATGATTGGCACAATGTTTTTGCCAATTTTTTTGTCTTTTAGCAGTGCTGTCAGTACGCGAACAAACGCCATGGTCGATGAAATTTCACGGCCGTTAGAGCCCGCTAAAATCGAATCGAAAATCTTCAGTGACGGAATTTCCAGCTCTTCGCTGAACTTTTGACGACGTTGTGGCACGCTACCATGCAGCGCTTCACGACGGCTCATCATGTACTTCACTTCTTCCGAATCTGGACCTGGGTGATAGAAAGGTAAATCTTCTAATTGGTCATCAGGAATTGGGATATTGAAGCGGTCGCGGAAGTAACGGATAGACTCGATACCCATTTTCTTCACGTTGTGGGCGATGTTTTTACCTTCACCCGCATCACCTAAGCCGTAACCTTTTACGGTTTTAGCTAAAATCACCGTTGGGCGACCTTTGGTTTTTTGTGCGTGATCTAAAGCTGCGTACACTTTAACCGGATCATGACCGCCACGGTTTAAGCGCCAAATGTCATCATCTGACATATTCGCCACCATTTCGGCGGTTTCTGGATACTTACCGAAGAAGTGTTCGCGAGTATAAGCGCCACCTTTGGCTTTACAGTTTTGGTATTCGCCGTCTACGGTTTCTTCCATTAACTGCAATAACTTGCCGCTAGTGTCACGGGCCAATAATGGATCCCAGTAACGACCCCAAATCACTTTAACAACTTCCCAGCCTGCGCCGCGGAATTCGCCTTCCAGTTCTTGGATGATCTTACCGTTACCACGTACAGGGCCATCGAGACGCTGTAAGTTACAGTTAACGATGAACACTAAGTTATCTAATTCTTCACGGGCCGCTAAACCAATCGCACCTAAGGCTTCAGGCTCGTCACACTCGCCGTCACCCAGGAAACAGTAAACAGTTTGCGCCGAACAATCCTTCAGACCACGGTCAGTCAGATATTTCAGGAAGCGGGCCTGATAAATCGCTTGGATTGGACCTAAGCCCATAGAAACCGTTGGGAATTGCCAGTAATCCGGCATCAGTTTTGGATGTGGGTATGAAGATAAACCTTTGCCATCCACTTCTTGACGGAAGTTAGCCAGTTGCTCTTCGCTTAAACGGCCTTCCAAGAATGAGCGCGCATAAATGCCAGGGGCGATATGGCCTTGGAAATACACTAAATCGCCACCGTCTTTTTCATTCGGTGCGCGGAAGAAGTGGTTAAAACATACGTCATAGATAGTCGCGCTTGAGGCGAAACTGGAAATATGGCCGCCAAGTTCTAAATCTTTCTTAGAACCGCGCAACACCATAGCTAAGGCGTTCCAACGGATGATGGCGCGAATGCGACGTTCCATCTCTTGGTTGCCAGGCATGTGTGGCTCTTGGCCCGCTGGGATAGTGTTTAAATAAGCGGTCGTCGCAGTGTAAGGCAAGTGTGTGCCATTACGACGCGCTTTATCGATCAGCTTCTCTAATAAAAAATGGGCGCGTTCTGGGCCTTCCTGTTCCAACACGGCTTGCAGGGCATCAACCCATTCCTGAGTCTCTAACGGATCTACGTCTTGTAGCATATCTTCAGACATGACACTGTCCTTCTCTATATACATGATAATGAATGGTGTTTGCGGCAAATTCCGACTTAGCTAAGGCTAAATCACGGAAACTTAAGCGCCACTCTTTAAGCGGCGCAAGCTTCGCTGCAACCGGCTATCTTCTTCCCGCACAGATAACATCACCTCTTCGATGTAACTTAAATGTTCATTCGAGGCTTCTCTGGCGGCGTCGGGATCACGGCGAACGATAGCAGCGAGCAAGGCCCGTCTGTGATCATTCGCCATAGTAGAAGCTTCTTCGCGGCGGCTTAAAAGCTCCAGATTTTGCGCCACATTTTGATGCAGCACAGGGGTTAAACTGAGTACGAGGTGTAACATAGCCACGTTGTGTGACGCTTCGGCAACGGCACGGTAAAAGCGCACAATGGCGGCGGCTTTTTGTTCGATACTGGTGGCGGCTTCCACCTCGAGGATCATTCGCTTGATATTTTGCATATCGGCGTCTGTGCCACGTAGCGCGGCAAAGTAGGCCATCATACCTTCGGTAGCATGACGGAACTCCAGCAAGTCATATTGACTCTCCGGATCGGCATTCATTAACTCAACGATAGGATCGGCAAGAGTCTGCCAGAGTTGCTCTTTGACATAAGTGCCACCACCTTGGCGGCGCATTAATAACCCTTTCGCCTCAAGCTTTTGAATCGCTTCGCGCAAAGAAGGTCGAGACACTTCAAACTGGATAGCCAGCTCGCGTTCAGGCGGCAACTTCTGCCCGGGCTGTAAACTGCCCTCTAGGATCATCCGCTCTAATTGCGCCATGATCACGTCAGAAATTTTTGGCTGATTAATTTTACTATAGGCCATTAGGCGCTCAGCTCCGTTGTAAATTGGTCTTACCAATTTTTATGAGTGAGCGCACTTTATCAAATCAGACTTTTGATGTCCAGATTGAAAATCAACCTAAAAAGGAGATCTTGTTCAAAAGCAGTGATCTTTTTCAGCCACACCCACGCTGTGAGAGCATAGCCGAAAAACGCCACAATGGGGTCAGACCATTTAACAGCAGGACAGAATAAGGTTTACGGATAACGGAGCGTTCGCAAGCTCACTCACGGAACGCTGAGCTTACCGTAAGGGCGGAGCACATTCCGTTATCCGTAAGTCGCGTAGCGACGTTCTGTCATCCATCAGGAGTTAACTCACCAATCCAAAGATAGTCAGCAATGAAAGTATCGCCACTATCAATGTAAAGTTACGTTTACTCAATACTAATAATGCCAAAGTTGATTGTACACAAATAGGTGCAGTTGACTCCTCGGGTAAAGGCTGCGCCGCCAATGCCGTTTCAACCACAATAGTTCTGGCGCTGGTATTGAAACTTAACGCACTACTGCGCCACGCCGCCAGCCCTTCACTAAACTGTCCACTTAGGGCATAACCAAAGGCGAATATTCGGCTAGGTAACCAATCTAAAACGGCAACCACATCACTCACCAGCGGTAAATTCAAAGACTTGCGCGCATTCTCTTCGGCATAAAAACGCGCAGTGCAATAGAGCATGGCTCCCACAGGGCCTAAGAAAATCAAAAACAGCGCCACAGCGCCGTAGTAGCGGTAGTTAATCCAAGCCACACTCTGGCCCACCTTAGCGCCTAAATCCCGCTCAGATACCGCATCTAAACACTCACTGCAATCAAGCTCCGCCGCAAAGTGATAGCAGGCTTGCACATCGGAGCGACACGCCGCCTGCATGTATTTTTTAAAGATATCCCGCTGCTTTTGATGGTTAAAACAAATAATAGCGACTAACACCCACAAAGCTAAACTCAGCAATCCCCAAAACATCCCCGAGGCTAACCAGCATAAAACGTACACCACCAAGGCGGGCAAAATTAACGCAAGAACCACCATAGGCGCTGTTAAAGAGGCTTTATCACCAAAAAATGTCGACTGATAGGACTGCAATAATCGATCACATTGCCACGATGCCGGCAGCAGCTTAAGTCGCTCCACTAAAATAGCAATTAACAATGAAAACAATGCCATCGGTCGTACTCCTTGTAAAAATGGTTACGGATCACGGAACGCTGCGCTTACCGATTAACGTTTACGGATGACGGAACGTTCGCAAGCTCACTCACAGAACACTGCGCTTACCGTAAGGGCGAAGCCCGTTCCGTTATCCGTAAGTCGCGTAGCGACGTTCTGTTATCCCTGTGAAATCCGTAAGCCGCGCAGCGTTTCTAAATACCTTTTCCAATCAAAGCTTTGGCCGGGATCTGTTTTACGCATAGGTGCAATATCACAATGACCTACAATCCGCTCCGCACTTAATGATGGATATTCAATCAATAATGCCTGCGTTAACTCAACTAAGCGTGCATATTGGGCATCAGCGTAAGGCTCAGTATCTGTCCCCTCAAGCTCAATACCAATAGAGAAATCGTTGCAATTTTCCCGTTCACCATAGCGGGAAACTCCAGCATGCCAAGCCCTATCACTACAGCTCACATATTGCACACATTCACCATCGCGGCGGATTAAAAAGTGCGCCGAAACCTGCAACCCAGCTAAATCGGCAAAACTGTCATCGGCTTGGGTATCTAAACACCCTTTAAACAATTGATCAATATAAGGTAAACCAAAACATCCCGCCGGTAAGCTGATATTGTGGATCACCAACAAACTCACTTCCCCCAAAGGACGCTGATTAAAGTGTGGCGACTCACTACGCCTGGCACCGCTGTACCAGCCAAACTCAAAACTCATGTTTACTCCTTGAAGCAGAAAAGGTTTACAGATAACAGAACGTTCGCAAGCTCACTCACAGCACGCTTCGCTACCGTAAGGGCGAAGCCCGTTCCGTTATCTGTGAGTCGCGAAGCGCCGTTCTGTCATCGCCCTTGCAACGTAGCGCCCTTCTTAGCTTTTTGATAACCTTACTTCATACGCAAGCAGGCAATTTAAGTCATGCCCACTCGCCCGACGTACAAGTGCAAGGATCCCAATCATGTTAGAAAACGATATTCGCCACGCCGTAAAAACCGCCCTCGCCGAAGACCTAGGCGGCACCGAGATTAACGAGCATACCAAAGCCATTGCCTACGGCGATATCACCGCCCTGCTGATCCCCGCCGATAAATATGCCGAAGCGACTCTTATTACCCGCGAAGAAGGCGTTTTCTGCGGCAAAGCTTGGGCGGAACAAGTCTTTAATCAATTAGGTGCCGAAGTCGCATTACATTGGCATGTCGATGATGGTGATCTTGTATTACCCAATCAAGTCCTCTGTGAATTATCTGGCCCCGCCCGCACGATTCTCACTGGCGAACGTACCGCCATGAACTTTATTCAAACCCTATCGGGCGTGGCCACATTAACTAAGCACTATGTCGATAAACTAGCAGGCACCCATACCCGCCTACTCGACACCCGCAAAACCATTCCCGGCCTACGCACAGCGCAAAAATATGCCGTCACCTGTGGCGGCGGCAAAAATCACCGGATAGGCCTCTATGATGCGTTTTTAATTAAGGAAAACCACATCATGGCCTCTGGCGGGATCCGTCAAGCGGTGGATGCCGCCCGCAGTCTATATCCCAATAAACCCGTCGAGGTTGAGGTTGAATCCTTAAGCGAGCTGGCATTAGCATTGGATTCTGGCACAGATATCATCATGTTAGATAACTTTGATATCACTATGATGGTCGATGCCGTTGCGCTTAACAATCAGTATCGTGCCAAAGGTGCGGGGGCCAAGCTCGAAGTCTCGGGCAATGTCACCTTAGACACCTTGGCCGAGTTTGCCAAAACCGGCGTCGATTATATCTCAGTAGGCGCACTCACTAAGCACGTTCGCGCACTCGATCTATCAATGCGGTTAAAGGGCTAAAAAGGACGCTGCGATTACGGCACTCGGAACGCCGCTTTGCGGCTACGGAATGTCACTACGTGACTTACGGATGTAACAAGGATAACAGAACGTCGCTATGCGACTCACAGATAACGGAACGGGCTTCGCCCTTACGGTAAGTACAGCGTTCCGTCATCCGTAAACCTTATTCCGTAAGCGCAGCGTTCCGTGAGTGAGCCTGCGAACGTTCCGTTATCCGTTATCGTTAACATCCTTCTCCTCATACAAATTAATGACTAAATATTGGCAATAGTCATACTTGCAGCACTTATATTGACTATGTCAAATTTTTGTTAGAACAGAATTCTGTATGCTGCCAGTTCTTTAGACAAAATAATCATTTTATTCATGTTTTCGATAAAATTGTTGTTTCATTTTAGTTAACTTTGTACTAACTTTTACAAAGGCGAGATGGCCATAGGCCAACCTCACCAAAGGCAAGCATATGCCATCTGCACGTTTGTATATGTATAAGTGTATAAGCCTGCTGATACAGGGGATGATACAAAGGTGAAGCAAAGGATGGCGTAAAGAGAGTGTCAAAAATATGTCAATCGAAAGTTGGCACAACAATGAGACCTCAAATATGCTTGATGCGTCACCCTAAGGGTATTGACTGATAAAGTGTCCAGCAATGGCTTTAGGGGGAGGTAAAGGTTCATCGTAGGTGAAGCTAAAGCGGTAAGCTTTCCCTAACGATAGATCAACTTAAGGTACGGTTGCCGAAAGGTGTATCTTTTAACCATGCTAATTAGCCCTAAGCGCTTAGACTTACATAGATAGCAGTCGTATAGAGTTAGCTTGTAAAAGAGGCTTAGGTTAAACCATAAAAACGTGGCGATATACGATAGCTACAAGACAGATAGATGATAAAACACTAGTAGTGCGATGTTATATATCAAACAAATTAGTAACTTACTACGTAAGCTGGAGAGATAAAATGAAAGGTCTTCATTTAAATAAAGGGCTAAATAAGCAAGCTCAAGGTTTTACCTTAATCGAATTAATGATTGTTGTTGCCATTATCGGTATTCTGGCCGCAATCGCACTACCTGCATATAGGGATTATATTGCAACATCTCACGGTGGTGCAGCAATGAAAGGTGTTGCTGGTTTTGCCCAAAAAGGGGTTGCTTGTGTTCAAACAGGTATTGGCTGTGATTCTTTGACCGCTGATATCGCCGCAGTAACAGAATTAACTGGAACTGTAACCCAGGACACCAATAGTACATTAGCGTTTGATGACGGTACATGTATAGTTACGGCAACGATACCTCAAGACGGACCAGTAAGTTATGTTGCGGTTTCAAGTGGAGCTGGTGCTGATGATGCACAATGCGCGGCAGGCGCAGGTACGGGCAGTTAAATTATGCTTTACCTAAGCCCCTTAATTGGGGCTTTTTTATTAACTGAATCTCAACTAAATAGAGTAATGACCATCAATTTTTTACTAAACCCGTAAGCCAAAATCGGGGATACATAGATTGAGTAAGCTCTGGATGATCAAAGCTGCTAATTAACACAGTACCAAGCAATAAAACTACGAGCGTTGCTAAAATCCGCCACTGAGTATGCACTGTAATAACCTTATAATTCTGACAATTGATAGCCAATAATACCGCCAATAGCGCCTGCGATAATGGCATCACAATCATTCCATCAAACAACGAATAAATCCATGCTGAGCACAGTGCAAACACAATCACTGTATTAGGATTAACCCCTTGTGTTTGTTTAAGCCTTCCAAACAAGGTTGTTAACTTAAGCACAGACCAAACTGTTACAACCACAAATACTCCTATTCCATATTCATACAGAAACTGCAATAGAGCATTATGTGGGTGAGCATTTAAGAGTGGTTTTCCTTCTGCCCATGCAAAACCCATAGGGCCGTAACCCATAAAAATGCGCTGTGGTATTTCCTGCAATATATACAGCCACATCGCAATTCGACCCGAACTATCTACCCTTAACTGCCAAATATCATTGTCAAAAATAAACAGCGGTAATATCACAATCAGCACTAACCATAATCCGGTTCCCAGAGCAATTGCGGTTAATAGTGGACGTATAAAATTTTTTCGCGCCGAAATAGGCAAAAAATAATACACTAAAGATACAGAGACCATAATCGCCAGCACAGCCCCTCTGGCTTCAGATTGAAGCAATATCAACCATAAAAAACTAAATGCTAGCATAGCCCAATATCTGAATTTTTTTAGTTCCTCCATATAAAACGACAAACATAGCAACGGCATCAATACGACCTGCAATTGATTGAAAAATCTGACATTCATAAATCCATACAGCAGGGAATGTATATTGGGTCGATTCGCGTCAATAAAATGAAAAAGGAGAAATAGCAAAAACTTTGCACAAATACATAAGGTAAAAAAGAGCGCAAAACCAAAAAAGTATCGCAAAACTTCGGCTCTTCCCATTACGGCAATGCAGGAGCTCAATATAAAAAACAAACAGATAAGCAGTAAAAAATTAGCTAACTCGAGCATAGACCAAAATGGATGCTGACCATATAAAGCCGATATCATGCCGAAAATCAATATGGTACCCAGTGTCACGCAGGTAAAACGGGAAGGTATAACAACTTGAACAGATCTTCCACACGAAAGAAACACCGTAGTAGCCATAACAAATGCAATCACCAGTATACGTTTCAGATCGTAAGAATTACTCACACCAAAGATGCCAATGACATAATCAGAAAGAATAGAACCGATGAAAAATATAACAAAAAAAAGCATCAAAACTATTCGAGAAGTGCTATGGGCAGATATCAATTTAAATATCCTCATTGATAGTATCGGTGACTATAATTATCAGAGCGAGCGACAACACAAGCTTGAAGGGTATAACTATATGTTTTATTTTGAATTATATTAAATTTAAATAGCATTTTGTTGCAAGACATTCATTTATAGACAAATGATAAAAGTCAGCAACAGAAGCGAACGACGGTAACAAGCTCTGTTTATACACAAAATGTACCTCACTGATGATACTCACTTTTTATCATTACGCGGCACTTTATTGTATATGACAAATAGGTTCTTTAGCGTTATTATGAATAAACTTATAAGGATAGGAGCGTTTCATGCCATCTGCGGGCCTTCACTTGGGACTGTCGACCCTTTTTATTCGTAAAGGACTGCTGAATGAAGAGCAGATGGCGAATGCCATTACCAAATCCCGTCAAACGAAACAAGCCCTAGTCAGCACCTTAGTGCTGGGCAAGCTGGTCTCGGCCCGCGCCATTGCCGAGCTGTGCTATGAGGAATATGGCACCCCGTTGCTGGATTTAGCCGAATTCGATATTAGCGCCATCCCCGAAGAGTTTATTAATAAAAAGCTGATTGAAAAGCACCGCTGCCTGCCGCTGTTTAAGCGCGGCAATCGGTTATATATCGCCACCTCAGACCCCACCAATATTGCCGCGCTGGAGGATTTTCAATTTAGCGCAGGCCTGCATGCCGAAGCCATTTTGGTGGAGGAAGATAAACTCGCCAAGGCGCTGGAAAAAATCCTCGAAGAGGATATTACCGGCCTCGATTTAGGCGGTATGGATGAGGCGGCGCTGGCGGGGATAGAAATCACCGATACCGATAGGCGCAACGAGGAACCCACGGGGGATAGCAGTGATGATGCCCCAATTGTTATTTATATCAATAAAATCTTAACCGATGCGATTCGCAAGGGCGCATCGGACTTACATTTTGAGCCCTATGAGAAGCGCTATCGTATTCGTTTTCGTATCGATGGCATTTTACATGAAGTGTCAGAGCCCCCAATTAGCCTAGCGGGCAGGTTATCGGCGCGGTTAAAGGTGATGTCAAAACTCGATATTGCCGAGCGCCGCGTGCCTCAGGATGGCCGGATTAAGATGAAGCTCTCCCGCACTAAGTCCATCGACTTTCGGGTTAGCACCCTGCCCACCCTCTGGGGTGAAAAAATTGTAATGCGGATCTTGGACTCCTCCTCCGCACAATTGGGGATTGAGAAGCTTGGTTATGAGCCGGATCAAGAGAAACTCTATCTAGAAATGCTGGCTAAACCCCAGGGGATGATCTTAGTCACTGGCCCCACGGGTTCGGGTAAAACCGTCTCCCTCTATACTGGGTTAAATATCCTCAACACCGAAGAGCGCAATATTTCCACTGCCGAAGATCCGGTGGAAATTAACCTCGAAGGCGTTAACCAAGTACATATTAATTTAAAGGCGGGGCTCACCTTTGCCTCGGCGCTGCGCTCCTTTTTACGCCAAGACCCAGATGTGGTTATGGTGGGGGAGATTCGCGACCTTGAAACCGCCGAGATTGCCATTAAAGCGGCGCAAACGGGACACTTAGTATTATCGACCCTACATACTAACTCCGCCGCGGAAACCTTAACCCGTTTAATCAATATGGGTGTGCCTGGCTATAATATCGCCAGTTCAGTCAATCTGATTATCGCCCAGCGCCTCGCCCGTAGACTCTGCCCCGAGTGTAAACAGCCCGAGGATATTCCCGAACATGAATTGCTGCGCTTAGGCTTTAGCGAGCCCCAAATTACCCAAGGCTTTACCAGCTTTAAACCCGTTGGCTGCGAGCATTGCTCCGGTGGATATAAGGGCCGAGTGGGGATTTATGAGGTGATGAAAATGTCCGATGAAATTGCCCGCACTATTATGGAAGGCGGCAACTCGCTGCAAATAGCCACCCAAGCTAAGGCCCAGGGCATGCGCGATCTGCGCCAATCTGGCTTATTAAAAGTGATACAGGGCGTAACCAGTATTGCCGAAGTCAATCGAGTGACGAGTTTTTAATAAGGCTCGATCACAGAACGTCACTGCCTGACTAACAGAATACGGAACGCTACGCTCACCGAAAAACGTTAAAATAAGCTTTATACTATAATACTGTAAGTGCAGCGTTCCGAACACAGTAAGGGCGCTGCCCGTTCTGTAAGCGCAGCGCCCTTCTTAGCTTTTCAACCTAACAGGATTATTTATGGCTACGGCAACAACAGTAAAAAAGCCCCGCGCCAAAAAGACGGAGCAAAAAGGCCAACCGAAAATTTATACCTTTGAATGGAAAGGGGTAAACCGCGATGGCGCCAAAACTGGCGGTGAGCTAAAGGGCGCCACAGTTGCCGAAATTAAGAGCCAACTTAAATCCCAGGGCGTTAACCCTAAGGTGGTACGTAAAAAATCCGCGCCATTCTTTACCCATAATCCCGATATTAAACCTATGGATATTGCTATGGTCACCCGCCAAATTGCCACTATGTTGGCGGCGGGTGTTCCCCTAGTGACCACCATAGAAATGCTCGGCCGCGGCCATGAAAAACTAAAAATGCGCGAACTCCTAGGCACTATCCTTTCGGAAATCCAATCGGGTATTCCCCTATCGGATGCATTGCGTCCCCATAGACGCTACTTCGATGATCTCTATGTGGACTTAGTCGCGGCGGGTGAGCACTCGGGCTCACTCGATGCGGTATTCGATCGTATTGCCACCTATAGGGAAAAGGCCGAGCAGTTAAAATCTAAAATTAAAAAAGCCATGTTCTATCCCGCGGCAGTTGTGATTGTAGCTATTGCAGTGACCACGCTTTTATTACTCTTTGTGGTGCCGCAATTTGAGGAGATTTTTAACGGTTTTGGCGCCGAACTGCCCGCCTTTACTCAGATGATTATTGGTATCTCACGCTTCTTACAGAGCTCTTGGTATATCTTCTTCGCCGCAATAGCCATCAGCATCTGGTTATTTGTGCGCGCCCACCGTAACTCACAGGCCGTTAGGGACAGGGTCGATGAGCTGGTGCTTAAAATCCCCGTTATCGGCGAGATATTGCATAAAGCCGCTATGGCGCGATTTTCCCGTACCTTAGCTACTACCTTTGCGGCTGGGGTGCCGCTTATCGATGGCATGGAATCCGCCGCGGGTGCATCCGGCAATGCAGTCTACCGTAAGGCACTACTGAAAGTGCGCCAAGAAGTAATGGCAGGGATGCAGATGAACGTCGCCATGCGCACTACGGGGCTTTTCCCCGATATGCTGATCCAAATGGTGATGATAGGCGAAGAATCGGGCTCCCTCGATAATATGCTCAATAAGGTCGCCAATATTTATGAGATGCAGGTGGATGATGCGGTCGATGGCCTATCGAGTCTGATTGAGCCCATTATGATGGTGGTGATTGGCACACTCGTAGGTGGCCTAATTGTGGGCATGTATCTGCCTATCTTCCAATTAGGTAAAGTAGTAGGCTAGAGCTTTGCGATTTTAGAATGCCACTGCGTGGCTCACCGTTGACGGAACGGGCTTTGCCCTTACGGTAAGCGCAGCGTTCCGTTATCCGTGAACTCAGTGTTCCGTACGCATAGCATTTTACTTTTTTCGTATTTTTTGTAACTTCACATAAGCAACTTCTCATAAATAACTTCTTATAAGTAAGAGTATGACTGAATTTATCACTTTATTAGGCCAATCTTTTGAACAGAGCCCTTGGCTTTTCATCACCTTAAGCTTTATTTTTTCGGCGACTATTGGCAGCTTTTTAAATGTGGTTATCCATCGACTGCCGGTGATGATGAAGCGCGAATGGCAACAGGAATGTAATCAATATTTACAGGAATATCATGCCGATATAGTTACACAAATCGGTATCGAGAAGCTCAATAAACCCATAGATAGCTACCCCGAAAAATATAACCTTGTTGTGCCGGGCTCTGCCTGCCCTAAGTGCAAAACCGCCATAAAGCCTTGGCATAATCTGCCCGTATTAGGTTGGTTAATGCTTAAGGGCAAATGCGCCGCTTGCCACGCCCCAATCTCAAGCCGTTATCCTATTGTTGAATTAATCACAGGCCTTTTAGTGGCGACCTTGGCCTGGCATTTTGGCCCGAGTTGGCAATTTATCTATGCCAGCATCCTAACTTTTGTGCTTATCGCCCTCACGGGTATCGATTTGGATGAAATGCTACTGCCCGATCAATTAACCCTGCCATTACTCTGGTTTGGATTGCTGCTCAATTTAAATCACACCTTTGCCAGCCCAACCGATGCGATTATTGGTGCTGTAGCGGGCTATTTAAGTTTATGGTCTATTTTCTGGCTATTTAAGTTACTCACAGGCAAGGAAGGCATGGGTTATGGGGACTTTAAACTGCTAGCGGTATTTGGTGCATGGCTCGGCTGGCAAATGCTCCCCCTTGTGATCCTGCTTTCATCCTTAGTTGGCGCCGTTGTGGGGATCACTATGATTGTCACTAAACGCAATCAACTTGGTAATCCCATTCCCTTTGGCCCCTATATCGCCGCCGCTGGTTGGATAGCAGTGATATGGGGGCAACCGATAGTGGATTGGTATTTAAGTACGCTATAGAGCGGACTTTGTCCTTATAGGTTCTAGGTTCTAGGCTCTAGATTCTAGGCTCTAGATTCTAGATTCTAGATTCTAGATTCTAGAAGGAGCGTAGCGACGCCCTAGCAGCGCAGCGTCCTTCTTAACTTTTAAGAGAGAGTTATGTCTAAATTTGTTGTTGGTCTAACAGGTGGCATTGGTAGTGGTAAAACCACAGTAGCCAACTTATTTGCCGCCGAAGGTATTACTCTGGTCGACGCAGATATCGTTGCCAGGGACGTCGTTGCCCCAGGTTCGGATGGGCTTAAGGCTATTGTGGCGCATTTTGGCGCGGATATTTTAACCCCTGAGGGTAGTCTTGATCGTGCCAAGCTTAGGCAAAGGATATTTAGCCATGATGCAGAGCGGGAATGGTTGAATCAACTCTTACACCCTATGATCCGCCAAGAAATGCAAAAACAGGTAGAAAATGCGACTTCACCATACGTAATTATGGTTGTGCCCTTGCTATTTGAGAATGGGTTAGATAGGTTAGTCAATCGGACTTTAGTGGTGGATATTTCACCGGATTTGCAGATTAGTCGTACCGTAAAACGGGACAATGTCGATGCATCTCAAGTAAATAACATCATTAATAGCCAATGTAGTCGCAGCGAAAAACTCGCAAGAGCCGACGACATTATTGATAATCAGGGAGAGATATCAACCTTAAAACGAGAGGTGCTAGCATTGCACCAACGCTATTTACACTTATCCGGTACAAATAACGCCCATGACTGACTTAGTTTACGAACAGCCATTAAACGAGAAAATTCGCAGCTATTTACGGCTCGAATACCTCGATAAGCAGCTGCGTAACAATCTAAGTCACGACCACCAGCATAGATGTTTTTACCCTCTGTTTTCCCTGTGCGAATTATCGGAACGTTGCGATTACCGCAATGAAGTCTTAAAAGATATTGAACGAAATCTACTGCAACTCTACAAATGGCAAGAGCTCGACCATGTCGATAATGAGCAAATAGCCTTTTATATTGACGCCCTCATGCAAGCTCGCGATCCCCTGCAAAAACCTGAACGCTGTGGTAGCCAACTCAAACAAGACAGATTTTTATCCGCACTGAGGCAACGTTTTGGCATGCCCGGCGCCTGTTGTAACTTCGATCTTCCCCAACTGCATTTTTGGCTGTCTAAGCCGTGGGAAGAAAGACAGCAAGATTATCTCACTTGGATTGCCCACTTTGAGCCCTTGCTCACGCCCATCACCTTACTGCTACAACTGACCCGCAGCACCGCACAATATGATAACGCTGTCGCCCATGCCGGTTTTTATCAAGGCGATAGTGCCCAGGCTTTATCCTTAGTTCGGGTTAAAATTGACGCCGCCCAAGGTTGTTATCCCACCATTAGCGGACATAAAAATCGCTATGCGATCCACTTTGTCCAATTCGATCAGCAACGCCACTCCGATAGATCCATCGATTTCTTACTAGCGACCTGCGCCTGAAGCCTTTACACTAACCGCATTGATCCGTTATCCAGCAGTAAATCACGGGATCCACATTATGCCTTTAACTGTAAATTGCCCTATTTGCAAAACGCCAGTCGAATGGAAGCCAGAGTCCAAATTTAAGCCTTTCTGTAGTGAACGCTGTAAACTTATCGATCTCGGAGATTGGGCATCTGAAAAACATGCTATCCCCGTTAAGACGGAATTCGATCCCGAGGCCTTGGACGAATTTGGCTTCGATGACGATACCTTTTTTAAAGAATAACCACGGTTAACCCTCTCTAACAGTAGAAGTTTATTATGACTAAGCGTATCCATGTTGCCGTTGGCATTATTCTCAATTCAGCCCAGCAGATTTTACTGGCCAAACGACCGGACCACCTGCATCAAGGGGGGAAGTGGGAGTTTCCCGGAGGTAAAGTCGAATCGGGCGAAACTGTCACAGAGGCCCTAATTCGCGAATTAAAAGAAGAAGTGGCACTCGATGTCGCCTCAAGTGAGCCTTTTATGGCCTTAAGCTATGACTATCCCGATAAGCAAGTATTGCTCGATATCCACACTGTCAGCGATTTCTCGGGGGAAGCGCGGGGATTGGAGGGGCAACAAATTGCGTGGGTAAACCAAGCTGATCTTATTAGCTACGATTTCCCCGATGCAAATAAACCCATATTAGACAAAATTTTAGAAAAAGCCGAACTGGCTTAAATTAAAAACAGGACGGGCTTCGCCCTATCTTGTAAGTCGTCTTCCTCGCGCACGCGGGGATCCAGCTTTAAGTATCTAAGGTCTTTGAAAACTAAGTAGGCTAAAGATGTTGATGTTACAGTGGATTCCCGCTTTCGCGGGAATGACGAGAAAGAGTATATAACCCTTAGCAAAGCGCAGCGTCCTAGCAGCGAAGCGGCCTATCTTTACGTGATCCCGCTTACAGCAAATTAACAATGGCCTTTTAGAAAATCGGGATTGATGCTTGAATGCAGGTTCACCATTCTTTTCTTCGATTTAGAGGGCATATCATGCACAATAATGTTAAAGCATTACTCGCCACTACAGCCTTATTTTTTAGCTGTCAGGTATTTGCCAACGGTGGCTGTGGATTTGAAGAACAACAACAGGGCTTGATTGCCACCTGCAGTGAGGAGAAACAAGAAGTGATTTTAACAGGCATAGTAGAAGCGCAGCATTTAGTCACAGAACTCAATGAATTTGCTGACGGTTATAAAAGCTATCAGGTGGATACTGCGGCTATTACCCCCCTAAAAAACATTACCGAACCCACGGAAATTATAGTGATCATCGGCACTTGGTGCCCAGACTGTCACCGTGAAACCCCGCGCTTTATCCGCATAATGGAACAAGTAGCCAACCCCAATATCAAAGTGACTTATATTGGCGTTGATCGCGCGAAACAAGACCCCGAAGGTCTCGCGGCAAAATACGAGTTTAAACGAATTCCCACCTTTATCGTGCAACAACAAGGTAAAGAAATTGGCCGCATTGTTGAGCGCCCAACGGTATCGCTCGAACAAGATTTAGCGGATATATTGAAATAAAACAGGACGGGATATAATCCTTCTAGATTCTAGAGCGAGCTTGCGAACGTCCTAGCAGTTGCGCAGTAACGCCCTAGATCCTAGAAGTATTAGCTCTCAATTATCCGTTGGGCGAGCATCACCAATACACCCTCACGCAGTGCGCCGCCCGATAGGTTCAACTGTTCTATGCTTAATAATTCAAACAGAGCTAATAGGATAGCAACGCCCGCCGCAAAGGTTGGGGCGCGTTCACTGCTTAAACCTGGGATACCCGAGAGCAACATGTCCTCTTGAACGAGAATTTCAGCCTTAAGCTGATTTAGCACATTGAGCGTAATGGTTTCGGACAGTTTACGATGCATTAGCACCTCGACCACAGATTGCACCGCACCAGAGGCTCCTACAACACAATGCCAGCCAAGGTCACGCAATGTCTTTCTATGTTCAGCCAGTGTTGCTAACACCTGCTGTTTCGCATCATCAAAGTCCAATTGCTGCAGGGGCATATTGCTGAAAAACTGCCGATTATAGGTAACACTTCCCATCGGCAAACTGGTTTTGAACAAGACTTGATGGCCATCACCAATAATAAACTCAGTGCTCGCTCCTCCAATATCGATAACTAGGCGGCGCCCTTGCCCACAAGTAGTGGCAACCATACCTTGATAGATAAGCTCGGCTTCACGCATACCCGAAATAATATCAATAGGATGACCCAGCAGAGGTAATGCTCGCCGATTAAACTCATCGGCATTATTGATGCAGCGAAGGGTCGCAGTGGCAATCACAGCGACGTGATCTTGATGAATTTTATGTTGGGCTAACATCTGCGCAAACATGCTAAGACAATCGAGGCCACGTTGCATAACCTCTTGATTTAGCGTGCCGTCCTCGTCAATACCTTCGGCTAGTCTCACCTTACGCTTATACTTAGCAATAATATGAGGCTGACCACCTTTTGTTTTGGCGATCAGCATATTAAAGCTATTGGAGCCTAGTGTAATGGCGGCATAAGCGGGTGTTGGCATTTACGAATGTCTACGCGTCCTGTCATGGCGAGGTGGACGTCCACCACTACGATGGGCACCTTGGGGACGACCCGCTCCAGAACGCTCACGTAAATTACGCGTGCCACTGGGGTGCTTACGATGGATCTTAACGGGTTGTGGAATATCATCGAGCAGCGCCGCACTATCGTAATTACTCACAGGAATGGAGTGATTAATATAGCTTTCAATCGCCGGCAAGTTCAGCGCATATTCTTCACAGGCAAAACTGATAGATACCCCTTTGTTACCTGCGCGGCCAGTACGACCGATACGGTGTACATAATCCTCACAATCATCAGGTAAATCATAGTTATAGACATGGGATACATCAGAAATATGCAAACCACGGGCTGCAACATCGGTCGCCACTAAGATATCTAACTGGCCACTGGTAAATTGCTCAAGAATACGGATACGTTTCTTCTGTGGCACATCACCGGTTAATAATCCTACGCGGTGACCATCACCCTCAAGCCAAGACCATAAATTTTCACAGCTGTGCTTAGTGTTTGAAAAAACGATGGCTTTTTCGGGCCAATCCTCTTCAATCAAGGTCAATAGCAAACGCATCTTCTCTTCTTGGGAAGGATAGAAGATTTCTTCTTTGATGTTCTTGGAGGTTTTTTCTTCGGGGGCAATCTCAACCTTAACCGGATCATTCATATGATCGTAGGCCAGTTCCTGCACCTTCATAGATAAGGTCGCCGAGAACAGCATATTCAGGCGCTTATTTGCCTCAGGCATACGTCTAAAGAGAAAACGTATATCTTTGATAAAGCCTAAATCGAACATCCGATCCGCTTCATCTAATACCACAGCCTGAATCGAATTGAGACCGATAATCCCTTGGCGAACGTAGTCAATAATACGACCAGTGGTACCAATCAGGATATCCACGCCTTGATCGAGCACCTTACGCTGCACGTCATAACTCTCGCCACCGTACACAATACCCACCTTCAAATGGGTATGTTTAGCCAACAGAATCGCGTCTTTAGCGATCTGGATAGCCAGTTCACGGGTCGGCGCCATGATAATGGCACGGGGTTGATTTAGCTGACGACCTTCAGGGATCGGGGTCGATAATAAATGGTTAAATGTAGCAACCAAAAACGCCATTGTCTTGCCAGTACCCGTTTGGGCCTGACCAGCGATATCTTTTGATTGAAGTAATACGGGTAATGATAACGCCTGGATTGGCGTACAAAATTCAAAGCCGTTTTCTGCAAGAGCCTGTTTTACCTCTGGATGTAGAGGAAGGTCGGCAAATTTTTGGGTAGATAAATGTGTTTCGCTCATAGCGCAAGCATACCATTTGGGGTTGCAATAAGATACTCGATCGTTTGAAATAGCCACATTGTAAAAAGGTAACTTGAAAAGCTATTTTTCAACCCCAATATACATGGTAAGCCATTAACAAACCAGCAATGGCAACCAAACTGGAGAACATCATGAGCGATAAAATTATATACCTGAGTGACGACAGCTTCGAAAACGACGTATTAAAGTCTGATTTACCAGTATTGGTAGACTTCTGGGCTGAGTGGTGTGGTCCTTGTAAAATGATTGCGCCAATCCTTGATGACGTAGCTGAAGAGTACGCAGGTCGTGTCACTATCGCTAAATTAAACGTTGATCAAAACAATGTTTCTCCTGCGAAATACGGCGTTCGTGGTATCCCAACTTTACTGTTATTCAAGAACGGTGAATTGGCGGCTACTAAAGTTGGCGCACTTTCTAAAACGCAATTAAAAGAGTTTATCGACGCACAAATCTAATTTGTTGTCGTATTGAGTGACCTCCGGCACAGGCTATAAATTAATTGTGCCGGAATCCCCCTAAATTTCTGGACGCCCTGCTTTGTTAGTGCTACTTTAATAACCAGATTCTTTCTAACTAAACCACTTCTCGCTCGTCAATCACTATCCTGAATCACAAACTTTACTGATTGATCGCGGTAAGCTTTGTCGCGTAACACAAGACCCCCAAAATGAACTTAACTGAATTAAAAGACACGCCGATATCCGACCTAGTCTCGCTAGCCGAAAATATGAAACTCGAAAATATGGCCCGCGCTCGTAAGCAGGACATTATTTTCTCAATCCTTAAAGCCCACGCCAAAAGTGGAGAAGACATTTTCGGTGGTGGTGTATTAGAAATACTCCAAGACGGTTTCGGCTTCTTACGCAGCTCAGACGGTTCTTATTTAGCCGGACCAGACGATATTTATGTCTCACCAAGCCAAATTCGCCGCTTCAACATGCGAACGGGTGACACCATTTTTGGTAAAATCCGTCCACCCAAAGAAGGTGAGCGTTATTTTGCCCTGTTGAAAGTCAATGAAGTTAACTTCGATAAACCAGAAAACTCCCGTAATAAAATCCTCTTTGAAAACTTAACCCCACTCCACGCAGAAGAACGTATGCGTATGGAGCGCGGCAATGGCTCAACTGAAGATATCACTGCCCGTATTCTGGATTTATGCTCGCCAATCGGTAAAGGTCAACGTGGTTTGATTGTTGCGCCACCTAAAGCCGGTAAGACCTTATTACTGCAAAACATCGCTCAATCCATTACCTATAACAACCCTGAAGTGGTGTTGATGGTATTGCTGATCGATGAACGCCCAGAAGAAGTGACCGAGATGCAACGCCTAGTTAAGGGTGAAGTTATCGCTTCTACCTTCGATGAACCAGCCAGCCGTCACGTACAAGTGGCTGAAATGGTGATTGAAAAGGCTAAACGCCTCGTAGAACACAAGAAAGATGTGGTGATCCTGCTCGACTCTATCACTCGTCTAGCCCGCGCCTATAACACTGTGATTCCTTCATCGGGCAAAGTGTTAACTGGTGGTGTGGATGCTAACGCCCTGCACCGTCCAAAACGCTTCTTCGGTGCGGCACGTAACATCGAACACGGCGGCAGCTTAACCATTATCGCCACCGCATTGGTCGATACTGGTTCTAAGATGGACGAAGTGATCTACGAAGAATTCAAAGGTACAGGTAACCAAGAGCTGCATCTGTCACGTAAAGCGGCAGAAAAGCGCGTGTTCCCAGCCATTGACTTCAACCGCAGCGGTACGCGTCGTGAAGAAAAGCTCACCAATCAAGATGAGCTACAAAAAATGTGGATCCTGCGTAAGATCTTAAATCCTATGGATGAAGTCAGCGCAATGGAATTCCTGATCGATAAACTGGCTATGACTAAAACCAACGAAGAATTCTTCACTGCGATGAAACGCACTAAGTCTTAATCCATACAAGATTGCATGCATAATAAGGCCGCTCACTGAGCGGCCTTTTGTTTATGTATTGAAGATGTTTATGCATTGAAAAGCCGCGGGTGCGGCTCACTCGATTCAAGTGACTTAATCAAGCACGGGTAAATAACTGAGTACTAACTGATCTCGGCTCAGCTGCCCATCAATTATCTCACCTACTGTGCCGTTGTTTAACTTGATGGCAAGCGTGGCGTCATCGGTCTGTGCCTTAAAGGTTTCCATCTCTTTAATGCGGTTAATCAGTGCCAACGCTAAAGTGTTTTCTGCGGTCGCAGCATACACTCGACCATTTACCGTCACTTCCGCTTGTGTGGCCAATCCAGGACCAGCTAAACGAATACCAACGTATTCACGCCATACCCTAGCTTTTTGCTCGCCTTGATAATCACTGTCAACGGATGCAAGCACCACTTGGCGTAATATCATCTGCAGTAAATTACTCTTACCTTTTGGCTGCCCATTAACAGTATCGAATTGGAAGTAACGTGATACCGAACGGTCGTAATTAGGCAATGGCTCAATACTTTTTTGCGCAAAATCAGTGTAATAAGGCAGATAGCTATCGAGTTTACCACTCGTGCCACAGCTTTCAGCAAAGAGCGGCGTGCTACCACGAGTCAGCCCAGGCCCCTCACCCATGGTCATCTTACACAGCATATCTTTGAACACTGGCCCCACATTAGGTAAATCAACCAATGCTTTATAGCCGCGGCTTGATGTACTACGAGGGGTGGTACGTGATACTAAGGCTCTCACGGCTAACAATTTATCAGGCCACACCCCTAACACGTCGCGCTCATTCACATAGGGGTGATTAGGTGAAGATGCAGGCGTTTTAATACCGTTGAGTAAGCGACCCGAAAAGCTGACATCAGCCGTTAATAAGTCCTGAAATTTAGGATTGATTTGCGATTTAATGATCAACTCTTTCAAGGCTTCTGGGGAATCAGAGAACTGGCTTATCACCTCACCTGGCTCAAACTTCGCCTTCATATCGCCACTTTTAAAACGATATTGCTCAAGCACTTTGGCAAAATTGTACTGCTGTCTTAACGCTACGTTGCCATCGGCTTGCTTGTATGTCACATCAAGGGTCGCGTCATTTTCGCCCACCAGCTTAAGGAAAAAATCTGCCGACTGATTCATCGCCCGCTGATTCGCACAGTACCAAGCATCGCTTCCTGTCGCCGCCAATCGTTCACATTCACCGGCAAAAAAGTTTTCAGTTAAACCAAATAATTGCTCTAAAAAGCTTACATCTTCAATAAATTGACGTATTTCATCAAACTGAGCTTTACGATTGATGGTGTAACTTAGGCTGTGATCTTCAAACAAAGATTGACGATTATGGCGTAGGTTCATGGTCTCGTAGCTATCAAAATACTTCTCGATATAGAACTGATTAATATCATCTAAGTTTTTACCCGCATCGCCACGATTACAGTTGCTGTTAAGGGACACATGCTCATCAGTGCAGTAAGAATACTGACGTAGGCTATTGTTTTGCTCAATGTTATAAAGCGCACCAAATCGGGTATCACCTTTAACCACACCTTTGGCGAGTTCGTCGCGACGCTTAGCATCTTCCACTTTGAGCGATACAAATTCGTTGGTCTTAGTTTCCACTTCACGGGCATAGCCAAAACGTAACGCGGCTAAGTCATAGGGCTCGAACGTGGTCGCAAACCGATTCACGTTGTAATCCATTTGGCTTGAAAACTCGGCATTAACGGTAATATCTGGGTAACCCGCATCGCTAAAGGCGGCTTTTAACTCAGTCAGTTGTGCTTGGTTAAAAGTATTGTCGTGGTCGCGACTACCAGCAAAGTTATGTCTTAAGCCAAAAGTGTGCCCTAATTCATGGGTCAAGGTGCCGGCAAATGCTTGTGCGGCTAGTGCTGTCGTTAAGGAGTCTTGTAAACTTATGGGCAGATCTTCAAATGCCGCTAGCTTACCGCCCACTTGACCATCAACCCACATTTCAGCTTGTTTCCAGTCAATTTCATGGCCTTTAATACCGCGAGGTAATTCACGATCGCTACCGCCCGTAGCAAACACGGTATCCACATGCATCATTGAATTTTCTGACCAAAACGCTTGTGTTTTTTCATCAAATTCCGCCAAGGCATCGAAACTATTATCCTTGGGTGTTAATAACATCGATTTGGGTGCAGCGATAAGTTGCTGAGTCGGTTGCTCAAATGCGGCCGCCTCAACTGGTGCGGTATCCAAGCTGACATCAGGCTGGTCCAAACGAGCAACATATGGCTCGCCAGTTAACGACGTCACTGAATTCGCGTCCAGTTTGCCTCTGTTATAATCTAAACGCACTTGGCGATAATAACGAACTGCTCCTTGTTTTAGATTCGAGCTGTATTGATTGACTCGCGCACTCACAATTTCCCCTGTAAGCGGGTTTGCCGCCGATGGGCCATAACCCGCCAAGCCATTATCCAATGGCTCATCGAATAAGGTAATGTTGCTATAACGTAGGTCGCCATGGCGTTTATTGTGGGCTTGCTCAAGTTTTATCTGCGGGAAACCGGTTTTATACAACTTGTTTTGAATGTTAATTGCCGTAACAGACTCAATGGCAGCATCCAAAAAGGGTTTATTTTTCGCATCGTAGAAATTATTACTCAGGTAATAAGTCAGTTCCGATTTGGCCGGATTGAAGCGATTCAAGTAAGTACGCACATACCCATCAACGCCCTCTGAATCAGTCGAATCACGATAGGTATGAGAGGAGGTAAAGAAACCAAATGTGCCCTTTTCGTTTTCGGCATAGGGAATCGCTTGATAGTCTTTACTGGCTAACTGATCCACCGCCACAATCGAAATAAACTCAGTGGTCGTAAAGGATAGGTTGTCGAGGTTGCCACCGTAAAATTGGTTAAAGCAACTTGGTGAAGCTTGATAGGTATGCTCAATTTCAAAGTTAACCACGCCCTTGGCTAAATCCATCTCATAGCCTTTTTGGCCTTGAGTATTTACTAGTCGTGGGGCTTCTGTTTCAGTCACACATTCACCAAAGGTGAAAATGTCATTAATGCCCAACTCGGCAATTTTAGCTTTGGCAAAATCGGGGACAAAGTAGCGCTTATCCTGCCATGTTAAATTAGCATCGGTGTTAACTTGCTCTACGTTAATACACTCACGCCACTTATCTTCAGTACATTTAAAGTCGATATATTCGCCAGGAATGGTTAACACTGGCGCTTGGTTATACTCATTAGGATAACGGCTGTCATGGCCTAATCCGATATTATCTCGGTCAATTTGACGTACTTGGATACCATTCTCTGTTTTATGCAAGGTTACCAACTTAGGATCACCTTGGGTAAAACCTCGCACCTCGGCGGCATAGCGCGGAGCCTTACCCACGCTGCGAATGTACAGATATTGCCGCTCAGTTGCTTTATCAATATCGGCAGTGGTGACTTGTTTTTCATCTTTCGGGAGTTCTTTATAAGGCTCATCGCCTGCACCACATCCCACAAGGGTCAGTGCGCTGGTGATCGCCAGACATACCATGGACTTCTTCATAGATTCCTCTTAACTACTTTTTTTATAGATACTTAGTAATTGACAAATAAAAGGTTGAACTCTTTTTGTCATAAATCTCAAATCCCTGAGATGTCCCCACTTCTGGGTTATAGAAGCGACCACTATTGTTGTGACCAACGGCCAACACCCAGTCAGTCGTAAATGACCAACCGAGTTCTTGGGCAAAGGTAAATTGATCATCGAGTCGACGACCGTAATAGTTTTTGGAGATCCGATAACGACCATTCATATCCAAATACCAATTGGCCGTTATTTGCCAATAAGCATCGAGTAATCCATCGAGTTGCTGTTCAACTAACACGCGCTCACCTGCGGTTTTATATTGGTAAGCGTTGTAGCGATAGCGCGGTGAAAAATAAAAACTCAGGTTATCTAGCGGGCTCCAAAATAAGTACGCGGCAATACGCGGCGCATATTGCAACCGATCCAGTTTTGATTCGCGCTCTGCGGGCAGATACACACCTAAACTGCCTTTCAGTGAGACTGTATCACTCAAGGCATACAGTGGTGTGCGGTACTCCAGCAAAGGGTCATAGAAACTGGACTCTTTGCCATGCAATGTTTGCTTTTCCCCCCCAAAGGTAAGCAGCACATTGCCCCAATTTGCCTTGTAATCTATCCGGCTATCGATGTTATAGGCTTGATAGGCGTAATAACTATCCGAGTCATAAATGTTTCGCGTAAAACCCGCATTAATGTAGCCAGACCATTTTGCTGCTTGTGCATCCGTTGCTAGCTCAAATTCATTGACGGCTAATGCTTGGCCGACAAATGAGAAACTGGCCAACATCACCTGCAAGCAGATAAACACAGACCATTTATTTCGCCGACGAGATATCGACGAATAATATTGATTATTCGTTGGTTGCATAATAAACCTTGATTTATAGTTTCAATGAAAAATAACGATATAGAGTACGCGCTCTTTTTTAACACTAGGATGTACTTGCTTTAATGGACTTTATCCAATTAAGTAAAATCGAGTAACAACCTTATATATTAGTAATATAACCACATATAAATATGGTTAAGACGAAATAAATAAAACTTAGAAAAACAAAAAAAGACATTCCAAGAAATATGCTTTCAAAATCCGTTTGACTAAAGCCAGTTCAAAGGGGGGCGTTACATTCGCCGACCATGATTACATGCTTATTAATCAAATACTTAATCTGAAAAACCACCACCAAAGCAATCAATAAATCAATACTTTCAACAGCAAAATAATCAGGCGCCGGGGTAATTTTCACAGGTAAGCTCACCCATAACATTCCGAATATCAACCACACACTCACAGCGAAAATAAAGCGCTTGGGTATTTTGGGATAAGTTTTTGTGGCCAATTTAGTTAATATTGTTCGCCAATACGTCATGCGATAAATAATATCCACTGCAACACCACAACAAAGATACAAAACGATACATTAATTGCATCATACGCACGAACAAAAAATCATTTCAACTCAAGCAAGAGCTAACTCATATTAAATTAAAATAAACATGAGTTAGATCAGATAAACTTAGTAAAAATAAACATAAAAAGCACAAAATAAAACAATAAGACTCATTCAGAAAAACAATTTAAACAAATTTATTTAAAAATAAATAACAACATGCAGTGCGATTATTTACATATACCACCACAATGTCATTGCGGAAGGATATTTTTGGAGAATATTTGGCACTAGGATTCCCCGTAGCGCAGACTCTATATTGCTGGCCATTACGCTCAAATTGCCATTGGTCATGGGTTCAATTATCTAGTTTATAAAATAAGCAGTTAACTCTATATTACCGATATCACCCATGCAATTAACCAGACTCAAACCAAGGATATGATTGCCCAGCATCATCTACTCAATCGCATCGCCGAACTTATCGATACCGACATACCGACAAAGTACAAAGCACCTTTAGTGTGCATTAGGGTACGATCAATGCGCAAATCCAAGCGCATTCAGGTCAGTGTGATATGCTCTTTAGATAATCTGGATATATGAAGTGTGAATAGAAAAGTCGAGTTCCACTAAGAGTTATGCTTGCTAACGCATTAACAAAAAAGCGCCGAATTTGGCGCTTTCTATTTTAAAATCAAATCAGTCAAAAGAGTTAAACCAACGTCATTGCCATTTTGCGACGCAGATAGGCTATTTGTTGCATATGCGGTAAATCCTTAGGGCAGTTATCTTGGCAGCCGAGTAAGGTCATACAACCAAATACCCCATCTTGATTACCGATCACATGATAAAAATCCTCCGCTGTGCGAGCATCGCGGCTGTCCATTTCAAAACGGGCGATTTTCATCATGCCCACGGCGCCAACAAAGGTTTCACGCATTTGCTTAGTCGCACAGGCTGAAACGCACACCCCACATTCGACGCAGCGCTCTAATTCATATAAACGTGCAGCTTCCTCAGGATCCATAGGGTCTTCTAAGCGATGCACATTGATGTCGTTAGATTTGGGATGCAGCCACAGCTTTAAGCGTTCGGCTAACTCACGCATAAATTTACCCGTGTTAACCGATAAATCGCCAATCAACTCAAAACCTGGCAGCGGCATTAGGGTAATTTCACCCTTAGGGTATTTGGCGGTTAAGGTGCGACAAGCCAGCGTTGGAAAGCCGTTGATCACCATAGCGCAGCTACCGCAAATACCGGCGCGGCAGACAAAATCAAACTGCAGGGAAGTGTCTTGCTCTTCCCTAAGTTTATTCAGGGCGATAAATACTGTCATCCCAGGGGTTTCAGTTAACTGATAACGCACCATTTTCGGCTTATCGTTTGGCTCCTGCGGATCATAACGAAAGATATTAAAGGTGAGCGTGCGACCTTGGCTCATTATGATTTTTCTCCTAACGCATTGGCAGATGGGCTTTTTAAAGTATCACTTAATCGTTCGTTCTTAGGTTGCAGGCTCGGTGGCAACTCAAATGGCATAAGGGCCTGTTGCCGCTGATAACGGTCCGCATCCTCTCCTAGCTCTGCCAGAATGTCGGCAATTTGCTGTTCGCGCTTTTCGGTATCCGGATGCACTATGGCATTGTTGATACCATAGCCACGATAACCCGGCGGTAGTTCCATTTTCATTACATCGAGCGCTTCGTAATCCAGCACAGGTTCAAGGGCGTCGGCATCGGGCCAACTCGCTAGGGTGCGATTTAACCAATCGCGGTCATTGCGCTGCGGATAATCCTCTCGGGCATGGGCGCCACGGCTCTCGGTGCGTGCCGCTGCGCCGCAGGCAACAGTTAGCGCGACTTTGAGCATACGCTTGACCCGCAGGGCTTCGACCAACTCTGGATTAGCATGGCGTTTTTTACATTTAAGCCCAAGCTTGCGCGAACGCTCCAGCAACACTTTAAGCTCGGCCACGGCCTTATCTAGCTCAGGACCATTACGGAAAATCCCCACATAATCCATCATAATGCGTTGCATTTCACGTTTGAGTGCAAAGGCGCTTTCGTGGCCATCGCCCTCGACCAAAGTGTCAATTTCAGCTTGCACTTGCTGCATAAACTGTTCGGCAAGTTTAGTGTCGATTTCAAGGCTATTATTTTCACAGAAATCGGCAACATACTTACCGATAATCATGCCACCTACCACAGTTTCGGCCAGCGAATTACCACCTAGACGGTTAAAGCCGTGCATATCCCAACAGGCCGCCTCACCCACGCTGAATAAACCTTTAAGCTGTGGGCTTTCACCCGTGGCATTAGTGCGAATACCGCCCATAGAATAATGCTGGGTTGGTCGCACTGGGATCCAGTCTTTCGCGGGATCGATACCAAGGAAATTTTCACAAATCTCTTGGACTTCACGCAGGTTCGTTTCGATATGTTTTCGCCCCAGCAGGGTAATATCTAGCCACAAATGCGGCCCATAGGGGCTATCGACACCCTTACCCTTACGTATATGTTCCGTCATACGGCGTGATACCACATCTCGGGATGCCAACTCTTTTTTATCCGGTTCATAGTCCGGCATAAAGCGGTAGCCATCTTTATCTCGCAGCAAACCACCGTCACCACGACAACCTTCAGTGGTTAAAATGCCCACGGGCACAATCGCCGTGGGGTGAAATTGTACCGCTTCCATATTGCCTAGGGTGGCGACGCCCGTTTCTAGTGCTAAGGCTTGACCTATGCCTTCACAGATAATCGCATTGGTCGAAACCTCGTAAATACGGCCATAGCCGCCAGTCGCAATCGTTGTAGACTTAGCCACATAGGCACGTAACTCGCCGCTGATAAGGCAGCGGGCGATGACCCCGTGGCAACGTTTACCATCGTGAATAAGTGCTAGGGCTTCGACGCGCTCATGGACGGGAATATCCATAGAAATCGCTTTGTTATCCATGGCATATAGCAGTGAGTGACCCGTACCATCGGCGGTGTAGCAGGTGCGCCATTTCTTAGTGCCACCAAAATCGCGGGCATTGATTAGTCCGTGCGCTTCCTGCGCCTCATGGAGAGTCACCTTTTGCGCGTTGACTATCACTTCCCTTGGGCCGGCCGTCACCCTTGACCAAGGCACGCCCCAGTTAGCTAGCTCACGCACCGCCTTAGGTGCGCAGTGGGCAAACATCCGCGCGACTTCTTGGTCACATCCCCAGTCAGAACCTTTCACTGTGTCTTGAAAATGCACGTCTTCATCGTCACCCATTCCCTTAACGGCATTACCTAAGCTCGCCTGCATTCCCCCTTGAGCGGCTGCCGAATGTGAACGTTTGGCCGGAATAAGCGATAAAACTAAGGTATCGAGCCCACGCTCTTTGGAGGCAATGGCCACCCTTAAGCCTGCCAGCCCCGCACCAACCACTAATGAATCGGTATAAATCAGTTTCACGCCTGCTCCTTAATGGGATCTGCTGTTATTGTCGGGTTTATTCGCATATTATCTTTGTTGCAACTCGTCATTATTGATTGATTTTATTGTCTTTTAACTGGCATAGGGTAAAAATGCCAGCAGGGAAGCGATCCCCACTGTGATAAATAGTATGCTGACTATGGTCTTAATTTTTCTCAGTCGGCTGCGGCTATTAAGATCCCGCGCAGCCCCCCACTTTAACGCCACACGGTAGATACCAATGGCCGCATGTAACTCCACTGTGAGTAATAACGGCAGATACAGCATCCACACGCCTTGGTTCCAAATACGATCGGCGCTACCCTGTGGACCTATGGTCTCGGGCGCGGAACCGATTAGCCACAAATGCACAGGCAATAGCAGTAAAATCACCACTCCAGTAATGGCCTGCCAGCGCCATAGGCGTGTATCACCATGGTTGATCACTTGCATTTGTTGTTGCAGCGCCCTTTGCTGACGCAAACTCATCGGCAATTTTTGTAGTGCCACCAGCACATGTACTAAGGCTAAAGCCGCAATGCCGATAGCAATACAAGTCACCACCCAAGGGTAGCCATGGCCATCGGCGGAGAGAAAACTCAGCTCCATAGTGCGCGCCACCCAACTCATGGCATCGCTCCCCAATAAGATCGATGACACAAGCACTAGATGAGTCCATAAAAACACCGCGAGAATGACTCCCGATAAACTCTGGCTTAGATCCAGCCACGCACTCCATTTTTTTATATTTAGTTTAATCGCCATCGCTCTTGCCTCGCGCCGTTAGCTCTATCAAGCCAATCCCATAAGTCCCATTACTCAAAATTAATATCGCTCACAAATTCACCCAAAAACCTGAGTTAGATCAAGTAGGAGACGAATAATTAATCGAATGCTTAAATATTAGCAGCGAAACAAAATCCTGCAGCCGTGAGTTGCAACAACTCACTCCTGATGCAGCAGGATTGGGTTTCTAATTAGTGAGGCACAAAGGGTTGCACCGGGAGACTCAGCTCGCTACCAATAAACATATAAGAAACAAGGCTAGCAGCACCAAGGCAGAGTAAGTAAATGATCAATACCTTAGCGAGCTTACGCAGACCAGAGCGGTTTAAGGTCAAGCCCCACTTTACTCCCACGCGGTACAAACCAATCATGGCGTGTACCACCACAGCAGGCAGCAATAACGCGTATAGCAACCAAGCGTTATCATGATAAACCCGCTCGGCCGATAAATGCGGGCCAATTTCGGGATTCAAAATCATGGTAAAGAGATGCACTGGCACTAAGAAAAATAAAATAAAGCCAGTGATCAGTTGCCAAAACCACGCATGGGTATCTTTATGCTTAATGCCCCCAAGGTGTGAGCGCAGTGCCCGCCACTGCCCAAGCTGTGCCGGAAAGCGCCTGAGCGCCACCGCAGCATGTACTATCACCACCATTAGCATAAACACTGAAAACACTTTAGTAACTATCGGGAAACCATGGCCCGTGCTGCTAAACATACCGCCTTCAAGCAATTGAACTACATGGTAAAATGCCTCTTTACCCAGCAAAATACTCGACTCAAAATGCATATGCAGCAACAGGAAGCAACCGAGTAAGATACCCGTTGCACTCTGTAATCTATCCGCCTTGGCCGACCAAGGGTGGCCTAGTGAGGGTGTGCTCACTCTCGTGTGAACGCGCGTTACGCTTGTCATCTTGCATCTACCTTTGTGGTTTATCGTTGGCACCTCTGGGCAAACTACACCATAACAGCAACCAAAATCACCGTTCAGTGTCACAGATTTAAAGCGTGAGCCAACTCACTGAGCAGAGTGGAACTCTTAGAAGATGATCACAAAAAATCAGCAAAGCCAAACAAAGGTAAAACCAATTAACCAATATATTTCATAGTGTTAAGCTTAAAAATAAAACTGACAATTCGCTTTTTAACCATAATGCGTTAAACCTGCTAACACTTTGACAGGACTGAAATAGCTCGCCACAAATACGGTAGCAATAGCATAAAGATATCAATACGGGAGCCAGCATAAGGCGGGTTAAATTCCCGCACGGTCCTGCATTTTCAGGTGGTTTGGGTATACAATACCGCGATTATTGTTAACCCTTAGCCGCAGGATACTCCCATGCCTTGGATCCAACTCCGTATAAACACCAATAGCGACGATGCTGAAACCATCAGCGACCTGCTTATGGAAGAAGGTTCAGTCTCTATCACCTTTGAAGATGGTAAAGACACCCCTATTTTTGAACCTAAACTGGGCGAAACTCCACTGTGGCGCGATACCGTAGTCGTCGCATTATTCGATGCCGAAACCGACCTGACTCCCACCATAGCCATGCTGAAAACCTTGCCTTTCCTCGGTGAAAACTTCAGCCACAAGATAGAACAAATCGAAGATAAAGACTGGGTACGTGAATGGATGGATAACTTCCACCCCATCCAATTTGGCGAGCGTCTGTGGATCTGCCCAAGCTGGCGCGAAATCCCCGATCCCACCGCAGTCAATGTGATCTTAGATCCGGGTCTTGCCTTCGGTACTGGTACTCACCCAACCACAGCGTTGTGTCTAGAGTGGCTAGATAGCTTAGATTTAAGCGATGAAGGAGTGATCGACTTTGGCTGTGGCTCGGGCATCTTAGCCGTTGCAGCACTGAAATTAGGCGCGAAAAAAGTCACAGGTATCGATATCGACTATCAGGCCATCGACGCCTCACGCGCTAATGCCGAACGCAATGGTGTCGCCGATAAACTCGACTTATATCTACCCGAAAATCAACCCGCCGATCTTAAGGCCGACGTACTGGTCGCCAATATTCTCGCGGGTCCACTGCGCGAACTGGCTCCACTCATTGCCGAACGGGTGAAAACTGGCGGCAAATTAGCCCTTTCTGGTCTGCTCAAAGAGCAAGCTCAAGAGATATCCGACTTCTACAGCCAATGGTTCGATATGGACGAAGCGGCTCACAAAGAAGATTGGAGCCGCTTGACAGGCAAGCGTAAATAGCGCTAAAGGGCTGCGTAACGTGCGCCACTGCTGGCTTAGGCCAATTTTTATCGTTGGCTTCTCAAGGTTAAAAAGTCAAGAAAAAAAATTGCGCCTAGGTCATTTATTGACCTTTTCACGGCCAACAAAAAGGGCTACTATAGCGCCCCTTTGAAGAGCTAAGGTGAAACAGTAAATGCGGATTGGACCCTATCAACTGAAAAATCAGCTGATCGTGGCACCAATGGCAGGTGTCACCGATCAAGCCTTCCGTAATCTCTGTCTTCGTTATGGCGCGGCCCTAGCGGTTTCCGAGATGCTTTCATCCAATCCCGAGGTTTGGGATACGGATAAGAGCCGCCAGCGTATGACGCATTCTGGCGAGGAAGGAATACGCTCAGTGCAAATAGCAGGGGCAGATCCAGAGTTAATGGCACAGGCCGCCCAGTTCAACGTCGAACAGGGTGCCCATATCATTGACATCAATATGGGATGCCCGGCAAAAAAAGTGAATAAAAAGCTGGCTGGCTCGGCACTGATGCAAAATCCACCGCTAGTAAAAGCCATTTTACAAGCCGTGGTCGCCGCAGTGAATGTGCCCGTCACGTTAAAGATTCGCACTGGCTGGGAGCCAGAACACAGGAATGGTGTTCAAATCGCCCAGATTGCCGAGGATTGTGGCATCGCCTCGCTCGCCGTTCACGGCCGTACGAGACAATGCATGTACCGGGGTTTTGCCGAGTACGACACAATTAAAGCAATCAAACAGAATGTCTCGATTCCTGTTGTCGCGAATGGGGATATCGACAGTCCGGAAAAGGCCCGCTTCGTGCTGGACTATACCGGTGCCGATGCTCTGATGATAGGACGGGGTGCTCAAGGACGACCTTGGATTTTCAGAGAAATCCAGCACTACTTGGACACAGGTAATAAGCTAGCGCCCATTGAGGTTGCCCAGCAGCGTGAAGTCATGCTGGAACATCTCACCAAATTGTATGATTTATATGGTGAATATAAGGGTATCCGCTTCGCCAGAAAACATATGGGATGGTACCTAGACCAAGAAGCTCAGCGCCAATTTAGGGCTGACTTTAATCTGCTGGAAACCGCTGCAGAACAGTATTCCCTCGTGGAATGTTATTTTGATGAATTAGTACAGAATTAATAAAGAGCAGAATAGAATGTTTGATCAGACAACTAACACAGAAGTTCACCAGCTTACCGTTGGCAAAATCGAAACAGCAAACGGCACTATCAAGCCCCAGTTATTACGTGACGCAGTAAAGCGTGCCGTAACTAACTTCTTCGCACAGTTGGACGGTCAGGAAGCACAAGAAGTTTATGAAATGGTGCTAAGCGAAGTTGAAGCGCCTCTGCTTGATATCATCATGCAACACACTCGCGGCAACCAAACCCGCGCAGCAAACATGCTAGGTATCAACCGTGGTACCCTGCGTAAAAAATTGAAAAAATACGGCATGAACTAATCCGCAAGGATTAAGCTGTTGTATTAAAAAAGGACTTTCCAGCAATGGAAAGTCCTTTTTGCATTATATGTCCCCCCATATGTACCCCGAGATAATTCCTAGTCGAGTTTCTACCAATAAAATCGCTATTTCTGACATTGAAAATGGCTGCCTTACAGGCTAGTTAGACATCTTCAAAACTTGCTCGATGCGCTGAGTTTATTCAAATTTCACCTAGTAATATGAAATTAAAAATAAATATGGATGATTTGAATGGCCTTTGACTACTATCTATACTACATCGGCAAATAAATAGAGATGTCACAGTCACACTATATAAATAAGCAAGCAATAAAATATAGATAATTTATACATTTAAATCAACAAGTTAAAAATTCCGGCCAATTAACTAAATAACAAGGTGATGCGGTTAAACATCTTATCTATTTTTGATTTAGTTACTGCTCGACTCGCTGTCTGCTGATTTAGTCATACAAGGGATTTTTGTTAGTAATGTGTTCATCACTCATTGAGGCAACACCGAAATGGAAAACAATGAATTAATCGCAGTTGAAAAACGAATCGTCGCCAAATTTTTGGATATGTTTATTAAGTTTAGTCTGATCTTGGGGCTTGCCTCATTCTGCTTTACCGTGTTTTCGCCCTTTATGAACCTAATGCTCTGGGCGTTAATTTTAGCCGTTACTCTCTATCCTTTACACCAACGTTTCGCCAAACGCCTTAATGATAAACAGGGCAAAACCGCGACCTTACTAGTGTTGCTCGGTTTACTCTTATTGGTCGTGCCGACCATAGCCATGGTTAGCTCCATGGGGGACAGCATTAGCAATCTGATTGAGCGCGTCAATAACAATACCCTAGAGATCCCCCCACCGTCGGCCAATATAGCCACTATTCCTCTGGTAGGTGAGAAGCTCAACGCAGTATGGTTAAAAGCCTCCACCGATTTACCATCTTTAATCAAAAGCCTGCAACCACAGCTAGGGGATGCAACTAAAAAAGTCATAGGTACACTGGCCAGTATGAGCGGTAGCTTACTGATGAGCATTTTTTCCTTTATCGTAGCGGGGATCATCATGGCCTATGGCCGCGCAGGTGCAAATAGTGCCGACCGCATTGCTACCCGAATTATTGGCTCAGAGCGTGGTTTAAAACTCACCGCACTGTGCACAGCGACCATCCGCGCCGTGGCCTTAGGTGTTATCGGTGTTGCCTTTATTCAAGCCCTGTTAGTCGGCATTATAATGACCTTCGCGGGTATTCCTGCGGTCGGCATTTTCTTTATCATCGCGCTGATTTTAGGCATAGCGCAAATCCCCGTGATTCTCGTCACTATCCCCGCTATCGCCTATATGTGGATGACGGGCGATCACGGCACTGCCCTTAATATCGTCTTCACTGTTTTGCTGATTGTGGCGGGTATGGCTGATAACGTCCTTAAGCCATTACTCCTTGGTCGCGGTGTCGATGCACCAATGCCAGTAGTATTGATCGGTGCTTTAGGGGGCATGGCGGCTAGCGGTATTCTTGGTATGTTTATTGGGGCAACCCTGCTTTCTATCGGCTACCGCATTTTCATGGCCTGGGTTGACGACGGTCTGGCGGAGACGAGCGAGCCTAATGATCATCAATAACCCTTTTACTCGGACTCTGCTCGGTGGGGCCTGTGTGCTGCTCAGCAGTTGCAGCGTGCTCGGCCCCGACTATCAAAGGCCTGAGGTCAAAGAAATACAGAGTTGGCAGAATGTGAGCCAGAGTCTCTTTAAAAATGAGGCCCATGCCGCTGATTATCACCGATGGTGGGCTCGCTTAGACGATCCGGTATTAAGTGCTTTAGTCGAAGAGTCCTTAGTCAAAAATCCAGATGTGCGCATTGCTGGTCTGCGTATCCTCGAGGCGCAAGCACAACTTGGCATCGCCGAAAGCTTGCTTGGCCCACAGGTCACGCAGGCAACTGGTGAGTGGCTAAGGGCAGGACAAACACAAAATGGCCATAGTGCATCGGGTAGCAGCTATGGTGCCGCCTTTAATCTGGGGTGGGAGCTAGATTTTTGGGGCAAATTCCAACGCGGTATTGAATCCGCTGACGCTAACTACTTTGCCAGCCTCGCTCAATACGATGATGTTCAGGTATTGATGATCGCGCAAGTTGCCCAATATTATGTGAACATTCGCACCGTAGAGGCCAGACTCCAGATAGCCCAAGAGAATGCGCGAATTCAAAAGCGCAGTTTGGAAATTACTGAGCGGCTATTCCAAAGTGGCAACAGTGCAGAGCTAGACGTACAGCAGGCCAAGACTCAATATCTGGGCACCCTCTCAGGTATTCCACAGCTCGAAACCAACCTACGCCAAAGCCAGAACGCCCTGAGCACTTTACTGGCAAGGGCGCCGGGGCCGCTAGCAGAAATGGAGTCAAATACCGGCCATATTCCACAGGGTAAGCTCGCACTGGTCGCCGAAATGCCCGCTGACCTATTACGCCGTCGCCCGGATGTTCGAGTCGCCGAACGGCAACTGGCCGCCCAATCGGGGCTTATTGGTATTGCCGAAAGTGAGCTTTATCCATCAATAACACTGTTAGGCACCCTAGGCATCAATGCCACAGGAGTGGGTAACGAGACATTTTCCTGGGCTGCAGGCCCCTCTATCAGCTGGAACTTACTGGATAGAGGCACCTTGACCAACCAAATCCTGATCCAGGACGCCCGCTTCCAGCAATTACACGAACGTTACCGTGACACTGTATTTAAAGCGGCTCGGGAGGTTGACGATGCCGCCATCGCCTATGCCAACGACCAGAGTGAGATCCTGTTATTGACCCAAACGGGCGAAGCGGCACGCCGCTCCCTCGAAATAGCCAATACCCAATACCGTGAAGGGATGGCCGATTTTCAGCGGGTACTCGACTCCCAACGTGCGCTATTTAACCAACAGGAACGTTTGGTAAACAGTCGTGGGGCCCAAATCCGTAATCTTATCTTGCTTTACAAAGCGTTAGGTGGCGGTTGGGAACAAGGCCGCCAGCGCGCCTTAGTTACCCCTGAAGTCGAAACTCAACTTCGAGCCCGTTCTGAATGGGCGCCACTACTCGATGCGACTCAGCCCCAACCAGATAGTCAGCCCCAACCCAATACTCAAAAGGTGATCCTTAATGACTGATAGCACGTCTTCTCCCGGTCAAACCAGCCGCCGCGCGACATTTGGATTACTGGGGCTCATCGTTCTTCTACTTACTTGGTATCTGATTGCGGATAGGCTAACGCCTTATAGCTCCCAAGCGCGGGTGCAAGCCTTCGTCGTGCCTATCGCCTCCGAAGTGTCGGGGCAGATCCTAAAAGTGTATGTCAATGATAATCAAGATGTTGACATTGGTGAGCCGCTATTCGAAATCGATCCTGAGCCCTATGACATAGCACTGGCTAAGGCGCGCTCTGATTATGAAACTGTACTCAGTGGTGTCAAAGCGAGCAGCGAAGGAGTGAGGGCTGCCGAGGCCGCGCTACAAGCGATGCGAGCCGCCTATGATAATGCAGCCAAAGACGCCGAACGCCAGGAACGCCTCTACCGTGAAGATCCGGGGGCAATATCAGTACGCCGCCTTGAAATCGCCCAAGCGACACGGGAAACAGCTAAAAGCCAAGTCACCGCGGCCGAAGCCGACGTGCGCCGAGCCATAGAGTCTGCGGGGCTCACAGGCGAGAATAACTCCCAACTTCTCAGCGCCCGCTCGGCCGTGAACAAGGCTGAGTTGGATAGACTCAATACCCGAGTTCTAGCACCAAGTCGCGGCCTCATTACCGATCTCAACACAGATGCTGGTCAGTTTATGAGTGCTGGCGCACCGGCCATGACACTGGTCGCCATCCATGATGTTTGGATCTCGGCGGACATGACTGAAAATAACCTCGGAAATATCAAAATTGGCGACAAGGTCAGTATCTTACTCGATAGCTTACCGGGTCAGCTATTCCAAGGGGAAGTTCGCAGCATTGGTTATGGTATAGATGATGGCAAAAACCAGCAGGCAGGTTCATTGCCAACGGTAGATAACAACCGAGATTGGTTGCGCCAGGCCCAGCGTTTCCCCGTTAAAATAGCCTTTAGTGCCGATGATCCTCCTCCCGCAGCGGGGCTGCGTGTCGGTGGCCAAGCCGATGTGCTGGTTTATACCAATGAGGATGGCTTGATGAATTTGATCGGTGCCTTGTATATCCGTCTGATGAGCCTCTTCTCATTCCTCTATTGAGATGCCATATGCATAACGCCGACAGTGCGGTAATTAGAATTAGTGCAGGTGTCGCGATTAGCGTGCTGATTTGCTACGGATTAGCTCTGCCTATGCCCCACCTTGGCTGCATTATGGCTTGGATAGTCCTATGTCGCCCGGGCGCTGCATTGAGTTTGAAGCAAGGCTTGGTCGGCGCTACGCTCCTGCTGGGTATGATGGTTGGCGGAGTCCTGTTAGTGCCCCTGCTGGAACATTATGCTCTGGCAGGCGTGCTCTTGGTCATGCTACTTCTGTACCTCTTGATGCAAAAATCGATCGCTGGCGTGGGGGCGATAGCCATGCTGCTCATTATGGCGATCACTGTTATACCGGTCGCGGGCCTTATTGAGCAGGCATTGGCCATTTCAATTGCCCAGATGATGGCCGTAGGGATCATCATTGGAACCTTAGTCAATGGGATAGCCCACGCTCTATTTCCCCCAAACACTGTGGCAGTCAAAACTCAGCAAGCCACTTTGCCACCCGAGCACCCCAAAAGACTGGCGCTGCGAGCGGTAATCATAGTGCTCCCCATATGGCTACTCGCACTGGGTAATCCGACATTTTATATTCCGGCTGTGATGAAAACCGTGATGCTGGCACAACAAAGTACCTCACTCGACGCTAAGCATGTGGGTAAGGAGCTGGTGCTATCAACCTTAATGGGCGCCTTACTCGCCTTTGCGCTCTGGATGGGGCTGAGTATCTGGCCGTCATTATTGATGTTGGTATTGATGCTCTGCCTAATGACACTTTGGTTGACGAGGCGCTTAGTCCAACTCGTTCCAGGACGTTTCCCGCCCTCCTTTTGGAGCAATGCTTGGATCACTGCCCTGATTCTGTTTGGCCCAGCAATTGCCGAAAGCGCTACAGGTAAAGATGTTTGGTTAGCCGGCGCGATACGCACTGGCCTCTATTTAATGGTCGCAGGCTACGGCTGGCTATGCGTCATCATGCTTGAACATTGGTGGCCCGCTGGTCGGCCGGCACCAGAATCTAATATAGGAGAATAAAATGCTGACAATTATGTTGGTCGGTTTGCCCGTCATTTTGATAAACATGTTACTGCAATCCCTAGCCTCCATCTGGTGCATTCGCTTTTACAGCAAACACTTTTCTAATAGCGATACCCTAACCGCGGGCGCACTGAGTCTATTTGGCATTATCATGATAGTTATGCTGGGCAATTTCGCACAAATCGTTGTTTGGGGTGCCTTATTCTTACTGCTCGGTGAGTTTGAAACACTAAGGGATGCCATTTATCACTCGGGGGTTAACTTCGCCACATTAGGCTATGGCGATGTGGTCATGAGTGCGCAATGGAAGATGCTTGGCCCGTTAGAAGCCGTCAATGGCGCGCTAATGATTGGCTTATCAGGTGCATGTATGTTGGCTGTGTTGCAGCACAATATCCAAAAAAGAATACACTAAGCCCTCATCCTATTTTCATGGTGGCGTGCTTAATCGCGCGCCACAATGACAGCGTCCTAATACCAGCATTGCTAGTTTTTTACATCCTTTGATAATTCCCATGCGTTCTACTCCCTTAGGGATATTTCATCCAATGAATTGTGACTTTGGCTACAAAACCCGACTATTTTAGTCGGGATTAGTTGATCCATTTTAAAGATGCAAATAATATGAATGTAAATTTGTTGTCTGCTTTGGAGTGTTGCTATGTCGTCTGCCAATTTGTCATCAGAGCTAAGCTTGCAGGAAGAGTCATCGGTATTACCACAATGGTTAGATAGGAAAGTGGGAGAACTCGTCGCCGAAGATTTTCGCCGTGCCCATATATTTAGCCAATTTGGAATTGATTTTTGTTGTGGTGGCGGCAAACCGCTATCCGTTGCCTGCGAGCGCGCCGAAGTCGATCCCGATAAGGTCGTCGCTGCACTAGAAGAGGCCGGACTCGTTGGCAGTAGAGAAGATGAGTTAAATCAATTACCTTTGGGGCAACTGATTGATTATATCGAAACTACCCATCACCAATACGTACGGGCAAAAGCACCATTACTGATTGAATACTCAGAAAAAATGGTACGTGCACACGGTGAGCACTATGCCGAAATTATTCCCTTCGCTGGTTGGGTTAGAGCCTTAATCGAAGAGCTAATGCCGCACCTAATGAAGGAAGAAAAAATCCTATTCCCGGCGATCCGCGCACTCTCCCAAGGTGAACAGATTGAAGGTTGTTTTGGCCATATAGGTAATCCGATAAATGCTATGCAGCATGAGCATGAGGAAGCGGGACAGATCCTGCAAAAACTGCATGAATTAACCAATGATTTTACCCCGCCAGAATATGCTTGCACCACATGGCGCGTCTGTTATGCCACCCTAGCGGAATTTGAAGCAGATCTGCATAGACATATTCATCTAGAGAACAACATCCTCTTCCCTAAAGCGCTCCATCTCGCCTAGGGCTAAGTGCTTATCTTGTCATAGATATCAACCTCAAGATGCACAAACTCATCGCTTGAGGTTGCTTTAGTATAAAGCAAAGGCCAAGTCTGGCCTTTGCTGCTTTTGCATGCTACAAAAAGTCATGTGTCACTGACGGATATGCAGCCATGACATTTCAATCCTTTGCACTCGATGATATTGCCGATCTACATGAATCGGCTCAGGTGGAATTTAAGCTAGCGGGTGGTCGTGATGGTCAAGGTCAATTACCCGAGGATATTTGGGCTACCTACAGCTCATTTGCCAATACCTTAGGCGGCGAAATCATTCTCGGTGTACGGGAAATACGCGGGCATTTCACCATCGAAGGCATTCCCAATCCCCTACCCGTACTGCAAGAGTTTTGGGAAATACTCGACGACCCAAGCCGGATTAGCCACAATATTCTGGCGATTTCAGATGTGCAACTGATTCAAATAATGAATAAAAAGCTGATCAGGATCCATGTTCCACTCGCACCCGAGCACCTAAAACCCATCTTTATTGGTAATGATGTCTACACTGGGACTTACTTTCGATTAGGGGATGCCGACATGCATGCAAGCCGTCGACAAGTGAGTCAATTACTGCGCCGCGCCCGTTACTGCAATAAACAGCTCAAGGCGCGCTAACCTTTTACTGTTAAAATCCCGCTAACAAATAACCGCCCACTGTGGCGATTGCCGCACCAGAAATGCGCATTAACTTCCGCTGACCGGTTAAGCGCTGCATCCCAAGGCCAATCATGACCCCGCCTAAATGGATAACCGCTGTCCCGCATAAAAATCCCAGCGCATACAATACAGGGCTCGCTAATTCGGGCATTTCGGCACCGTGGGCATGGCCGTGGAATATGGCAAACACCCCAACAAATGCCATAGCAAATAATAGGGGAAGCTGGCGGTCAAAGGCGATGGCAAGCCCGAGTAACAACACAGATAAAGCGATGCCAATTTCGACAAAGGGCACGGGAATAGCGTACAACCCTAAGATACCACCCACCAACATAAAGGCGACAAATGCTAAGGGAACTGTCCAGATAGCACGGCCACCGAGTTGGGTACTGAGCATCCCCACACTTAGCATGGCGAGCAGATGGTCAAACCCTAACACTGGATGGTTAAAGCCAGACATAAAACCACCGCCAGAATGGATCTCATGGGCCGAAGCCGGCGCGATAAACAGGAGGGAGAGTAGAGCAAATAAGCTTAAGCGCACCATTGTGAGATCCTTGATAAGCAATTGAGAGTCATAGGAATACCATCTAAGACTCTACTGCATATCATGATGCTAAACGTTGATCTTTATCACCCTTAGATAGGCAAAAGTGTGATGCTAAGTAAAACCCTCGCCAACAACGCCATCGCTTAAGATCATAAAATATCGCTAAGCGAGCCTAGGGCGGCGATCTCCATATGGGGCAAAAGTGCCGCTATTGGTAATGACTCAAGTTGACCAAAACTGGGATTCAGCCACACCGACTGACAGCCAGCTAAACGCGCCCCCCGCACATCGGCATTCAGACTATCGCCAACGTGCAACAGTTGTTCCGGCCGAATGCCTAAGCGAACACAGGCGAGGTCAAACATATCCTTAGCAGGCTTCATGCGCACACCGTTTCCTGGGTGCAGAACAAACTCGAACGCATCACCGAGGCCAATACGCTCGGCGTCCACATTGCCATTGGTAATGCCGACCAGTCTAAAACGCTGCGACAAGTGCCTAAGTAACGAGAGCACTTCGCTTGATACCTGAAAATGGCTACGATGAAAGTAAAAACACGCTAACCCTTCTGCCGCGCCGCGCTCGGCCTCAGCCGCACTATAACCCAGTTGCAGTAATCCTTGGCGTAACGTCGCTATCCTTGCCGCCGTTGTATCATGGGCTAATTCGGGCATTTGCTGTAAAAGCAGCAGTTTTAACCGCCGCCAATCCTGGGATTGCCATGCCGCGGTGAGGGGAAAGGAACGATGCAAAAACTGAGTTAACTCGGCTTCTGCATTCAAAATATAGGGTTGGTTGTTGTACAAGGTATCGTCGAGATCGAAACTGATCGCGTGGATATTTTGGGGTCTAAGGTAACAACGCATTATTTATCCTGTGTTTTTTTCGCTCTAGGATGGGCGCTATCATACACCTTAGCTAAGTGTTGGAAATCTAAACTGGTATAAATTTGCGTGGTCGCAAGGTTTGCATGACCCAATAATTCCTGTACCGCCCGCAAATCGGCGCTCGCTTCTAACATGTGAGTGGCAAAGGAGTGGCGTAGTTTATGGGGATGCACTCGCACCGACAATGCCTGTTCTTGGCCCCATTTTGTCATCCGCGCCTGAATACTACGATGGGATAAACGCCGACCCTTTTCGGTCACAAACAGGGCGTTATCTTCACAGGGGATTTGCCTTCGACAGGTGAGCCAAGCTTCCAACGCCTTAATGGCATAACTGCCGACTGGCACAATTCGCTCTTTATTGCCTTTACCTAATACCCGCACTTCCCTTAACTCATAATGCACACTGGTTAAATCGAGTGCCGCAAGCTCAGCCAAACGCAGGCCACTGGAATAAAACAGCTCCATGATGGCTTTATCACGCAGACTCAAGGGATCTGTGCCTTCAATTTCCAGCAAATGGCTTAGGGAATCAATATCGATATTCTTCGGCAGCGGTTTAGCCTGTTTAGGCGCACTTAAGCCTTTGGCGGGATTAAGGGCTATCACACCTTCGCGCAGCAGAAATTCGCCCCATTGCTTAATCGCGGATAAACACAATGAGAGAGAGCGCGGGCTTAACCCCTTGCGGTGCAACTTGGCGAGCACTTGTTGCCAGTGTTCCCGCGTCACATTGAGCAGATCAATGCCATCCGGCAGCAATACATTGGCGCGATGTAACTCGTAGAGATAATTGCGCACTGTATGATCGGATAACTGCCGCTCTGAATGTAAATAACGCTCAAAGGATTGCAGGTAGTTGGCACAGGGATCCGCCACCTTAGGATCCGATATATCGCTCGCTGGTGCACTCATATCGGGCTCCTTAATCGGTGGGAATTGAGTATTAACTCGATAATAATCAAAGCTTAGCTAACATATGCGCCAGCAAACGCCGTAACTGTTCCAGTAGCATGTTATCCATATCGGGGTGAAAATGGGTCGCATCTTGGCTGGCGATGGCAAAGATGACGGGGATCTCTTCGGCTAACTTGACTAAGGCAACTGAGCCCACTTCTGCGCCAAATAAGCGTTTAGCTTCCTGTTGTGTCACGCGGCCAAAATAGTGACCTTTACGCAAGCGTTGCTCCCAAATCGCTTTCATATCAAGGTCGACATCGAGCACACTAATAAGGCGCACATGGGTAAAATGGAACTGATCCTTCAAACTGTCGGCTAAAACCTCTTTAAGCGACACCAGATCGGCACAATTGAGCAACTTAAAAGAAAGCTCAGAGTTAAACAGATAAATTTTTTCGTTACGCGCCGCCATTGCCAACAGATGAGTGATTTCTTCCTCGAGCTGACCCACTCGCTGGCGCAACAACTCCTGTCGCCTCTCAACCAGAGAAATAGCGCCACGTTCCAGATGGGGCAAACGCATCGCTAACAACAGCTCGGGATAACGATTAAAAAAGTCAGGATTATCGAGCAGATACTCGCGAATGATGAGTTCATCGAAGGGCGCATCTGTCCGTGGCATAAGGGGCTCTGTCATAACTGAATTTGTCCGTCGTAAACATGCTGCGCGGGCCCCGTCATCCACAGGGGTTTACCCTCGCCCTCCCAATTGATGGTTAAGGTACCACCGGGTAAATCCACTTGCACTTGTTGATCCAGTTTCCCTTGAACTTGCCCGACAACCACGGCGGCACAGGCGCCCGTACCACAGGCTAAGGTTTCGGCCGCACCGCGCTCATACACCCTCAGCTTGATATGGCCAGAGTTCACCACTTGCATAAACCCGACATTCACTCCGCGCGGAAAACGCTCATGTTTGGTCAGCAGAGCGCCAATTTCGGCAACGTTAGCATTGGCAACATCTTCCACATCGAGCACACAGTGAGGGTTGCCCATGGAAGCCGCGCCACATAAAAAAGTTTGTTGGGGGGTTTGCAGCAAATAGGTCTTTTCCGCTTTTTTAGCTTTAAAGGGGATTTGGCTGGGTTCGAGAATGGGCACGCCCATATTGACGGTTACAGTGCCATCACGTTCCAAACGCAGCGTCATTTTACCCGATGAGGTACTAACCCGAATTTTATTCTTGTTTGTCAGCCCCTTATTACGTACAAAACGGGCGAAACAACGGGCACCATTACCGCAATTTTCCACTTCCCCGCCATCAGCATTGAAGATGCGATAGTGAAAATCTAAATCGGGATCATAGGGCGGTTCGACCAAGAGCAACTGGTCAAAACCGATACCAAAGTTACGATCGGCTAAACGGCGGATCTGCTCAGGCGAAAAGAACACGTTCTGCGTGATCCCATCGACCACCATAAAATCGTTGCCCAGTCCGTGCATCTTAGTGAATTGGATCAAGATACTTATCCTTTAAGCCGAGGCGCCGCCCATAACATATGAAACCAAGCGCCTGAATCAATATAATTTTTCTAGTTTACGGCAGGAGTTGCTCACCTTGCCAGAGCTGAGACAGTTTTTCTCGCTCACGCACTAGATAAGCCTTGTCGCCATCGACCATCACTTCGGCGGCCCGAGGACGGGTATTGTAGTTCGACGCCATCGCAAAACCGTAGGCACCACTCGAGCGTACCGCCAGTAAATCCCCCGCCGCTACCGCTAACTGGCGGTCTTTGCCGAGGAAGTCACCAGTCTCACACACTGGCCCAACAATATCAAAGGCATAGGTTTGCTCATCCCTTGGATTAACGGGAATAATATTTTGCCATGCGCTGTAGAGTGCAGGGCGGATTAAGTCGTTCATCGCGCCATCGACAATCGCAAAACGCTTGTCGCTGTTCTCTTTAAGATAGAGCACCTCTGTGACAAAAATCCCCGCGTTGGCGGCAATCGCACGGCCAGGTTCGAAGATGAGCTTGAGCTTACGATCACCTAAACGCGCAAGCAGAGCGGCGGCATACACATCGGGGTGCGGCGGCGTTTCAGCATCATAGGTCACACCTAAACCACCACCAACATCGAAATGCTCAATCACTATGCCCTGCTCGGCTAAGCGGTCGATCAGGGCTAACATCCTATCCATGGCATCGAGGAAAGGTTGAATTTCAGTCAGTTGCGAGCCGATATGGCAATCGACCCCCTTCACCTGTAAATGCGGTAGCGCATGGGCTCGGGCGAAGACGGTTTCAGCCTCATCCATAGCAATACCGAATTTGTTTTCTTTAAGACCGGTCGAAATATAGGGGTGGGTTCCCGCATCTACATCGGGATTAACTCGCAGTGACACTGGCGCCACTTTACCTAAACGGCCGGCAACCAAATTTAACTGCTCAAGCTCAGCACTCGATTCGACGTTAAAACAGTAAATACCCAGATTAAGCGCCTGTTCCATCTCGGCAACGGTTTTTCCCACGCCCGAGAACACCACTTTATCGGAGGAGCCACCCGCTTCAATCACTCGCGCTAACTCACCACCGGAAACGATATCAAACCCACTGCCTAAGCGGGCTAGCACATTAAGTACGGCCAAATTCGAATTGGCTTTAACCGCATAACAAATCAAATGGGGGTGATCTGCAACGGCATTGTCGAAGGCATGCCAATGGCGCTCAAGCGTCGCACGGGAATAGACATACAGTGGCGTGCCATAGGTCTGGGCCAAATCGTTCACTCTACAGCCTTCAGCATGCAGGGTATTATTGTGGTAGAGAAAGTGATCCAATGTCCGGTTCCTTACTGCGCTTTATTGTCGTGTTGATTATTCTAATGAGCGGTGATTATTGTGTTTTTTCCGCTTCGATGGCTTTAATTTCAGAGTTGATCTTTTCAGCCTCAGGCACTGTCTTAGACACTTCAGCTTTGGTCGCTTGACTCGCCTCAACGGAAGGTGATTTATACAGTGGCCCTTTTTGGCCGCATGCCGTAATGAATAGGCTACCAAGCATTAACAATAAAAACAGTCTCATTTTTCTCAACATCTGTGCATCTGGTGACTAATGGCCTTATAATCGCACCCATCTTGACGAAAGCAAAGGACAGAAATGCATGGCCATGACAGATAAAGAATTTCACCAGCTCGCCGATGACATGTTCCAAGCCATAGAGAATGCCATTGAAACCGCGATTGATGAGCAAGATGCCGACGTCGACATCGATGCTAGCGGCAACGTACTGCAATTAGAATTTGTGGATGGCTCTAAGATAGTGATCAACAAGCAAGAACCTTTGCATGAGATCTGGGTTGCCACCCGTTTTGGTGGATATCACTTTGGTTTTGTCGATGGGAAATGGTTAGATGGACGCAACGGCGGAGAGTTTATGCCATTCGTGCAAGAGTCTATCCAGCGTCAGGGCGGTATTCTACTTAGCTTCTAGTCCTTGCAACGCAAAATAAATAGGGAAGCCTTAGCTTCCCTATTTATATCAACATTCCTTGTTATCATCCGTTGTTATCAAGCGTTATAAGAGCGTTCAAGAACCGTTATTCACAATAAATATTATTAAAACTCAAGATCTTGATCGGCAACATCGATACCGAAGGGCGTCACAGTTAACTCGCCCGCCACCCGTACCAGATGGAAAAACTGCGGAATATTAAATCGCGCATTAGAAGCATAATGTTCCCCAAACACATAGTGATGGCTGACTTTATTCACTAGCTCGGCCATGTTCGATCCCGCCTGTACATAGTGGCTCAGGTGATTTTCCTCATCGAGAATAAACACATCTAAGTTATCCACCCTTTGACGTAGAAAATATTGGATAGACCCCTTAGCCGCATAATTCTGCACCACTTTAGGCATACTCGAAAAAGGATCATCCCCCAGCTCTGGCCGTGGCAGTTGTACTAAATGGCTACGGGATAACTGTTGATAGAAAGATTTTGCATCGCTTAAATCTTGATACGCCATCCCCAATGGATTGAAGAAAATGCCATAACGGGTGTGACTTATCTGCAGCGGCTGTACTAAAGTGCTCGATTGCTGCGCCTGCTGACATAAACGCATCGTTTGCATAAGCAGATTTTTTACCGCTAATTTAAGTTGAGGACGTAATTTTTGTGAGCAGCTGATCACATCCATATCGACGGGCAAAGTCGCACGCCTTAATCCTGGCGTAACAAAGGCTAAGGCTTGTAATACCGCGGTTTCACCTTCAAAGCGATGACATTGCCACTCACCCCAACTATTTAGGCATATCGCATCTATGGCGCCGAGCATATTCTCCTTCTTACGCCCAAGGGAAAATACGTTCGCGTTCATCATATCGACCGTCATTTCCTGCCCTTGCCATTGGGTGGTGGGATCATTGTCTAGGTTTAGCACAAAGATCAGCTTTCTGAAATGCCAAGGTTGGCATAGGTCTCGCTTGGACACTCGCCAATCATGGTCGATAAAATTCAATAGTCGCTTAGAGGCCTCGGTAAGGCGTTTCGACTGCACCTTGCCCCGTCCTAACTCATACCATTTAGTATCCGGGGTGGAAACACCATTTAAGCAAGCCCAAATCATTAATGCCGAAGGTGTTTTACCTTTGCATATGGCAGATTCGCCCAATAGGTTTTGTGGCTTTGGCGCTTGTCTGTACAGGTAATATTGATTCTCACGGCTGCTTGAGACCATAGTCAGTTCCGATTCGGCAACGGAACGACTCCAGAGTAAATTCAGCTTAGAGATTTGATCTTCATCTTGGGTAAAATAGGTGTGCAGTTTGCGGGTGAGCATCCCCAACTCTTCGACACGCAATCCCTCATTTAGCTCGTGGGTCGATGCAAATCGCAATAGCGTTTGGTAGCTCGCCAATAACAACTCATTCAATTGATCGTTAAACCAATTGAGTTGGCCGCTATGCCAATGTTCACAGTCGTCTAAGGTGCGGATCAAACTCTCGGGCCATTGCCAATCCTGCACTAGCTTTTGTAATTTGGCATAGCGCCAATCTTTGCCCTGATCTGGCCGACTTAAAAATACCCCGCATTTTAAATAAAAGCAGCGACGCGCAATCTCGAGCCGACGAGTATCATTTTGCTTTAACAGGTAGGCCTCAATGACTTCATAGATGGAGTAATAGGCATCATTTGCGGTTGAAAAGTCCCCGGCGAGCGTTTTTTGCCATAGGCGATCGCAGAGCAATTGCGAATGGGGGTATTCACTGGCATAGGCCTCGAGTAACAATACTTTAATCAAGGCCTTGTGTGGCTTATCAAGGCCTTTGTAGAGCAGCCATAACGAGGCGCCAAAATACTCACTTGCGGGTAATTCATGCACATTCCCCAGATACAAGAGATCAGGATTTAATTTAGCATCTGGCCACCAAGCAACAGCTTTACCCGCCAAGCGAATTTGACTACGGTAAAACTCCTCCAGCAACAGCCAATGCTGCGCACTACCACTGTGCTCGTGGGCCATGGAAGATTGGCATCCATTACGCCCCTGGCCGCCACTAAACTGCTGCGAATGCACTAAATAGAAGTTAACCTCAAACTGATATTCGGCAAACCATGCGGTTAATCTATTGGCTTTAGTACGAATTAAGGCTAAATCCCTATCGCACAAATCGGCACTATATACCAGCCACACATCAACATCGCTCTTAGTATTCTGGCCAAAGCTGGCGGTACTTCCCATGGCATAAACGCCTTCGAAGGCACACACATCAGGCTCTCTAGACAGAAATGGCAGCTTAACAACATCACAGGCCTGCGACTCAAGCACACCCGCTGAATATTCCTTAATACCACAGGGAGTATTGGGAGAATGATACCCAGGATACTGAACGCTGTTCTGGTGGATCAGAAAGGGAATTAAATGGAATAAATGCTTTTGTAACGGCGACAGCAAAGCCAAAGCTCGCGCGATGCGAACCTTATTAAGTCTTTCTGCAATATCAGGAAATAGGCCTTGCTGATCCATCCTAGAACACAACGCTTAAATACTTATGAGAAGTGTGCTCATGTTAACACTTTTGCAAACTCAAGCAACCAAACGTGAACCGCGTCACACTTTATGGCTATTTATAACACAGCCAACTTCAAAGAATCGATATCACTTCCTTACATTCACGAATAGCCAATGTTAGCATTGGCGCAACTAAGATCTTTGATGGAAACTAGGCATGTCTGAGAACCGCATACGTATCGCAACCCGCAAGAGTCCGCTGGCCATGTGGCAAGCTGAATTTGTTAAAGCCGAATTAGAACGCATTCACCCCGGTATTGTGGTGGAGTTGCTGCCAATGAGCACTAAGGGCGACGTGATTTTAGATACGCCGCTAGCAAAAGTAGGCGGTAAAGGTTTATTCGTCAAAGAGCTTGAAGTCGCCATGCTAGAAGACCAAGCCGATATCGCAGTGCACTCCATGAAAGACGTGCCAGTGGATTTCCCCGAAGGCTTAGGTCTTGAGGTGATCTGCGAACGTGAAGATCCCCGTGATGCCTTTGTGTCGAATTTATATAAATCGATCAGCGAATTACCATTAGGCGCAACCGTGGGCACCTCGAGCCTACGCCGTCAATGTCAGCTGCGCGCATCACGCCCCGACCTCATTATTAAAGATCTACGCGGCAACGTAGGCACACGTTTAGCTAAGCTTGATAACGGCGAATACGATGCCATTATTCTTGCCGCTGCCGGCTTAATCCGCCTGAAATTATCTGAGCGTATCGCCAGCTTTATTTCGGCCGAAGAATCCTTACCCGCCAACGGCCAAGGCGCTGTCGGTATCGAATGTCGCACTAACGATGAACGCGTTAAAGCGCTACTGGCACCATTAGAACATTTAGAAACGCGCTACCGTGTTATTGCCGAGCGTGCAATGAACACGCGCCTCGAAGGCGGCTGCCAAGTACCCATTGGCGCCTTTGCTGAAATCCATGGTGATGAGATGACGTTACGCGGCCTAGTCGGTAACCCCGATGGCAGTGAAATCATCGAAGGCGTGATCACAGGTCCTAAGATCGAAGCCACGCAATTAGGTGTTGCCCTTGCCGAAGAGTTACTGAGCAAAGGTGCAAAAGGCATTCTCGACGCTGTTTACGCTAAAGCCTAAGTCAATGAAAGTCTTACTGACGCGCCCCGAGGGGCGCAATCAGTCCATGGTCGATGCCTTGAATGAGCGAGGCATTAGCCATTGGGTCACACCTCTGTTGTGTGTCGAAGCTACGCCCCCTATCGCACCAAATACTCCGCATCCCTTGGCGCAGGCCGATATGATTATCTGCATCAGCGCCAATGCGGTGACTTTTGCTGATAACGCCTTAACAGCCGCGAATTCTCCCATCAAAGGCTGGCCACAAATTCAATACTTCGCCGTTGGGCATGCAACTTGGGAAGCATTAACTCAGCTCGGCATTTCGGCCCTCGAAGCCCCAGATGATTGCCAGCAGACCGAAGGGCTACTCACACTCGCGCCACTGCAAGATATTAACGCTAAGCAGATTACCATCATACGTGGCGTCGGTGGCCGCGAAGCGCTTGCCGAACAACTGACAGAGCGCGGTGCAGATGTACGCTATTGGGAAGTGTATCAACGGGCCTGCCCACCGCTCGATGGACAACACTTAGTACAACAATGGCAAGCCTTTGGGATAGACACTATTGTGGTGACCAGTGGTGAAGTGCTGGATAACCTGATTAATCTAGTGCCAAAAGAGTTATTTGCATGGCTGCGCTCATGTCATATCATAGTCCCAAGTAACCGAGTAGAAGCTCAAGCTCACGCCTTTGGTATAACCCAAGTCACCAATGCCAATGCCGCCAACAGCAAAGCCGTGCTAAACGCCCTTAAACTCTAAGCGCTATTTAGCCCGATTTTACTCGAATTTCGGCAGTAGCATGTTTTCAAGGACTGTTAAATGGATAACAACAAGCACGACGCAAAGAGCCCAGAATCAGAGGCTACCGCTATTATTGTGTCACCGGAAACGACCGATGACACGCCCACAACTCCAGCGTCATCTACCGAACCCAAAACAGCTAAAGCCACACAATCAACCGCATCGAGCCCAACGTCAGCCGCCAATAGAAGCTCGTGGGCGATTCGCTTTGGGGTGTTATTAGCGCTCGGTTTAACCGTTTGCACCCTTGGCGGCGGTTTTGTACTGTACCAACAGCTACAACAGCAACTGCTCGTTCAGGATGCGAAAAATATTGCCCTGCAGGATCAATTACAACAAGCACTATTGCAGCCAAATCAACGTATTGGCCAGCTTGAACAGCAACAACTGAACGATGCCAAAACATATCAAGAATTAGCAAAACTGGCCGAAGACCAACATCAGCTACAAGATAGGCTCAATAAACTCGCCCAGCGCAGCCCAACCCATTGGATGGCCTCAGAAGCCGAATATCTGGTGAATATGGCGGGCCGTAAACTTTGGTTAGAAAAAGATCCCCGTACCGCCACCGATCTATTAAAGTCCGCGGATGAAACCATCGCCGCGATGAACAATCCCGCTTTGTTGCCTATTCGTAAGGCGTTAGCGAAAGATATTGCTGCCACGGCCAGCATTAAAACCACGGATATTGATGGCAGTGTATTGGCCCTCGACGCTCTGATTGAACAACTCGATAAATTGCCGCTTAATCGTGCCGATGCTGAAGCCGATGCCCCTGAAGAAACAAACATTACAGGCGATTTGAATGACTGGCAGAGCAACTTAGGCAAGACGTGGAAAGCGTTAACCCAAGATTTTATCACCATACGCCACAGAACCGCCGATGCGCCCGCATTGCTCGCACCGGAACAGCAATGGTATTTGGTGGAAAATATTCGTCATAAACTGCTGCAATCCCAACTTGCGTTATATCGCTATGACAGAGCGGCCTATCACCAATCATTGATGATGGCACGCAAATGGATCCAAACCTACTTCGATACCCAGGACCATAAAACGGTCGAAGCCATCGCCGAAATCGATAAACTAGCCACAGTTGTGCTCGACCCCATTACCCTGAAATCCTTTGCCGCAAAACCTCTGCTATTACAGCTGACAAGTTATGGTGAGCTGACCTCATCAGAGGATGCGCCACTATGATCAAGATATTAATTTTCTTAGGGATTGTGCTAATAGGGCTCTGTATCAGCCCTTGGCTGGTTGGCAATACAGGTTATGTGTATATTGCGGCGGGAGATTATCAGATAGAGACCAGTTTAGTCTTTGGGATCATAGCCTTAATTGTATTTTATGCCGTGTTTCAAGTGATCGAATGGCTCGTGATTACTGCCATTAATCTGATGCTGCGCAGCCGTTTTATCCCTTACCATTGGCGCCGCCGCTCAGCCAAAAAGCATACCTTAATGGGTGCGCTCGCTCTGGCTGAAGAAGATTGGCCGGCAGCAGAACGCGCTATGATAAAGGGCGCAGATAACGGCGAACTCCCCGCCGTTAACTTACTGGCGGCGGCCCGCGCTGCCCAGTATCAAAATAAAATAGCCGAGCGTGATCAATATCTTGACCGGGCAGCTACGCAACCCCTTGCCGCAAATGCTGTCGCAACGACCCGCACTCGATACCTCTTAAAACAAGGGGAATTAGCCCTAGCACGTACCGAGTTGGATAAATTAGCCCCGACAAGTAAGAGCAAGGCTCCGGTGCTCAAACTCGCCTTAGAGTTATATCGAGCCCAAGAGGATTGGGATGCACTTAAGCTATTGTTGCCTATTTTAAAGAAGCGCCAAATCCTCAATGATAACCAGTTAAATGAACTCGAATTAGCAACAAACAGTGCCTTACTCAAAGCCGCTGCTATCAAAGGTGAAGAAGCCTTAGAACAGTGCTGGCAATGGTTATCGCGTAGCGAACGCAATCAGTCTGAGTATCTGGCGATTTATGCCATAGGGTTGTGCCGTTTTAATCGCAAAGATCAAGCGCTGAAACTGCTCTCTAAGAAGTTACGAACGTCCCCCGAGTCAGCACTTTTACAAGTCATCCCCGAGATAGTAACTGCCCAAGATATTGAAATTCGCAAACAGTTACTGAAACATGAAGTGACCCACGAGAATAATGCTGACTACCAGATGTGTCTCGCCAAGCTATATCAGCAAACGCGAGATATGAAAGAAGCCAAAACCTGCTGGCAAAATGTGTGTCGGCTCGAGCCCACAAAAGCCTCTTGGTTAGCACTAGCTCGTATTCAAGAGCAACTAGGCGAACAAGGTCACGCTAATCAAAGTTATCGCCAAGCGGTTAATGTGTAGCTCTATACAATCAGCCCAATTATACAATCAGCCAATATAGACGCCGTGGTTTGCATAAGCAGATTACGGCGTTTCGCCATAACATCACTCGTAAACGATTGACTCATCCTGTGTGGAGGGCTCCTCACCCACAATTTTTTACCTTTCACTAAAGTTTTTATCTAGGCTCCAAGATTATTTTGTTATAAACATGTTTCCATATAGAGTTGATATACACTAAATAGAGTTAGTTTTATTTATTAAGGCACTACATCTAGTTAGCCCTCACAAAAATGTCAGTTTTACGTACTGCACCCCATAAAATCCAGTCATAGCAAGCCATACAGCTGCGTCAAAAAATTGACTTACCACGCTTCACCAGCTAAAATTTCACCACTTGTATCACAATTCAACATTTTTGTTGTTTTTGTGCGTCTTCGGATTAACACAGTTGAGCTGTTGGGAGCTTATTATGGGATCGGTCATTACATCAAAAAACGGTATGCTCAAGCTTGTTAAAGGGCAAATCAGCGTCGAAGTTAATGGTACAAATCAACCCGCTAAGGATGGCGAACTACTCCCGAAAGGTGCAGTTCTCCATATTGGGGAAAACGCGACATACGAGATCACCTTCGATGATGGCACTAAGCTATCTAATGAGGTAGCCCCGAACGCAACAGCCGCAGCCGCCCCCAACACGGCCAGTGAAGCAGCCTTAGATGAAATCCAAGCATTACAAGATCTTATAGCATCTGGTGAAGATCCAACCCAGAACTTGCCCGAGACCGCAGCCGGTAATGCCCCAGGCAGTGATGGTAACTCCGGTTACGTGTCACTGGCCCGTGATGGTTCAGAAGCACTCGCCACTGCGGGTTATTCAACCGCAGGTCAACCATTGGCGGATGCCGCTACACCGACGCCAGAACAAACAATAGCAACTGACTCGCCTTCTCTATTAGTTAATGATACAAACACTGTCGCGGAAGACTCCGTTGCCACAGGTAATGTGCTTACTAACGACAGCGATATCGATTCTCTTCTGACGGTGGTAAGCTTTGAGATCGATGGCACTTCCTTTGCCGCGGGCACTCAAGTAACCTTAGACGGCGGTATTCTTGTCCTCAATGCCGATGGTTCTTACACCTTCACCCCTAATGAAAACTGGAATGGCCAAGTCCCGGTCATCACCTACACGACAAACACAGGTTCAACCGCAACGTTAACCATTAACATCACCCCTGTTGATGATCCGTCTGTATTGGTGAACGACACCAATACCGTGGCAGAAGATACCGTTGCCACCGGCAATGTGCTCGACAATGACAGCGATATCGACAGCGATCTTTCTGTTGTCAGCTTCACCGTGAACGGCAATACCTTTACCGCTGGCACCACAGTTGAACTCGAAGGCGGCAGCTTAATTCTTAATGCAGATGGTTCTTACACCTTCACCCCTAATGAAAACTGGAATGGCCAAGTCCCAGTCATCACCTACACGACCAACACAGGATCAACCGCAACGTTAACGATTGAAGTCACCCCCGTGGGTGATAACTTCACTGACAACAACGAAGAGCGCAGCATTGTTGAAGACAGCCCCGAAGTGACCGGTAACGTGATTGATGGCAGCAGTGTTGACGGCCCCTTAAGTGTGGTCAGCTTCACCATTGCCGGGGATGCGACCGTCTATCCTGCCGATGGCACTGACATTAACATCGCCGGTATTGGTACCTTCAGCCTCAACAGCGATGGCGTGTACACCTTTACCCCTGTGGCCAACTACTTTGGCCCTGTGCCCGTCATTACCTACCTCTTGACCGATGGCTCTGGCAGCAATGACACTTCGACCCTGACCCTCGATGTCACCCCAGTGAACGATAACTTCACTGACAACAACGAAGAGCGCAGCATTGTTGAAGACAGCCCCGAAGTGACCGGTAACGTGATTGATGGCAGCAGTGTTGACGGCCCCTTAAGTGTGGTCAGCTTCACCATTGCCGGGGATGCGACCGTCTATCCTGCCGATGGCACTGACATTAACATCGCCGGTATTGGTACCTTCAGCCTCAACAGCGATGGCGTGTACACCTTTACTCCTGTGGCCAACTACTTTGGTCTCGTCCCTGTGGTCACCTATGTGCTCACCGACGGCTCTGGCGCGACCGATACTTCCACCCTGACCATCACCGTCACCCCAGTGAACGATGCGCCTTTGATTATTTCGGCTGATAATACTGCTGTATCTGAAGAAGGTCTAACTGGTGGTATCCAAGATACTGTTGGAAATAGTGACACCACCAATTTGAGTTCAATGACTGGCGAAATCAATATCACTGACGTTGATAATGACTCTCTAACTGTTTCGCTTTCTGGCCCAGCAGGCCTGACTTCGGGCGGTGAAGATATTGCTTGGTCTTGGATTGGTAATACACTTACTGGCTACGTTGTAGGTACAAACGTTCCTGTCATCACAATAACCCTAACTCCACCTATCGGTAATTCATCTGGTGCTTGGGGATATGAAGTAACACTACTAGGGCCTATTGATCACCCCAATGCTACAGGGGAAAATGAGCTACCCATTGAAATTGGCATTTCTGTTGATGATGGAAACCAAATAACCAATGGTAGCTTTGAGATAAAAATTGAAGATGATTCTCCAGTTGATCAAGTCGATGAAGATCTCATCCAACACATGCTTAACGGCAGCGGAATAGTTAGTGGCGATTTATTTGCTCCTGGTGCAGACGGACTAGGTGAAATCGAATTTAATATTGTCACTACGGGCCTATTATTTGATGGCATGCCACTGCACACATCAATGTCAGGTAATACGTTAACTGCATGGGCAGACATTAATAACGACGGTATTTTCAATCCTGGCGAGGAGGTGTTTACCTTAACAGCTGTTACGGATATTAATGGTAACTATGATTATCAACTTGAATTGTTGAAGGAAATACAACTAGATAAGTCTACCACGGCATCCTTTGTTGGAATACAAGCGGGCGCAAGCGACTCCTATTACGTGTTAACTGATGGAACGCTTGATACCCATGGTAATGCTAGCGCCGAAGATACGCTCATCACCATAACTGGCAGTGGTAGTGGCAACCATAAAGTAAACTCGAACAGTTTTGGTATTGGTGTGGGCGATCCATCAATATCTACTGGTGAATCAATTAATTTTGCTTATGGTTCTACAGGCACAAGTGCTGCAACGATAAATCTAGGTACAGGCTCAAATGGTTCCCATAATAGTGTATCTACAGCTTATGTATTAATTACATACGCCGATGGTTCAACCAATGGTGGTCAGTTGATCCAAATCAATGGAACTTTAGAATTCGAAGCCTTTGCTCAGAATGGCTCCAACATCACTTCAATCACTATTAGTTATCAAAGTGGTAGTGATTTCCAAGTTATAGACGTTTCAGCCAACACTATAGTGACTGAAGAGCCTATCGATATTGAGTTTTCTTATGACGCCACCGACAAGGATGGTGATCCTGTGCAATTTGGTGATTCAACTGGAAATGGTCACTTTACTGTCACCATTGACCCAGCTGCACAACCTATTGCCAATACACCTAACGCCCAAGTGTTTTTGTACGAAGACGTATTACCAACTGATGGCAATGATACGACAGTACAAACTCTGAGCTTTAAATCTGGTAGCAACTCAATTGAAAGCTTCCAATTTGGTAACTTAACCAATATTTCAGTCGTAGGTATTAACGCTCAAATCCATTGGGCACTCAATAATGTCGGCCAATTAATCGGTACTGTCTATGGTAGAGAAGCACTTCGCTTAACCTTAGATTGGGATCGTATCAATGCGGGAGAAGAAGGTGATGTTACAGTTACAGCCGAATTGCTAACCAATCTCCCCCATAGTGTAAATGCCAACAGCTTAACCGTTAATGGGATTCAAGTAGTGGCAGTTGATGGTGCTGGTCATACAGCACATTCCACAGTCACAGTCACAGTCGCCGATGACGTGGACATTGCCCAAAATGATACCGCACAGTTGGATGTAATGGTCGATTCGTTTAGCTTCTCAGGAATTCTAGCGACTTGGATCAGCACCACTGGTGGTGAAGATGTTAATACCTTCGATGGTAATACTAATTCAGGAGGCGAAGATAACGATTCAGCTCACGATCAAGTTCGTTGGGGAGATCCCGCAAGTTACTCTGGACGTCAATCTGGCTATGGATTTATGGACAACGATGCAGGGCTGAATGGCACATTAGCGTTAAACCAAGATATAGTATTAGGAACTTTCACACACTATAACTACCCTATTGATTCAGGCTCCTCTATCACAGCCGCAACAATGGAAATAACATTCAATGTTACAGATGCTTACGGTGTAGTCACCCCTGTAACCTTAACATTGAATTTTAGCCATAATGAAACATCCAATGACGGCTCCGACCCAAGGGATATAGTGACAGTTGGTCACACGAATGTGACTTTCAACTACGAAGGTCAAGCCTACACAATGCAAGTTGTTGGATTTAAAGACAATAATGGCAACATTGTTAGTTCGATTTATACGAATGAGGATGCAGCAACCAGCTATCAACTCGTCGTTCGCATGGTTGCAGGCGATGGTTACACTCTGCCTCATTCCGATGGTAATGTACTGACTAATGACACAGTTGGTGCCGATAATGAACTTGAAATTGTCGGCGTAGCTAGTGGTGATCACACTGGTACTGGCGTGTTAGGTCACGTAGGCTCAACCATCAGTGGTGTCTATGGCACGCTAGTGCTTAATGCTGATGGAACCTATCACTATCAATTGACGGCAAGTGCTAACCTGCTTCCTGCATCAGGGGCGGTAGAGACCTTTACTTACACCATCCAGGATGGCGATGGAGATACTTCAAGCGCAACCTTAAAGATCAATGTCAATCCGGTAAATGCTGACGGTATCAATATTGCTGACGCCAATGCACTTACAACTCAAGGATCTAGCTTAAATGACACTATGGTGATTAGCGGGGGTGAACGAGCATCTAACCATAATAAATTGAATGTGACTTTTGGTGGTGGTCAGAATGGCATCATCAGCAATAATAACGGTGACGAAGTTATCACGTCAGGAGCAAATAAGCAGAGTTATAGCGCTAGTGACGCACAAGTTGTCAGTGGCGGTGACGGTAACGATCATATTGAAACCGGTAGAGGTAACGATGTGATCTATGCAGGCAAAACTGGCACAAGCAATTATGGTTCCGATGATGACTTGGAGTTGTCGGTTAATGACCTTTTAAATCATCATATTATGACGGGTACCTTAACAGGCTCAAATAAGATTGTTGATAACGACGGTTTATTGTTAGCCAACGATGTTGCCTCAGAAAAAGCAGATGTCGTCAACGGCGGTAGTGGTAATGACCGCATTTATGGTCAATCCGGCTCCGATATCCTCTATGGACACACTGGAGATGATTATATTGATGGAGGCAGCCACAACGATGCCCTTCGTGGCGGCGCAGGCAATGACACTCTGATCGGCGGTCTCGGTGATGATGTATTGCGAGGTGATACCGGTGCAGATAAGTTCGTCTGGAGATATGCAGATGCAGATAACGGCACCGACCATATAGTGGACTTTAATGCCAACCAAGATAAGTTAGATCTGAGTGATTTACTCCAAGGCGAAACTGCTAATACTTTGGAAAACTATCTCAACTTTAGCTTAGACAATGGTTCAACCGTGATTGATATCGACGCTAATAAAGATGGAGTCTTTGATCAACATATCGTTCTCGATGGGGTTGATCTCTACAGTCAATATGGTGCTATCGATAATGCAGGCATAATCAATGGTTTATTAGGCTCTAATGGTAACGGTCCTCTGATTATAGATGCTGCACCTGTGACGCCAGATGCACCGCAGGGACTGACTCAACCTCTAGATCCCAATAATAACAATGGCACCATGATTCCTTAATAAATCAGTTCAAATGGCCTATAGAAATATAGGCCATCTTGGACCATACTTCTGATAATCAAATGGAATTCAAAGGATAGATAACTCGGTGCCAGCTACTGCGTCAGAAAAAATTGAGCAGTGGACTATTTCCGCTTCTCAGCGAGTGATAGTCGATCCATTGCTAGATTGTTTAGTGCTCCTCACTGAGCATTTTGGTAACCCGTGCTCAAGCGATTCGCTTGCGGCAGGCTTGCCTTTGTCTGGCGCGGTATTAACCCCAGATCTGGTTCCACAAGCTGCGTCGCGTGCGGGTTTAGCCGCAAAATTATCTCGTAAGGGATTGAATGAAATATCACCGATACTGCTTCCATGCATTTTATTATTAAAAGATAAAAAAGCCTGTATATTACGTGAATTTAGCCTTGAATCTGATCGCGCTGTAATTCAACTGCCCGAAACTGGCGGTGAAGAAATTCTGAATATTGAGTCCCTTGAAGCCTTATATGTCGGATATTTATTCTTAGTTAAACAAGAATACCGTGGCGATATGGGTTTTGATGTTTACTTACACGATAACAAAACTCACTGGCTCCTCCAAACACTAAGAGATTCTGCACCTATTTATCGTGATGCTTTAATTGCATCCATATTAGTCAATATATTCGCCTTAGTTTCACCGCTTTTTATCATGAATGTGTATGACAAAGTGGTTCCCAACCTCGCCTTTGAATCCCTCTGGGTTTTGGCTATTGGGGCATCTATTGCCTATTTATTTGATCTTGTAATGCGGCAATTAAGGAGTTACCTCATTGATGTTGCTGGAAAAAAAGTAGATATCATCGTTTCATCTCAACTCTTTGCGAAAGCCATAGGCATTCCATTGGAAAAGCGCTCCCCCAGTATTGGCGGTATGGCAAAGCAGCTTGGTGAATTTGACAATATTCGAGAGATCTTAACCTCGGCAACAATAACCACTTTAGTCGATCTGCCCTTTGCACTTTTCTTCATTATTATTATTTATATCGTTGCGGGCGATCTGGCTGCAATTCCTGTAATTGGCGGCCTAATCATTATCGGTTTTACACTCTACACTCAGCCTAAATTGAAAGCCGCAATTGAAGAAGGCAATAAATTTTCAAGCCTTAAGCACGGACATTTAATTGAAAGCCTCTCTGCACTCGAGTCCATTAAGGCAAATGGCGCTGAAGGGATAGTTCAAAGAAGCTGGCAACAGATGATAGGGCACAGTGCAAACTGGCAATTAAGATCGAAAAAACTCTCTAATTCAGTATCAAACCTAGCCAACTTTATCGTCCAATTTACTGTCGTCTGCGTGGTGATTTTGGGTGTTTATCGCGTTGCCGATAATGTGATATCAATGGGCGGGATCATCGCTGCGGTAATGCTGTCGAGTCGTGCTATTGCCCCTATGGCGCAATTAGCGGGCCTTATGACCAGAGCCAATCATACCGCCAGTGCATTGCGTCAACTTAATGAGTTAATGATGCAAGAGGATGAATTTGAAAATAAAGGCCATTTAGTTAGCAAATTAAGGCTATTAGGTAAGATTAACGCCGATAATGTTGGCTTTAGTTATCCTGGTTCAGAAAAACCGGTATTACATCCAATGTCGCTGACGATCAATCCCGGTGAACGCATCGCCATTATCGGCCGCAATGGTTCAGGCAAGAGCACCCTCGCCAAACTTTTAGTCGGACTGTTCCAACCGACTACCGGAAGCCTACGTTATGATGGGGTTGATTCAGCTCAGATCCACCCCAGTGATTTACGCCGTAACTTTGGTTATTTACCCCAAGATGTCACCCTATTCCATGGCACTATTAGGGATAATATCCTCTTCGGCACTCGCCAAGTCACAGAGCATCAATTAATACGTGCAGTGCAACTCTCAGGGGTTAGTCAATTCACCCATCTTGAGGCTGAAGGCCTAGATCAACAAGTTGGTGAAGGCGGGATGTCACTTAGCCGGGGACAAAGGCAAACTGTGGCGCTCGCCAGAGCAACACTCAATGACCCACCAGTGCTGTTAATGGATGAACCCACAGCAAGCTTAGATGCTCGTGCAGAACAACAGTTTATTCGTTCTATGCAAAATGTGAGTAAAGATAGAACCTTAATACTCATCACACACAAAATGCATCTATTACAACTGGTTGACCGTATTATCGTGCTCGAACGCGGTCATGTTGTGGCCGATGGTCCCAAGTCTGAAGTATTAGAAAAACTCAATTTTGGCCTCGTTAATGGAGGCGTTAAAAAATGAGTAAACACCTAACGACAACCGATCTTGATATGGTCGATGATGTCTATGGCGCCATGATGACCGATGCGCCCAGTGGCCATAGATTAATCATTTGGGCTCTGGCTGCCATGGTGGTTTGTTTCTTGTTTTGGGCTGGTTTAGCCCAATTAGATAAGGTCACTACAGGTTCAGGCAAAGTGATCCCTTCCTCACAGGTGCAAGTCATCCAAAGTTTAGATGGCGGCATCATGCAAGAGCTGTATGTGCAAGAAGGTGAAATCGTCACTAAAGGGCAGCCCTTAGTACGCATTGATGACACTCGCTTCCGCTCCGATTATGCCCAACAAGAACAAGAAGTGTTTGGTTTGAAAACCAATGCCATTCGTATGCGGGCAGAACTCGATAGCATACTGATTTCAGATATGACTTCGGATTGGCGAGAACAGGTCAAAATTACCAAAGAAGCGTTGATTTTCCCGGAGAACATAGTCGCCGCCGAGCCTGCGCTCGTTAAACGGCAGCAAGAAGAATATAACGGTCGCTTAGACAATCTCAGTAACCAACTCGAAATTCTCGTACGGCAAATTCAGCAACGCCAACAAGAAATCGATGATCTTGCCTCTAAGACAACGACACTAACAACGAGTATGCAGTTGATTTCCCGCGAGTTGGAACTCACACGCCCCTTAGCAAAAAAAGGCATTGTTCCCGAAGTTGAGCTGCTAAAATTAGAACGGGCGGTTAACGACGCCCAAGGTGAGCTTAATTCGTTACGATTACTCAGGCCAAAATTGAAAGCAGCATTAGATGAAGCCATCTTAAAACGTCGTGAGGCCGTATTTGTGTATGCGGCAGACCTGAGAGCGCAACTAAACGAAACTCAAACGCGGCTATCGCGTATGAATGAGGCCCAAGTTGGCGCACAGGACAAAGTGAGCAAAGCCATTATCACGTCTCCTGTAAATGGCACTATTAAAACGACACATATCAATACATTAGGTGGTGTTGTACAACCTGGAGTCGATATTATTGAAATCGTTCCTTCCGAGGATCAGTTGCTTATAGAAACTAAGATCCTGCCGAAGGACATCGCATTTTTACACCCAGGTTTACCGGCGGTAGTTAAAGTCACCGCCTACGATTTTACCCGCTACGGTGGTCTTAAGGGGACGGTAGAACATATCAGCGCTGATACTTCGCAGGATGAAGAAGGCAATAGCTTCTATCTTATTAGGGTTAGAACAGAAGAATCGAGTTTAATCAAAGACGATGGCACGCAGATGCCAATTATCCCAGGGATGTTAACCACGGTTGATGTCATCACGGGGCAAAGATCCATTCTTGAGTACATTTTAAATCCAATTTTAAGGGCTAAGGATACTGCGCTCAGAGAGCGTTAAGCCTGTTATAAACCGGGAGGTTTGCAATGAATACTTCAGTAAGACGACAATTTCAATGTTCAAAGATTGCCATAGTGCTGTCATTAATCCTATTACCGTTATCAGCTCAGAGCCAGACGCTAGAACAAGCGGTCGCGCATACACTCGATACCAATCCGGATCTACGTGTTGCGTTTAACCGCTTCAAGGCCAGAGAAGAACAAGTTAATCAAGCGATTGCAGGCTACATGCCTACTGTCGATATAACTGGCGGTTATGGTTATGAACAAACTGACAGCGTATCAACACGTAGACGTAAAAATGTAGGCGATGTCGATAGTAACGGTGTGGCAGAGCTAAACCGCGGAGAATTTGGCGTTAGCTTAAAGCAAATGCTATTCGATGGTTTTTACACCAGCAGTGAAGTTGATCGTTATAGCTTTGAAGCCAGCGCAGACCAGTGGGCTTTGCTTGCCGCGGCTGAGGATATGGCCCTCGATGTCAGTAAGGTTTACCTTAACTACCTACGCACCGAAGAAGTGCTAAAACTGGCGGAGAAGAACCTAAACAGCCATAAAGAAATTTATGAGCAAATCAAACAACGTACTGATTCAGGCCTAGGTTCGACCGCAGATTTGTCTCAAATTTCCGGTCGTCTTGCTCGTGCAAATGCCAATGTGATTTCGGCTCGCAATAATTTCCTCGACGCGAAAGCCCAATTCATCCGCGTGGTTGAAGTAGAGCCCGTTGATTTAATTCAACCCGTTCCCGATGCCGATATGCTACCTAAGGATCTCAGTTCTGGTTTAGTTGTCGCCCAGGAAAATCACCCGATCCTTAAGTCTGCGGCCAATGATATTCGTGCAGCAGAAAATGAGCGTTCATCGGTGCAAGCTAACTACTATCCTCAAGTTTCATTAGAACTGAATGGTAATTGGAATAACGATATCGGCGGCGAAGATGGTGTCAGTGTTATACCTAGCCAAGATGTAGGTGGTTATAGCAACGATATCGTGGCCATGGTACGAGTGAGATACAACTTATTCGCAGGCGGTAAAGACCTTGCCCGCGAAAAAGAAACGGCCTACAAACTCGGTGAAGCCAAAGAAATAAACCAACGTGCACAACGTGAAGTGGTTGAAGGCGTAAACCTTGCTTGGAACGCGTTTGAAATGCTTGCTCCACAAAAGCAATATATTCGTGACCATGTCATCGCAGCAAAAGACACCCAATCGGCTTATGCACAACAGTTCAACCTAGGCCAACGCAGCTTACTCGACTTGCTTGATACTGAAAATGAACTCTTCGAAGCCCGTAAAGACTACCTACAGGCTGAATACGATGAGATTACCGCAAAATACCGCGTACTCAACTCCACTGGACGTTTACTCGACTCTCTTAAAGTCACTCGTCCTGAAGCGTGGCGTGGAGAGCGTAACTATGAAGGAGGCGCCAACCAATGAAAACCACAATCCTATTCATCAGTATCGCTCTTTTAGCTGGCTGTTCGGTACGAGATACAGTTAATATTGAGGAAATGACAACAACTCAAGTCAATGATCTATCGGATAAAGATGGAGATGGTGTCATCGAAGCACGTGAGCGCTGTAACGACACGGCAAAAGGCGCAGGCATAGATAACTATGGCTGCGGCAACATTAAGGCGATTAATGAGCGCAAGGAAATAAATATTTTATTCCCTAATGACTCAGCCTTTATTGCACCCGAGTATTATCCTCAGATTGAGGAAATCGCGGTCTTCTTGCGTCAGTATCCAACGACTAAAGTGACCATCGAAGGTCACACTAGTCGCACTGGAACAGATGAGCGTAATGCGGTGTTATCACAGGAACGCGCCGATGCGGTTACCGCAGTACTTGCGGAACGTTTTGGCATTGATAGAAGTAGACTAACCGCTATTGGTTATGGTCCTAGCCGTCCTCTTGTTTTAGAGCACACGCCCGAAGCCGAGACCCGCAACCGCCGCGTTGTAGCAGAAGTCACGGGTGATGACACTATGGCCGATATGAAATGGACGATTTATTCCGTCGATGAACCAACAAAAGATGAACCTACAAAATAAGGGTTAGCAGAATAGGCTATGAACGGCAGACTTGGTTATAAAGCATCATTTTTGCGAGTCTGCCGCTTAAGTCTAATAGCGTCGGCATTAGGCATCTGCTGCCTCTATGCCGCACCAACTCAAACCCTTGATGAAGCCAGAATCACCTCCACACTGGAAAAGCGTTACGGTGAACGCGCGGGTATGCGTGCAAGGGCTTGGTTCAAGGTATTATCGGAATCTGTCACAATGAGTGAGCAGGACAAATTATTGAAAGTAAATAATTTCTTTAATTTGTTCCGTTTTGTTGATGACATTAAATTATGGGGCGAGTCGAATTACTGGGCCACACCGATGGAGTTTATTGGTGTGAATGGTGGGGACTGCGAAGATTTTTCGATAGCGAAATACTTTACGCTGCTTCAATTAGGGGTGTCTGAAGATAAGATGCGCATTACTATGGTTAAAGCAACCAGTGTGAATCAGTATCATATGGTATTAGCCTATTATGAGACCCCCTCATCAATTCCCCTCGTCCTCGATAATCTCGATCATGCGATAAAACCAGCGACTCAGCGCAGAGATTTATTACCTGTGTACAGCTTCAACGGTAAACAGTTATGGCTTAACAAAGAACAAGGACGAGGCGTTTTAGCCGGCTCGTCAACACGACTCGAAAAATGGAATGACCTTAATCATAGGTTAGGGGTTGACCGACTCAGGCAACCCAAATTGAAACTGGAGTAGCATCAAAGATGACACTGTTTAGACAGATTTATTCGCTGCTTTTTAGCCTTTTCTTGCTCGTGGTTGCAAGCCTTGGCTATGTGCAATTCACTGAAACTCAAAGCTTTTTAACCAAGCAAATGGAGTCAGATCTAAACAACGTCAGCACTTCGCTTGGTCTTATGCTCACCCCAGCCCTTGAGGCAGGGGATACGGTGGCAGCAGAAACCTTAGTGAACGTGATTTTTGAAGGCGGTTATTACCAAAATGTCAAATTGACATGGATGGTCGACGGTAAACAGCAAGAGTGGAATAATCCCCTTAAAATTGAAGATGTTCCCCAATGGTTTCTCAATCTAAACCTCTTTAAAACAATCAAAAAACAAAGCACTATTACCTCTGGCTGGCTGCAACTGGCACAGCTTGAAATTACGGCGCACCCGGGATTTGGCTACCATGAGTTATGGCGGATTATGTCTAATACCATTATCGCCTTCTCACTATTGTTCTTAGTCGCCATTTTTACCGCCAGACTCGGGTTAACTTGGATCCTAAAACCTTTACACGACTTATCGGACCACGCTAAAAATATAGCTAATCGCCAATTTGGCCCTGATATGCCCCTCCCCAAAACCACAGAGTTAAAGGACCTTGTCACTGCCTTTAATAGCATGTCAGCCCAACTCAAGCAGGTCTTCCAATCCTTGGATGAAGAAGTAGGCGCGCTACGGAAGAAAAACTTGGTAGACCCCGCGTCTGGCTTACCAAACCGCCAATATGTGGTGAGTAGACTCAACGGCTGGTTAAGCGAACCTAGTAGCGGGGCACTCTTTCTTGCTAAGCTCGATTGGCTTGAGGAAGTCCATAGCAAATATGGTTATCAAGTAAGGGATGAAACCATTCGTATTCTGGCCGAAAAATTCCAACAGCAACTAAATGAAATCACGCCTTCGGTCATCGCACGTATTGCAGCCTTTGAATTTGCTTTCCTTGTGACAGAGGTAGAGCATGAGCAGATAAGTAAATATCTTCAAACCTTAATCCGCACCATCAATCAAGAAATATCAAAGGCAGGCTGCAAGCCAAATGAAAGCTTTGCCATCGGTGTAGCCGAACGAATTGGACAAATGAACGTCTCCGACATTCTGGCGCAGGCAGATAATGCACTGCAAAAGGCCCTCAAGGAGAACAAAACTTTCCATTGGTTTGAAACGACTGAACAACAGCTGTTTACTCGCGAGCAATGGCGAGACAACCTAAGCCATGCTATCAGCAATAAGAAGTTTAAGTTTAGATGGCAACCCATTCAATTTTGCGATGGCAATGGCATAGCGCAACGCGAGTTATATTGCCAATTAGAACTTGGAGATAAGCTAGCCCACGCTGGGCAGTTTATGCCCTATATAGAACTATTGTCACTCGGTGCACTGCTCGACAAATGCCTTATTGAAACCGTCTACGAGCAAAAACTACTCGAACGTAGTTACGAGCCCGTGGCAATCAACTTAACGCATCAGAGTATTAGTGATCTTCAATTCCATGAATGGCTGAATCATTTCCTACGCACAGCCCCAAATATTGAACGCATTTGTTTCGAAATTCCAGAAGCGGGCGTCTACAGCGATCTAGATTCCTGTTTATTGTTGTGCAAAATTATTCGCGATAATGGGGCTAAATTTGGTATCGACCACTTTGGCCGTCAATTCGGCTCTATGTCCTATCTTCAAGAGCTGAGACCAAGCTATGTGAAGCTAGATCAGTCTTTCTCCTATTACGATGAAGCACAGCACAATGGCGAATTATGCCGAGCAATCATCAATGTTGCCAAGGGGTTAGATATTCAGGTCATAGTGACAGGCATTCAGGAGAAAGCACAGCTTGAACGCTTTAATGAATTAAGAACCGATGCTTATCAAGGCTTTATTGCTCCACCTGAAAATCTAGATTAAAACCGTCAATCGAACCAATAGTAGAGCTCCTTCGGGAGCTTTTCTATTAGCGCTATACTTTGGTTTTCACCCAGCGCACACGTTCAACAACTAGTGCTAATTGGTAAAGCATAAAAGGCCAGATGCAAAAAAGCCCCAACACTGAATGCTGAGGCTTTTTTACTATTTGGTCGGTGATAGAGGATTCGAACCTCTGACCCTCTGGTCCCAAACCAGATGCGCTACCGGACTGCGCTAATCACCGAATATTAAACTGTTAACTATTTGCTCGTAAAATCAAGCACGCTAGTCATGCGAAGAATTTGGTCGGTGATAGAGGATTCGAACCTCTGACCCTCTGGTCCCAAACCAGATGCGCTACCGGACTGCGCTAATCACCGAATATTAAACTGTTTTCTAAGGGTCAAACCCTCTGGTCCGCTCTTATCCAAAAACCGGATGCGCTATCGGACTGCGCTAATCACCGAAAATATAAATCTTTCTATTAGAATAAATGAAATGGGGTGACTGATGGGGCTCGAACCCACGACAACCGGAATCACAATCCGGGACTCTACCAACTGAGCTACAATCACCACTGATTTTCACTTACTTCACCAACCATAAAGCTCACAACGTTCTACGGAAGTGGTGCGCCCAAAAGGATTCGAACCTTCGGCCTCACCCTCCGGAGGGGTGCGCTCTATCCAGCTGAGCTATGGGCGCTCGCCTTGGTTAGCGCCGCATATAGTATGGACAAATAGCCCTTGAGTCTATAGCTGTTTTGCACTTTTTTTACTGACTGCTCAAGTTTTGATACATTAGCATGCTTTTCCAGCGTAAATCCCCGTTAAATATGACTTGGAAGTTACAGTATTTCATGTTAATTATAATGTTTGGCAACAACATAGATAGATCTGACCTGTGAGTATCATGTTTAGGGATGAAGATGAAACCGCGCAACCTCGCACTAAAGAGATTGAACGCTTAGAAAAACGGCTTATTCGCTTAAAATATCTGGCGCATAAGTATAAGCGTGCCGAAATCATCCAAAACGCCTTACTCGAATTATCAAATATTGCGACACAAGTCTCCTCATTAGAAGAATTCTATCTGGGTGTACATCAACATCTCAAACAGCTGCTCTCTGCCGATAACTTCTTTATTGCTACGCTCGATGTCGCAACTGGTGGGTTAACAGTCCCCTTCTTTGCCGATGAAAAAGATGCCCATCCAGCCCAACTCTACCCCGAACAATCACTGTCCACTTTACTACAACAAGGGCTAACGGGTTACGTATTTAGAACAGGCAAAGCACTCCTGTGCGACAATACTAAGGTTAATGAACTCGTCGCCGCGGGACAAATTGTGAATTTAGGTTCCCCTTGTCATTTGTGGTTAGGTGTCCCCATTAGACATGAAGATAATGTTACGGGTGTACTTGTGGTGCAAACCTACGATACCAATGTCCATTATGGCGATATTGAAGTCGAGCTAATGACTTTTATTTGTCACCATATCTCAGGGGTTATGGAAAGGCTTAAACACCAGGAACAGTTAGAACAAGCCATACAGCAACGCACCAAAGAGCTCAGCCAAGCCTACGATAAACTGAAACAAGAAGTCTATGAAAGACGTAGGGCTGAACGGCTGCAAAAGTCACTGTTTGAGATAGCAGAACTTGCCAACTCAAGCGCAGATAATCCCGATTTTTACGCTCAGCTGCACAATGTTATCCGCCATTTAATTCCGGCGAATAACTGTTATATCGCCTTGCTTAATGAGGAAGAAACCCACTTAACCTTTCCTTTTTACGTATCCCAACTGGGTAATGGGCATCCAGGCACTCGTCCACTGCAGGATGGACTCACCGAATATGTGCTTAAGCACAAACGTCCACTGCTACTGGATCAAAACGATATCAATGCCCTTATCGCCTCTGGTGAAATTTATGCTAAAGCGCCCTCGTTAAACCACACCCAGACAATGCACCAATGGATAGGCATTCCCCTCTTTATCCATGACCAAGTGCGTGGTGCCTTGACTATTTATAGCTTTAGCATGACACAAAATTATCAGATCAAAGACTTAGAGCTATTGACCTTTGTGTCACAGCATATTGGTACCGCAATTGAGAAAAAACTCTCAGCCGAGTCACTACAACGCAGCTACGAAGAACTCGAAGAGAAAGTGATTGCCCGCACAAGGGCCTTAGCCGAATTAAATAAAGATCTTGAAAAAGAAATCCGCCAACGTCGCAATATGGAAGCAAAATTAGTCCATGATGCCAAGCACGACGCACTGACAGGCCTTCCCAATCGCGCCATGTTTATGGAGCGTTTAAATCAAGCAATCAAACATGTCCGCCGCCACAGCCTAGAACAATTTGCCTTACTCTTTATCGATCTCGACCGTTTTAAGCAAATTAACGATACCTTAGGCCATATCGAAGGTGACAGATTTTTAATTGAAACCGCAAGCCGCCTCAGATCCTGTATTCGAAGTAATGATACCTTAGCCAGACTCGGTGGTGATGAGTTCGTCATTCTACTCGATTGCGTCAACAGCATTGATGATGCAAAAGATGTCTCCGAGCGAGTGATCCAAAAAATCTCCCAACCCTACCACTCAGGCTCGCTCGAATTTAATTCTGGCGCCAGTATCGGCATAACCATGAGCGGCAATCATAGGCTTGATACGAGCGAGTCAATGCTACGTAATGCCGATACCGCCATGTATCAGGCTAAAGCGAATGGTAAGGGCTGCTATGTGATTTTTGACGACAGTTCGTCAGAGCAAGCCATACAAGATGCCGCATTTGAAAATGACTTTAGACTGGCACTACAAGCCCATGAATTACAACTGAGTTATTCCCCTATAGTGGATCTACAGACCCAGCAAACCTACGCACTAGAATGTCGCTTGTTTTGGGAACATCCCCAACGGGGAACCATACAGCAGGAGCAACTCAGTGTGTTGGCAGAGCAGGCCAACCTTATGGTTGAATTAGATAAATACACTATTACCGCTTTAGACAGCACCTATATTGAGTTATTAAGGTGCCATGGCGACCAGCTCGATCTGCATTTAATGCTATCGAGTCAACATCTTAAACATAAGCATGTTTTGCGTAGTCTCAAAAACACCCTAAAACAAACTCGACTCAACCTGAACCGCTTATGGTTATTCTTTAATGAAAAGTCCTTAGTTCAAGAGACTGAAAATCATATTAATGGCTTTGCTGTGCTACAAAAGCTTGGCGTTAACCTAGGGATAAGTCACTATGGCAGTGGCCATAGTTCATTGAATAGTTTGTTATTTTTACCAATAAAGGCCCTAAAGCTCGACACAAATATCGCCAAACAACTGCAGGATGAGCAGCATATTAAACTGATATCTGCTTATCAAAAGACCGCTTCTACCTTAGATCTGCTCATTTTTGCCGGCGGACTCGCAAACCAAGAGCACATACAAATATTTAGCTCACTTGGTTACCAATTTGGCCAAGGCGGTGCCTTAACCGACACTTTTACGCTACTGGAAAGTCCGCAGCAGGTCTGCGCTTAATTCTATTATTGGATAATAAAAATTTAGCTAAGCCTTTATTTCTTAAACATATCCCTCAAGTTAGAAATATGACTTCGCCCGGTTTGGATACGTTCCTGTTCCGTTTGCTGGGGTTTACGGTTTTCCCAGACGACATCATCCTGCGGTAACTCCAACAGGAAACGGCTTGGCTCACAGCGCATGGTTTCACCAAACTGACGCCTTTCGCGGCATAGGGTAAACCAGAGTTCCCGTTGGGCGCGGGTAATCCCCACATAGGCTAAACGGCGCTCTTCATCGACGTTATCCTCATCTATGCTAGTTTGATGGGGTAAAATTCGCTCCTCAACACCGACCATAAACACATAGGGGAACTCCAGCCCCTTTGAGGCGTGCAAGGTCATTAACTGCACCTGATCGCCGCCTTCATCCTCACTATTACGTTCCATCATATCCCGCAGCGTAAGCCGATTGACGACTTCGGGTAAGGTCATAGGCTCATCCAGCTCATCACCGGCAAGCATCTCAGTCACCCAGCGATACAGTTCTGAGATATTTTTCATCCGCATTTCGGCGGCCTTAGCACTGGTACTGGTTTCGTATAGATAGTCTTCGTAATTGATTTTGCGGATAAGCTGCTTGACCGCTTCAACGCCTTCGCCACGCTGCGCATGATCGCCGGTTTCCACTATAAAGCGGCCAAATTGATACAAGGATGACATAGCCGCTGGCGGCAAATGATGATTCAGTTCAGGCTCAAAGATAGCGGCAAACATAGAGATATGTTTTTCATTGGCAAAATTACCTAAACGCTCAAGTGTCGATGGACCAATGCCACGCTTAGGTAAGTTAACGATGCGCAAGAACGCATTATCGTCATCGGGATTCACCACTAACCGCAAATACCCCATGATGTCCTTAATCTCTGCTCGGGCAAAAAATGACGTGCCGCCACTGAGCTTGTAGGGAATACGGTTTGTCATCAATGCGCGCTCGAGTAAACGTGACTGATGATTGCCTCGATACAGGATCGCATAATCACCAAATTGAGTTCGCCCAACAAACTTATGCCGCACTATCTCGGCAACCACGCGCTCGGCTTCCTGTTCCTCATTGGCGGCAAATAGCACCCGCAGCGGCTCACCATAGGCAAGTTCACTAAATAACGCTTTATCGTAAACATGGGGATTATTAGCGATAAGAATGTTGGCAGCACGCAGGATCCGTTGGCTAGAACGGTAATTTTGCTCCAGCTTGATCAACTTAAGCTTAGGGAAATCTTTCCCTAATAAGACTAAGTTTTGCGGTTTAGCACCACGCCACGAATAGATGGATTGATCATCATCCCCCACCACGGTAAAACGAGCCCGCTCACCCACCAGCAATTTCACCATTTCATATTGGCTGGTATTGGTATCTTGATATTCGTCCACCAGCAAATATTGGATTTTGGTTTGCCAACGAGTCCTCACCTCTTCGTGGTGTCTGAGTAGCAGCGTAGGCAAAAGGATCAAATCATCAAAATCCAATGCGTTATAGGCCTTCATATGTTGGGCATAACGCTGATACAAGCTCGCAAATAAGTGCTGTTGTTCATCCTTAGCGATTTGGCGAGCCTGTTCGGGGATGATTAAGCCCCCCTTCCAATTCGAAATCGCCCCCGCTAAAGCCTTGAGCAAATCTTTATCTTCGTCTAGCTCGTCTTGGGTTAACTCTTTGAGCAATGCCAAGGTATCCTGATCATCAAACAGCGAAAACCCCGGCTTTAAGCCTAAGACCTTATGTTCGCGTTTAATGATCTCGAGCCCTAAAGTGTGAAAGGTCGAAATCCACAGCCCCCTAGCTTCCTTACGTCCCATGGATTGCGCCACCCGCTCCTTCATTTCACGGGCGGCTTTGTTGGTAAAAGTTACTGCCGCGATATTGCGTGCCTTATAGCCACACTTTTCAACTAAGTAAGCGATTTTATTGATAATAACGCGGGTTTTACCACTGCCCGCCCCAGCCAACACTAGGCAAGGGCCAGAAACGTAATGAACAGCATCGTTTTGGGCGGGATTGAGTTTCATCTTTGCGTTATATCCAAACAAGTAGCAGAGGGGCCGGAGATCATAGCAGAATCGACGCTTTTAAGGCTAACAAATCCCCTTGATTGAGCATAGGGGCAACTATACCCAAGCTACTGGAATACTGCATATTCAGTATAGCTAACGGCTCTCCTCACTCCGCTTACTCGGCTTACTCTGCTAAATGTTCTGCCATAGTCAGCCGCACTTAAGTATTTTGCAGGCCAATCAGCAATTCACCTTAGATAAAAATCACTGTGGGCTAAAATGGGCTATTTTTTATTCACTGGGATTGCCAAGTGGCTGCTTAGCTATTAGAATCCCCAAAAATGAATGAACATTCATTCACTGTAAAAATGGTAAATCGAATGGATAATAAACGCGACTTAATACTCCGTGCGGCGGAAAAAATCATCGCCACTGAGGGGTTACATAACCTGTCTATGCAAAAACTGGCACTCGATGCCGGCGTTGCTGCGGGCACCATTTATCGTTATTTCAAAGATAAAGATGATTTGATCATCGAGTTACGCAAAAACGTATTACAGCTCATAGCCAATGAACTCCTAGTTGATATTGAGCAAGGCTCCTTTGAGGAACGTTTTAAGCGCCTCTGGTACAACATTATTAAACTTGGCCGTGAGCATTCACATGCCAACCTTAGTTTTGCACAGTATTCCCACCTGCCAGGTGTGGATGCGCCTGAGCATCAAGCATTTGAAAATGAAACCTTTAAGCAACTTCATCAACTATTTGAAACTGCAAAAAGCCAAGGGATTATTCAACCATTGAGCGATGGGATCTTGTTTTCTATCGCCTTTGAACCCGCCGTAGCCATAGGTAAACGTCTACGGCGTGGTCATATAGATTTTAACGAACTTGAAATACAAAAAGCCTGTGAGCTTTGCCTTAGGGCGATTTCAACGTCCCCTCAAACTAACTCTGGGAATTTTTAGTGCCATGAAAAAATGGATCCTAAGTATGCTCGTCATTGCTGTGCTCGCGTTTGGCTCAGTGATCGGTTTTAACTTGATGGTGAAAGGTAAGATTGCCGAGGCCATCGCCAATATGCCCGAAGCGGAGTTTCCGGTGACGGCTATGACCCTAAACGCTCAGAAGTGGCAACCCACCATAGATGCCATTGGATTTGTTGAGCCCCATCAAGGGGTAACGATCGCCAACGAATTAGCAGGGCGAGTCACCAGCATCAGTTTCGAAAACGGTAGCCGCGTCGAAAAGGGACAAATGCTGGCCGAACTAGATGCGAAAGTAGAAAGAGCCAATCTTAAGAGTAAGATGGTGCAACTCCCCGCCGCAGAAGCCGATTTTAAACGTCTCTCAAAACTCTATGGGCAAAAATCGGTTTCTAAACAGGATTTAGACAATAGCGAATCAAAATACCTCGCACTGCAGGCCGATATCGAAAGCCTAAAAGCCACCATCGAGCGCCGAGAAATCACCGCGCCCTTCAGCGGTTTAGTGGGGATCCGTAATATCAACCTAGGTGAATATCTGCAACCCGGCACCGACATAGTACGCCTCGAAGATATCAGCACTATGAAGATCCGTTTTACCATCCCCCAAACTCAGCTACCGCGCATTGCCGTAGGGCAGAAAATTCACGTTTACGTTGATTCATATCCCGAACAACCCTTTGAAGGTGAAATTGCCGCCATTGAGCCAGCGGTTTTTTACCAGAGCGGCCTCATTCAAGTACAAGCACGCATTCCTAACGACAACGCCAAACTGCGCAGCGGTATGTTTGCCCGTGTGTCGATTTTATTACCTGAACTCGAAAACCAATTCGTACTGCCACAAACGGCAATCAATTTTACCCTCTATGGCAACTCTATTTATGTTATTGAACCCTTAGAGGAAGAAGGTAAAAAAGTTGAGCGAGTGAAACAGCTTAACCTGACAGTACTAGAACGTAACGGCAACAATGCCTTGGTCAGCGGCGATATCAAGGCTGGCGATCGTATTGTGACTTCAGGTCAAATTCGCCTAAGCAACAACAGCAAGGTTACAGTCGTTGAGGATAAAGCCCTCTCGCCCTCAGCCACTATGCCTAAATTGTAATAGGAGCTAAACAATGCGTTTTACTGACATTTTTATTAGGCGGCCAGTCCTTGCCGCCTCCATCAGCTTCCTATTGCTGTTATTAGGTTTTAACGCCCTTAACAGCATGCAGGTGCGTGAATACCCTAAAATGACCAATACGGTCATCACTGTTACCACCAGCTACTACGGTGCGGATGCCAACCTTATTCAAGGTTTTATCACCCAACCGCTGGAGCAAGCACTGGCACAGGCGGATAACGTCGACTTTATGACCTCGGATAGTTTCCTTGGTAGTTCAAAGATCTCCGTCTACATGAAGCTCAATACCGATCCTAACGGCGCCTTGGCGGATATTCTCGCTAAGGTCAATTCGGTGCGGTCCCAATTGCCTAAGGAGGCGGAAGATCCCAGCGTCGAGATGTCAACGGGTTCACAAACCTCAGTGCTCTATATCTCGTTTTTTAGCGATCAAATCAACTCTAGCCAACTCACAGACTACCTAGAGCGGGTGGTAAAACCCCAGCTATTTACCATAGATGGTGTCGCCAAGGTAAACCTCTATGGCGGGATAAAATATGCTATGCGCATCTGGCTCGACCCAGCACGCATGGGGGCGTTTAATCTATCATCCACAGATGTAATGCAGGTACTACAGGCAAACAACTATCAATCCGCCGTTGGCCAAACCAATAGCGTCTATACCCTGTTTAATGGCACCGCCGATACTCAAGTGGCAACGATTGAAGAGTTAAAACGCTTAGTCATTAGCAGCAAAGATGGATTAGTGGTTCGCCTAGGGGATATTGCCGATGTCAGCCTTGAAAAAAGCCATGATATCTACCGCGCCTTAGCCAATGGTAAAGAAGCGGTAGTGATAGGGCTCGATGTGACTCCAACAGCCAACCCACTCACAGTGGCAGCGGACACTCGCGCCCTATTGCCTGAAATCGAACGCAATTTACCTCCATCCATAGAGTCGCGCATCCTGTATGACTCTTCATTAGCCATTGATGAATCCATCAAAGAAGTAGTAAAAACCATAGGTGAAGCGGCGATTATTGTGATTGTAGTAATCACTTTATTCCTTGGCTCGCTGCGGGCGGTGATCATCCCCATAGTGACTATTCCATTGTCGCTAATTGGGGTAGCCATCATTATGCAACTGTTTGGCTTTACCTTAAACCTGATGACTTTGCTCGCCATGGTGCTCGCCATCGGTCTGGTGGTTGACGATGCGATTGTGGTGGTCGAAAACGTCGACAGACATATCAAACTCGGCGAATCCCCCTTTAGGGCCGCCATTATTGGTACCCGTGAAATCGCCGTCCCAGTCATCTCAATGACCATTACCTTAGCAGCCGTTTATGCACCGATTGCCCTTATGGGGGGGATCACAGGCTCACTCTTTAAGGAATTCGCCTTAACCCTCGCCGGAGCAGTATTTATCTCGGGGATTGTCGCACTAACCCTCTCCCCTATGATGTGCGCAAAAATCCTTAAACCCCATACTGCACCCAATCGCTTCGAACTCGGGGTGGAAACCTTCCTCGACAATTTAACCCGCCGCTACGCGAGTATGCTCGATGCCGTTATGGCGCATCGCCCAGTAATAGTCGCCTTTGCGATTATCGTGTTCGCTTCACTGCCTGTGCTGTTTAAGTTTATCCCGTCAGAACTTGCCCCCAACGAAGATAAAGGCGTCGTCATGATGATGGGCACGGCTCCCTCAACGGCTAACTTAGATTACATTCAGGCCAATATGAGTCTAGTGACGGATATCATTAAGGCCCAGCCTGAATCTGCCGCATCGCTTGCCTTCGTCGGCGTACCGAGTTCTAGCCAAGCCTTCGGGATTGCGCCCTTAGTACCTTGGAGCGAGCGGGATAAAAGTCAAAAACAGATGCAGGAGTTTTTTGCTAAGGAAGTCAAACATATCCCTGGGATGGCCGTCACGACGTTCCAAATGCCTGAACTGCCGGGCGCCTCTAGCGGCTTGCCAATCCAGTTTGTGATCACGACCTCTAACTCCTTCGCCAGTCTGTTCCAGATAGGTACGAGTGTGTTGGACAAGGTCCAAAAGAGTCCGCTGTTTGTGTACTCGGAAATCAACTTAAAGTTCGATTCTGGCACCATGAAACTGCACATAAAGCGCGACCTAGCGGGCACCTATGGCGTCACTATGCAAGATATAGGAATAACCCTCTCGACTATGATGAGCGATGGCTATGTGAATCGCATTAACTTGGATGGCCGTTCCTACGAGGTTATCCCGCAAGTTGAACGGCATTTACGCGCCAATCCTGAATCCTTGGCAAATTACTATGTTAAAGCTGCCGATGGCCGCTCGATCCCACTGTCGAGCTTAGTCGAAATTGAAATGGTATCTGAGCCACGCTCATTGCCGCACTTTAACCAAATGAATGCACTTACGGTTGGCGCCGTCGCCTCGCCAGGGGTTGCTATTGGTGATGCGATCAGTTTCTTGCAGAACATTGGTGACAACGAGCTACCTAAGGGTTATCGCTACGACTTCCTCGGTGAAGCTCGCCAATTTGTGACCGAAGGCTCGGCGCTTTATGCGACGTTCTTACTGGCCATCGCCATTATTTTCCTCGTATTGGCCAGCCAGTTTGAGAGTCTTAAAGATCCCCTAGTGATCTTAGTGTCTGTGCCACTGGCGATCAGCGGTGCACTTATCGTGCTCGGCTGGACCCATGTGTTTGGTTTAGCCAAAATCAATATCTACACCCAAGTGGGACTTATCACCTTAGTCGGCCTTATCACTAAACACGGGATTTTGATGTGTGAAGTGGCGAAGGAGGAGCAATTGCACCGAGGTTTAAGCAAGCTTGAAGCTATTAAACTGGCGGCAACTATACGTTTACGCCCGATTTTAATGACCACAGCCGCGATGATTGCAGGCCTACTCCCCCTGCTATTTGCCTCGGGCGCTGGCGCCGTTGCCCGCTTTAATATTGGTATAGTCATTGTCGCAGGCCTATCCATAGGAACGGTTTTCACCCTGTTTGTTCTACCGGTGATATATACCTATCTTGCAGAAAAACATGAGCCTTTACTTGTGTTTGATGAAGATAATGCAACCGCAGCTGTCGGTCATTAATCCTATCGCCCTTAACCCCTACGTCCTCTGGGCGTCGCGGTTAAGGGCACAGCTTTACTTTTGAAACTAAGCCCACTGGGTTACAATCGACCCATTCAGTAAAGAGGCGGACAAGATCATGATCAATCCAAAGAAAATCGAAGAAATGGCAAAACAACTCAGCGACAGTTTGCCAAGCGGACTGAAACAATTTGCCGGTGAATTTGAAGAGCGCAGCAAGCAAGTATTGCAAAATCAATTGCTCAAGTTAGATATGGTTTCCCGTGAAGAGTTTGATGTGCAGCAGCATGTGTTACTGAAAACCCGTGAAAAATTAGAAGCGCTGCAAGCTCAAGTCAATGAGTTAGAGAAAAAGCTTAACGCCGCAGATTAATTGCACGTTAACCAAAATGGTGGAGTGTTTTTTCTTAAAGCACAGCAAGCGATGGCTGTGCTTTTTGTTTTAAATAACATCATTCGCTTAGCCTCAATCACATCTTAAATCTAATATGCCGAGTTTTCGATGCAGTCACTCGCTAGCTATATCCTTGCCATTGAAGGCTATCCCAGCCCTGTCTCCGTGGTAAGCCAATCAAACGAGCAGCAAACCTATCACGATGATAATGTGGAAATTTGTGAGTCCATAACGCTTTACCACTTCGATAACGAGGTTGTGATTAGCAAGCTAAGCGAGCAAGATAAACAAGCTTATGAGTCAGACATGGTTTGTGAAGATTATTGGCTCAGCTATCGGGTTGTAACAGCTCATATTGCGATTTCGCCGCAGCAAAAATCCTTTAGCAATCTATGTCAGCAAAGCTTTTGGCTTAAGATGCAACAAGGGCAGGCAGTCACGCCGCCGCAGCAACCAGAGCATAAACAAACTTAATGCTTTAGCGTCGACCAGTTTAGGGAATAAAGCGGCAATGGATATCGCAATCAGTACAGACTATCAGGACTATCTTCTTTGGGGGCTATTGCTCCTTGGCGGCCTGCCGCTACTCACTTATCCCGGTGTGCTTCTCGCCAGCTTGATGGGGCTAGGCAGCCAATCGAGCATCAAACCCGCTTTTATCTATCGATTGATGAATCAGTGCTTTCTATGGGGAAGCCTAGCTTATCCTGCCGTGTATATTCCCTGTTATCGCATCGCCCGCGCTAACATGAACACTTCTTCCCTCGTTATCGCCGCATTGCCGCTGCTGTATCTCGTCTTACTCTATGTCTGCTTTCGCTTTATAGATGCTCCAGCTAAAGAGACAAATAGTTAAAGCTTTTGTTGGCGAGCATACTTTTGCTTAAGACCTTTATGATTAGCTTTAACCAACTTCCAGCGGTCACAGCCATTGAAACGAGCATATTCACTGACTGCGATATCAAATGCCGCACAGAAATCCTCATCTAAGCCATTCACCATCACGCCCTCTTCTAAGGTCAATTGCTGTAATAGCAATAGGCCCGTTTGGCGTTCGGCTTTAACATCAACTCGGCCAACAAAGCGATCTCGCCACAAAATGGCGAGGGAATAATAACCATATTGGCGTTTTTCGGCGGGCACATAAACTTCGATTTGGTAATCAAAATCAAACCATTGCTTTAATCTTTGCCGTTGGATCAATAAATTATCGAAGGGATTCAGTAACCAGACCTGATTAGGTATAGCAGAGGTTAACTGTAACTCTGGGCGATAAAAATACCACTGCCCCTCGGCCTTAAAGCTCGCCAACTCACCTTCGGACTGCATCGCGGCTAATTGCGCGTTCACATTGGCTTTAATCCCTTTACGTAGATAAGCGATTTGTGCCGCGGAGCCAAAGGCGTGGGCATCGAGGTAACGAGCAATCAAATGGCGGGCAAATTCAATCTCCGTAGGCACCTCAATATTGATGCCCTTTGGTAGCACTCGCTCCGTAAGATCATACAGTTTTTGGAATTTTTCCCGCCGCACCACCATCAACTCGCCGCGCATAAAGAGTTGTTCCAGCGCTTTTTTCGCGGGTTTCCAATCCCACCATGCACCATTTTTCCCTTCGGTATGCTCAAAATCACTGGCCTTGAGCGGCCCTTCTGTGAGGATTCTCGCCCGTACTTCCTGCATCACTTTATCATCGGGTTCAAACCAATGCTTACCGCCATTTTGCAGTTGCTGTTTACGTTGCAAACTGAAACGATAATCGGCCATCGGCAGGTAAGCCGCAGCATGGGACCAATACTCGAAGATCTCCCCCCGGGCCAAGGCGGTATCTAGCATACTGCTCTGGTATTGTGGCATTCGGCTATGCAGCACATGGTGATGCGCCCGCTCGACCACATTGATAGAGTCAATTTGCACATAACTTAGGCGTGAGATCAGCGCAGGAACAGATGCCTCAATATGCAGCAATCCTTGCTGCTGCATATTTAACTGTAACCATTCGCGGGGGGAAAAGGGACTAGACATTGATGCTCCAACTAACCTGATACAAAACGTCACTCCTGACTAATGTATTGAAAATCAGCACTATTTACAATTTATCAGACTTGCACTTACTAAAAAGTATGCGTTAACCTACTCAGTCAACGCCAGATTTAGATAACATAAGGCATTTGCCCCCTACGGGCTATTGGTTTGCTCTCCATGGGGTTTATTGCCTCGACATTGAGCCAATTGAAGCACAGCCCCTCATTAAGGATCGATGATGAATATCTACTACCGCCAAGCACAACTATGTGGATGTAAAACAGGCAATGGCACTAAGCTGGCATTTTTAATGAATATTTTGTATTCACTTGCCGCTAAAAATGGCGATCTCCAGCCCTTCTCTATGGCGGATATTAAGACAGTACTCTATAACCGCCATCAATCTATCGGTTGTTCTATTGAGGCGCCGCTCCCCATTGTGAGCTGGCGCAGTGAAGCGATCTGGTATGAGTTATTTAAAGGCGAAGAGCGAGTGTACCTGCCCCAATGCATTATCTTTAGCAATGGCGCCATCGCCTATGTCATTGTCGTCATAGGTGATGAGTATGAGCTGCGTATTTGGCCCGATTACAGTAACCGTGAGCGTGAAAAACACCACTGGTTTTCCCACCATGCCATAGTCTATTCCGATGAGCTTGAAGCGCTTAAGCAGAGCTTCGAAGCACTGCTCAAACATATTCACAAGGAAGATGACTATGAGGCAAAACACCCCAAGTTTGGCAAGCAAACAGGTTCGGCCTAATGCCATTAGGTCGTTAGGGCAGGCTTCACGGCCGTTGCCATAATTTTGCCACTATTGATCAGCAACTTGCCCGCAACTTCCGTGAGTAAATCTGTTTTAATACCCGCACTTGCTAAGGTATTCAATCGCATTCTAAGCACTAATAACGTATTTCATAGGGAATGAAATCATATGTTCGATATTATCCTGGGCGTTGTCGCCCTATTCACTTTGGCATTATTCGGTGCTGCCGCCTATTTAGTCGGGCGCGCACTCCTTAAAAAATTCAATCGAGAAGCAGGAATAGACATGGAATCGCCACAGGCACAGTCATCCCCCAATAAAGTAACCCCGAAAAACACCACATTATTAAAAGCCTTAACCATAGGCATATTATCAATTATCGCTTTGATCCCATTAGGGATCATTATGGATATGACCTCAGATCGTGAGGCGCTTTACCACAGCGTAGTCGATGAAATTGGCCACTCATGGGGCGAACAGCAAACCCTCTCAGGGCCTGTGCTAGTCATTCCCTATAGCTATTTTGTGATGCAGGAGGAAGTCAGCAACGACGGTAAAACCCGCCACCAAGTGAAGCGTACCTATCAGGATGAGTTGGTGATCCTACCTAAAAAACTTAAGCTCGACCTAGACCTTAAACATGATTTTCGCACCCGTGGCATTTATCAATCCTTAGTCTATAACGCCGCGCTGCAAGGTAAGGCCGATTTCAGTTTAAATAATTATGAGATCCCCAACCTGATTGCCTTTGATAATACAAATGCACGCTTAGTGTTTGGGGTATCGTCGAATCAAGCTATTGATAAAGTAGATAAACTTGAAATAACCGGCGATACAGTCAAACTCTCAGGCTCGCTGATGTCGGGCACAGGTTTAGGCACTACTGGCGGCCTAGAGAAGGGCTTCAACCAAGGCGTACAGGTCGGCGAAGCGAGTGACTTTAGTGTGGATTTTGCCATGACGCTGCGCGGCTCACAGTCGATTAGTGCCTTGCCGCTGGGCGAACAGACTCTGCTCAATATTCATGCGGACTGGCCTCACCCGAGTTTTAAAGGCTTGCTCCCAGCAGAGCGAGAAATCACCGCCAATGGATTTACTGCCAGCTGGAATATCAGTCACTTAACCCGTAACTATCCGCAAGAGTTTATTAAGAGTAATCAATCGACCCTGACCGAAGTCTCGGCCAATGCGATTCTATTTGAGCCCGTGACCCACTACGGCAAGATTGAGCGTTCGGTAAAATACGGTCTGCTATTTATAGTGCTGACTTTTATCATGTTGTTCATTTTTGAACTCGGCCAAAAAACCAGCCTCAGCACTATCCAATATATGTTGGTTGGCAGCGCCATGGCCCTGTTTTATTTGCTACTGCTGTCGCTTTCAGAGCATCTCGCCTTCCTACATGCCTATTTAATTGCCGCCTGTATTCCTGTGCTGTCGGTTTCCGCCTATGTCGGCAGCGCCACAGCAAGCATGAAGCGCGGTGCGATAGTGGGCATTATGCTGGTGAGTTTATATGCCGTGCTGTACTCGATACTGCAACTGGAAGATTACGCCCTGCTGATGGGCACAGGATTACTGTTAGTGGTCCTGCTGATTTTGATGTTTGTCACAAGGCATCAACCTAAGAACACGGCGCAATAACGCCCAACGGTTCCACCCTTGAAGACCCCCGACAGCGACCACTTTGGCTGTCGGGATTTTTTTATTGGCAAAGCCAATCTCCCGTTGTAGCCTATGGTGTTTTATAAAGAGGCCCAATTTTGACTCTTAATACTCTGCTTTTTAGACGTTTGTCCCTAGTTTGGTTGTTACTTGCATCCATTCCAACCCTACTATTAGTGACACAAAATCAACTATTTCCCTTGATCGATCTGCAATCGTCCTTAGCCAAAGCCCTCTATTGGATCACTTTCACCGGCACTGCGCCCTATGGGGTTGCTACCGTTTTGTGTGTGTTGGCTATTGCCTATCGATCTCTACCTAAAACGTTTTTTATCAGTTTATTTATGGCGGTAAGTCTCAGCCAAGTCATGAGTTTGAGCCTGAATCATTCGCTTAAGGCCTATTTTAAGGAACCCAGACCTAATCTGGTTTTTTTAGCCGAGCAACAGATGCCTAAGGCGAGGGAAGATAACTTCTCCCTCGATACATTTTATCAGCTCGATAAACAGGCCCGTTCACAGGCAATATCCAACGCATTGGACAAATTGAAGATATCCGCCCCTCAGATAAAATTGGACTCGCTTATCCATCAGCACTGGGAAGATGAGATTGGCTACTCCTTCCCCTCTGGTCACACCATTTTTGCGGTGACGCTGGTGCTTACCGCAAGCTACTACTTGCTGTTGGCGGGCCTCCCCCTATTCACCACAGTGCTATTAGGTTGGGGGATATTGATGGGACTGAGCCGGATGTTGTTGGGGATGCATTGGCCACAGGATGTGCTTTTTTCTACTTTTTTGGCGGCCATTATCAGCGGCTCTAGCATACTCTTGGTCGGTAAGTTTTATCCATTAACACTAAGGGCAGAACAGGAGCCACGGCGCTAATACTCCTTAGCATCAGCTTGGCCCAATTGTCCGTTGAGTATCCGTTAAATAGATGGTAAAGGTTTAGGTTTTGCTACAGCACGACCTAAATATTGCGCCACTAACGCCTCGTAAACGCCATTGGCCTTAATTTTAGCCAACCCCTGATTAAAAATGTCCCTCGCCACTGAGTTATGAAAGACCATTCGATAGGGAGTTGGCGGAAAAACCAAGTGGTAACTCACGGGTTGCTGGGGAGCGACATTCTGCTCAACCAACTGATTAAGCGCTGTGAACACATAACGATCGGCTACTACAGTATCAATACGCCCTAAATACAACGTGTTATTTTGGCTTAGTTGATTGTCCACTTCACTGTAACGGGCCTTTGCTGCCACTGCCGCAAACTCGGGGCCAAGCAATAGACGGGCATTTTCAAAGGCGATTATGCTGTAGTTTTGCAGCTGTGCAATTGAGTTAATCTTTAACTGCCGGCTCGCTAAACTGATAGCCACATTATCGTATTCAATATAACTCTCCGACCAATAGCCTCTGACACCATTAAGCTGGCTCATGGTCATCACAGCATCGACACGTTCTTGATTGAAATATAAAAGCTGGCGCTTACGGGAATAGAACTTAAAGTTCACTGACATCCCCATTTCCCTAAATGCGGCCTTGATGATATCAATTTCGAGCCCAGAACGAGTATCTTCGAGAATATAGGGTGGACGATTTAAGGCGCTACCAATAGTTAAAGATACCGATACCGCATAGCTCGGTAGGATGAGCAAACTGATTAACAGCAATCTCAAGCGCATACACTATCCCACTTCGATGAGTATCATAACTATAGCGGTAAATAGCAGGAGTTCCAGAGCGGTTGATTCTGCTAATACCCTCCTGCCACCACCAGTCAAAACCGTTCAACAGCGGATATAGTCAGGGTGGTTGCCCAAGCAAAAAAGCTGATATGTCTTTGTTATTTAGTAATAAAACTAAATGTGGCGGTGGGACTAAGGGAATAAAAATAGAAGTTTGAAGAGAGCAGCCTTAAATGGCTAAGGCTGCTTTGAAAACGGACTACTTTGATAAAACGAACGGATTACTGCTGAATACCGACGATTAACCACGGAGAGTTGGCTTGCGTTAAATTACGCTCTAAATGCCAGACTTCCTTAATGTCTTCTTCTACGCCTTCAACCGTATCACGGTAGCGGCCACTAAATTTAACACTCACTTCCGCAAGATTAGCATTGTGCGTGGCGCGGACCAGTTCAGCATCTAAGAACATCACTTCTGTGTGTTGATCGCCCACTAATTCGCGGCGCTGGTTGCTGAGTTCATTGAATAGTTCAATGGAAACATACTCTTGGATTTTGTTCAGATCGTTTTCATTCCACGCCAGTTGCAGGGTTTTGTAATGACTACGAGCACCTTCCAAAAAGCCGGGTAAATCAAAACCCGTAGGTAAATTAAAGGGTACATCGCTTGCCGCCTGAGCAAAACCATTGCCGCCACTGTTACCATTGGTTGCAAAACCTGTTTGTTCAGCTTGTTGGCGCTGGAAATTAGGATTTGACTGGTCAGCTCCCGCGTAGGCAGGTCTTGGCTGCGCGCCCGCTTTTGAGGCCATCACCGTACGAATAATCTTAAACAGTACAAATGCGACTAACGCCATAATCAAAATATCCATAATTTGAATATTTTCAAAGCCTTCGCCCATAAATAGCGCCGCCAAGAGGCCGCCTGCTAACAAGCCACCTAACATACCGCCCATCATGCCTTTTTTACCCGCAGCTCCCGCAGTAGTAGGTGCAGTGGTCGCAGTATTGGTTGCCGCAGGTTGCGCCTGCGCAGTTTGCTGACTCTTGCCAATAGATTTACTACCGCCAAACTTTTTCGCTTCAACGACTGGGCTAGTAACTAAGCTAACCGCAAAAATCATCGCCAGCATAATAAATAACTTTTTCATTTATAGGATCTTTGTATAACCAGAGGTACTGGCATCATAGCGGGATGACATTATATGTCAACCATGAAAAAGCGGGGGCTGATTGTCCAGTCTTTTTGAGTTAATGAGTAAATGTGTTTAAGAGTTACATCTTAAGATGGCTTGTTTCATATTGAAAACAGGCCTTAACGAGGGTTAAGGCCTATTACATATATTACTTAGTTTTTTGCTGAATAATTTTAATATCTTGATCTTTTAAATATTGTGGGTGGTAAGGCCCAACTGGCACACTATAAATAAAACGAGCATTTGCTTGCTTAGCATAAGTCGTATAATCAGCCGATGCAGTATTAATGGCAGTTACAATTGCATTAGCCAATAGACCAACTAACCCGCCGCTACCTGAATTACCAGACAAGTCGACCACAACCGTACCTGTGTAGTTCCATAAGACTTCTGAAGTCTTCGTTGACTTGATTTCAGCTTCAATTGATACCGTCAAATTAGAGGCAACTACGGTATAAGATGTGTCCCATTTAACAATCTTTGTAAAGAGCACAGCATCAGCACCAAAGTACTCTTGAAATTTATTCAATGGGATATCATAAACTAATTCACTGTCATAAACCCCTTGCTCTTTTAATACAGCGGCGGTCAGCTCATATGGAAATGTATAGTAACCATGAAAAGCAACTGGCATTTCAACTGTGGTTGAGTAGTAATCCTTTGCGTCAGCAGCTGTGCTCAAATTGATTGGTGGCATGATCAATAATGATTTTGGTTTTTCAGTGTACATTCCAGGAAACTCAGTGCCTTTTGTCACATAAGTTGGTGAAACGCAGGCCGTCAGCAATGTAGAAGCAAAAACGATCACTAAAACTGGTTTAAATAGATTAAACAGAGACATTGCACTTATCCTTGAGCGTTAGCTTTTTTTATCAGGTTATTCATAAATACTTCAGCTTCTGGGTAGAGCTTTTTCTCAAGCTCAAAGTACTCAACTGCTTTATTATTATCGTTTGCTTTTAGGTGAATAAAGCCTAAGTTGGCATATACTCCTGGTGGTACACGTAGTGATTTCTCACCTGATTTAGTAATAATATTTTCTAATGATGATTTCCATTTCAAAGCGTTTTCATCACCCGCATCACGTTTTAATGCATAAAAATTTTCCGAATAATTACCATATTCGTACATTGGTTTTTGGGTTGCTGAGCAACCACTTAATAAAATCACAAATCCAAGTAAACTGACTAATTTCATTTCCATCAAAGCTATTTCCGTATTGTTAAGGAACATAAATTTCTTTTTCATGACCGTCGCCAAGTAAAAGCTCACGTTTAACGATGACCTGACTATCTCGTGTGATCACAATAAGATGTTTACCTGGTAAAATACGGTATTGGTTTGCAATGCCCGTTTTAGTAACCGTGAATGCATGCACATTATCAATAGAGACATCAACACCCTCAGCCGTGCCAGTAAAATATAAATATGACGCAGCAGCTTCTGATTTTACGCCGCTGTTATACCCGCATCCAGATACAACAAATAAGGCTGTACTGACGATAAGCAATTTAATTAAATTCATCACGGTTCCTTATTTCATTTCTTGAATAAATAAGCCCGTGTAATCTTGAGATTTTATATATTGATCAAGATTGCCACTGACTATCGTACCAAAAGACACTTCTGACTCTGGTGTATTACCAAATGAGGCTGTCACTTCAATAGTCCCAATTGCTTTGCCTGGTAATGTAATGAGCATACCTGTTTGTGGGTTTTTGACTTTTTTACCTTCTTTGATGATCTCAAATATGGTACCAGGTGTGATGTTTTGCGAACTTCCACCAGAGATAATTAAGCTACCTTCTTCATAAGATAAAATGTACGACTGCCAAGGTTTATCTAACATGTTTTCAATGATATTTGAGGCAAGATTGGTGATGGCAACATCTAACACTTTATCGTTCAGCGAGCTATCATAGCCTGCCCTATCACCCACGCCCATCACAGAGCCCGCTTCTGAATAGGCGATACCTTTACCTTCTTCAGAGTAGATGATCAGACCCGTTGCAACATCGACAATGCGGATGTTCACTTTAGCATTTGCTTCTTGTTTTTTTACTCTTGAAAAAACACCTACATCGCTAACTTCTTTACGGCCAAACTCGGTAATAGAACCTACGATCAGATAATCTGCTGCATTTTTAAGTGTTGAGTTCCCTCCCATCGCAAGCTCTTTTTCAATTTTTCCAAGATCGGCTCTTTCGAGCATAATGAACTTGCCCGTTTGAAATAGTTTCGAAGACAAAATATCCATTGCTTGCTTACCGATACGATTATTGTCTTCATCAATGAAAAAGCCTTGACCGTACGTGGTCTCATTGGTGAATCGGCCAATAGCAACTTTGCGTTTTAATAACTTGGTATTTAAGGCCGCCTCCGTTTGTGTCGCGCTTATTGCTGCTGCAGGTTGTGCAGTAGTGACGACTTCTTTCTTATTGACAGTTGCACAAGCGGTTGTTAGGGAAGCACACATGACAAAAATAAGCGATAAGGCTTTGTTCATTATACTAATATCCTTATAAACTAAATGGACAGAAATGTTATCACCTTGTCTATCATGGGTCTATCTGTGAATTTTAAAATGGTGATTTTTCACTTTATTCTGAGACCATAAAATATTTTTAGCACAATATAAATTTAATAAGCACTGTTAGATTCTAGGAATAGTCAAAATTCGGTTCCAAAAGCTAAATTCTTGCTCGAAAGTATTGTGGGATTCACGGCTAAAAACATCCTAAAACTAGGCAAATAATAATGCATACCACAGGCTTAACTGGATTAAGCACTGCCGAGGAAGTGACTGTCGAAAAGATCGGACAAGCACATTTTATGTCATAACAATTGACCAATAACTCCCGAGCCGAAGGAATACACCTCCCCTCGGAGTTGCCGCAGGGCATTTACGTTCTTTGCGTGAGCGAGGCATGGATGCCGAGATAGCGTCAGTCGAATCAGGGACGAGCGTCTGACGCAATAGCATAAGGACGCTAAATGCCCAAGGGCGTCTTGGAGCATCCAAGGAGGATAGGACGAGCAGTCCTCCTTGGTCGGGTGTGGGGTGAAGCCCCACGACCTTGATTCACCTCGGCCGTAAGGCCGCAAATTTATAGCCACTTTAACGAGACACCCATTGTTAAACTCTTGAAATGCCCTATCTGTAAATAACAGACTATCAGACATACCAAGGGTTTAACGGGATTAAGCACTGTAATGGAAGTGACCGTTGGCGGCATGGATGCCGCCGTCGAGCCCTCAGGGATGAGTTCATGGCGTGTCACTGGAATGACAGTGCTTAATCAAACTTTAGTTACCCAAAAGCTGGATCCCCGCTCAGAAACACTGCGGGGATGACGATGCTTAATCAAACTTCAGTCACCCAAAGCTGGATCCCCACTCAAATGCTGTGCGGGGATGATGGTACAGTCACTTAGCTTAAGACCTCTTCTAATGCCTTGAGGCATAAGGCGACATTCTCGCGGCGGGCACCGAAGCCCATTAGGCCGATGCGCCATGCTTTACCCGCAAGGGCGCCAAGGCCTGCGCCGATTTCGAGATTGTAATCTTTGAGCAAACGAGTCCGCACAGCGGCATCATCCACACCTGCGGGGATGTAAACTGCGTTAAGTTGTGGCAGACGCGAATCTTCGGCAACCACAAAATTTAGCCCTAACTTTTCTAGCCCTGCGCGCAGCACTAAGTGCATGTCGTGATGGCGTTGCCATGCATTCTCTAAGCCTTCTTCGGCTAATAAACGCAGGGATTCGTGCAGAGCATAAAGTGCATTCACTGGCGCTGTGTGATGGTAACTGCGTTTGCCGCCCGCGCTGGTCCAATAGGCCATCACTAGACTTTGATCGAGGAACCAGCTTTGCACTGGTGTCTTGCGATTCTTGAGTTTTTCGACGGCAGCAGGCGAGAAAGACACAGGCGATAAACCCGGTACACAGGAGAGGCACTTTTGACTGCCGGAATAAATGGCATCTATGCCCCATTCATCGACTCTTAACTCGACGCCGCCAAGGGAAGTCACCGCATCGACAATCGATAAGCAGCCGTGTTGTTTGGCTAATGCGCACAAGGTTTTAGCATCGGACAACGCGCCAGTAGAGGTTTCAGCGTGCACAAAGGCTAAAAACTTGGCATCGGGGTTGGCCTTAAGCGCCGCTTCAACCGCGGCTGGGTCGACGGGCGTGCCCCACTCATTGTCCACCAGCACTGCAATGGCGCCCATGCGCTCGACGTTTTGGCGCATACGCTCACCAAACACACCGTTACGACAGACAATCACCTTCTCACCCGGCTCGACTAAGTTCACGAAACAGGTTTCCATGCCCGCACTGCCCGGCGCTGATACCGCCATGGTCATTTCGTTTTTAGTTTGGAAGGCGTATTGGATCAGGCTCTTAAGCTCATCCATCATGCCGACAAACAGCGGATCTAAGTGGCCAACCGTAGGTCTGGACTGCGCCGCAAGCACTTCGGGATAGACATCCGACGGGCCTGGGCCCATTAAAATACGGCGAGGAGGATTAAAAGCGGTAAAACGCGGTGCTGGTAACATCATGTCTCCTTAATGCGTGCAGGTCGAGGTCTGGATATTAATTTGTTATTCATTAGCCGTGCTGTTTTCAGAAACTGCCTGTTAATCGTTAGCGGGTTAAGTCAGTAACTTAACAGTGACGTATTAATCGGCGGCTAGAGTATTAAGTCTACAAAACTACCACAAAAAAGGGCGCATGTGCGCCCCTCCTTTAGCCTAACTTTGATCTAACTTGAGCTTAAAATGTCATCGCGCCGATCTAAGCTATGTTCTTCATCACTAACGCTATAAGACTTTGTTGCCGTTACCCGCATTTAAAAACAGCTGATAGGCAGGGCTTTGGGTTTCCTCTTGATAGACAAAACCCAACTCAGTTAAAAACTGTTGGAACGGCAGGGCATCCGCAGCGGGCACTTCAAATCCCGCCAGCACTCGACCAAAGGCTGCGCCGTGGTTACGGTAATGGAACAGACTGATATTCCATTTACTCTGCAAGGTCGTTAAAAACTTCAGCAGCGCACCGGGATGTTCGGGGAACTCGAAGCTAAATAAACGCTCCTCTAAGGGCTCGGGTGGATGACCACCGACCATGTAACGCACATGCAATTTCGCGGTTTCATCGCCGGATAAATCCTGCACCTCAAAGCCATTGGCCTCTAAGGTGGCGATGATTTGTTCTAGCTCACCTTGGCCTCGGCTTAAGCGAATGCCAGCAAATACCACGGCCATATCGCGACTGCTGAAACGATAATTAAACTCTGTCATCACCCGCTTATCGAGTAACTCACAGAAGCGCAAGAAACTTCCTGGACGTTCCGGGACTTTCACCGCCAGTACCGCTTCTTTTTGCTCGCCGAGTTCGCAGCGCTCCGACACATAACGCAGACTGTGAAAATTCACATTCGCACCACTTAAAATCGCCGCGACTTTCTCACCTCTACCGCTATCGCCACTGGCATTGGCGCTGACATATTTTTTAAGCCCAGCCAAGGATAAAGCCCCAGCCGGTTCGGCGATCGCACGGGTGTCTTCGAAGATATCCTTCACCGCAGCGCAGATTTCATCCGAGGTGACAGTCACTACTTCATCGACATACAGCTTGGCGACTCGAAATGGTTCAGTGCCGATACGCTTCACCGCCACACCGTCGGCAAATAAACCGACTTGCGCCAGCGTCACCGGCTCGCCCGCTTCCATCGCCGCCTTTAAACAGGCGGCATCTTCTGGCTCGACGCCGACAATCTTCACCTGCGGCATCACCGCCTTGTAATAGGCAGCAATACCTGCAATGAGCCCGCCACCGCCCACGGGTACAAATACCACTTCAAGATCGCGCTGCTGCTGCAACATCTCTTGGGCGATAGTGCCTTGGCCTGCGATCACAGCTTCATCATCAAAGGGCGCGATATAGACTCGGCCCTCATCTTTAGCCATAGCCATCGCAAAGCCATTGGCTTGATCAAAAGCTTGGCCGTGCAATACCACATTGCCCCCTAAACGGCGCACCGCATCGACTTTAATATCGGGCGTTGTCTCGGGCATCACAATCACAGCATCCACACCGCGACTCGCCGCCGACATAGCTACACCCTGAGCATGATTGCCTGCCGAAGCGCACACCACGCCGCGCTGGCATTCTTCTTTCGTCAGCTGGGCGATACGGTTATAAGCACCACGTAACTTGAAGGAATGCACTGGCTGCATATCTTCGCGCTTCAAAAATACCTGACAACCTAAACGCGCCGATAACTTGTTCATGCTGGAAAGCGGCGTCACTTTCGCTATGTCATACACGGATGACAACAGGATTTTTTGCAGATAGCTTTGTGCCAACTGAAAATGGGCTAAATCGGTCCGAGCTTGCGATGCTGTAGACATAGAGGCAAGTGGCAACATATTAGTCCTCCAATTTACTGCGATCGCGCACCGCGCCCTTGTCGGCACTGGTGGCGAGCATGGCGTAGGCCTTAAGCGCGAGTGACACATAACGCTCGCGACCTATAGGTTTCCACGCCATTGGGCCACGCGCTAACATGGCCTCGCGGCGAGCATTGAGTTCAGCATCGCTTATCGCCAGCTTGATACTGCGCTTGGGGATATCAATCTCGATGCGATCGCCATTTTCAATCAAGGCAATAGTGCCGCCCGCCGCCGCTTCGGGTGAAACGTGGCCAATCGATAAACCTGAAGTGCCACCGGAGAAACGACCGTCGGTGATCAGCGCGCAGGCCTTGCCTAAACCGCGTGATTTTAAGTAACTGGTTGGGTACAACATTTCTTGCATACCCGGGCCACCTTTCGGGCCTTCGTAGCGGATAACCACCACATCACCCGCCACCACTTCACCGCCTAAAATGCCCGCCACGGCATCATCTTGGCTTTCATAGACGCGCGCCGAGCCAACAAAGGTCAGATTCGATTCATCCACGCCAGCGGTTTTAACGATGCAGCCGTTTTCGGCCACATTACCCGACAATACGGCAAGCCCACCTTCTTGGCTAAAGGCAAACTCGCGGCTACGGATACAACCTTCTTGTCTGTCGTTATCCAGTGATGGCCAGCGACAATCTTGGCTAAAGGCTTTGGTGGTCGGGATGCCCGCAGGCCCCGCCATAAAGAAGTGTTTTACTTTTTCATCTTGGGTCTGCATCACATCGTATTTCGCCAACACAGACTTTAAATTGCCACCTTCATCGGCCGCCACATGGAACACATCGGTATGCAGTAATCCTGCTCTGTCGAGTTCGCCTAAAATCCCCATCACGCCGCCCGCACGGTGCACGTCTTCCATATGATATTTAGGCGTCGATGGCGCAACCTTACAAAGATGCGGCACTAGGCGCGACATACGGTCGATATCCGCCATGGTAAAATCAACATCGGCCTCCTGCGCGGCGGCCAATAAGTGCAATACGGTATTAGATGAACCGCCCATGGCGATATCTAAGGTCATGGCATTTTCGAAGGCTTTGAAGTTAGCGATATTACGCGGCAATGCCGATTCATCATATTGATAATAATAACGTTTTGCCAGCGCCATCACGCGGCGACCCGCTTCTAAAAACAGCTCGCGGCGGTCGCTGTGGGTTGCCAGCATAGAGCCGTTACCCGGCAGCGACAAACCTAAGGCTTCAGTTAAACAATTCATTGAATTGGCGGTAAACATGCCAGAGCAAGAGCCGCAGGTTGGGCACGCGCTACGCTCGATTTTGGCACTGTCTTCATCGCTCACGTTCGAGTCGGCGCCCGCCACCATAGCATCGACTAAGTCGAGTTTGATGAGCTTATCCGACAGCTTAGTTTTACCCGCTTCCATCGGTCCACCCGAGACAAACACCACGGGAATATTGAGGCGCAGCGCCGCCATCAACATGCCGGGGGTGATCTTGTCGCAGTTGGAGATACACACTAATGCATCGGCGCAGTGGGCGTTAACCATATACTCGACACTGTCGGCGATAAGTTCACGCGATGGCAGACTATAAAGCATGCCGCCGTGGCCCATGGCGATACCGTCATCGACGGCGATCGTATTGAATTCTTTGGCGATACCGCCCGCTTCTTCGATGGCGCTCGCCACCAGTGAGCCCATGTCTTTTAAGTGCACATGGCCCGGTACAAACTGAGTAAAGGAGTTAGCAATGGCGATAATTGGCTTACCAAAATCATTATCTTTCACCCCTGTGGCGCGCCATAACGCACGGGCACCCGCCATATTGCGGCCTTCGGTACTGGTAGCTGAACGTAACTTTGGCATTGACTGTATCCTTTATCTCAAATCGAAAATCGTATTCTTAATTCATATGGCGCAGGCTTACGCATTCGCCGTTTGTTGTAAGCTCAGTGGTAACAATACCTTACATTGAGTCACATCAATCAGCTTATTCAACTGATTACTTAAGAGCTCGATGGCACGTTCGCTATCAACCTCCATATCCAGCGACAGGCTCGCATCGTCATTCATGCGCATCTGCATTTGGGTAATAGTAAAACCACGGTGGCGAGTCACGCGCAGGACACGCTCAAGCACTTCGGGGCGTTGTTGAACCGTTAATTCCAGAGAGTGGATCATGTTTATTTCTCCATTTCGTCCATCATATCGCTGTTTGATGCGCCGGGGGGCACCAGTGGCCAAACGTTAAAAGCATCGTCGATTGCAACGTGTAACAAATACGGGCCCTTAGCCGCTAACATTTCGGTTAAGGCTTCTTCCACTTCGTCGGAAGAAAAAATCGTGCGGCCGGGGATATCGAAGGCGGAGGCCAATTGCACAAAATCTGGGTTATCGGATAAATCCGTTTCGCTGTAGCGCTCTTCAAAAAATAGCTGCTGCCACTGCTTCACCATGCCAAGCTTTTGATTGTCGATAAGCACTATCTTCACTGGCAGCTTGCGGCGCTTGATGGTGGTCAGTTCCTGCACATTCATCATAAAAGAACCATCGCCAGACACAGTCACCACAGTCGCATCGGGACGAGCCACTTGCGCACCAATGGCGGCGGGCAAACCAAAGCCCATAGTGCCTAAGCCCGCGCTGGACAGATGATCTTCAGGGCGGCGAAACCACATATGCTGGGCGACCCACATTTGGTGCTGGCCCACATCACAACAAACAACATTGTCTTCGGGTAATTTATTGGCTAAACGGCGCAGCAGCGCAGGGGCGTAAATCAAACGGCCGGGGTGTTGATAATCCCATTGATGCTTACGGGATAAATGCTCCACCTCGGCCTGCCAAGGTGTGATGTTTATCGGCATAGCTAAGGCGGGCAGGATTTGACGTAAGTCACCGGCGATCGCCACCTCAGGCATACGTAACTTGCCCAGTTCGGCGGCGTCGATATCTAAATGGATCACTTTGGCCTTGTCGGCAAAGCTCGCTAAACGGCCGGTGACTCTGTCGTCGAAACGGGCACCCACCACGATCAACAAATCGCAATCCTGTACCGCTAAGTTAGCCGCCTTGCCACCATGCATACCTAACATACCTAAGTAACCGGGGGTGCCGTGGGCGATACTACCCAGCCCTTTCAAGGTCGCGACCGAAGGTATACCCGTTACTTTGATAAACTCACGCAGTTGATCGACCGCGCCCGCCATGCCTACACCGCCGCCGACATACAACATAGGTTGTCTCGCTTCACCCAGCAGCACACGGGCGGCGTCGATATCACTCATCTCGGCTTGGGGTTCATTGGTGACGGCTAGCAAAGGCGTACGGTATTCAAGGTGAGCGAGTTGGATATCCTTCGGGATATCGACCAGCACAGGGCCAGGACGACCGGATGCGGCGATCTCAAAAGCTTGATACAGGGTTGGGATCAGGTCGTTGATATTTGTCACCATAAAACTGTGCTTGGTACAGCTTAGCGACATACCCAGCACATCGATTTCTTGGAAGGCATCGGTGCCGATAACGGCGGTGGAGACTTGGCCTGTGATGGCCACCATAGGCACAGAATCTAGCAGCGCGTCGGCTAAGGAGGTGATCAGATTCGTCGCGCCAGGGCCAGAAGTCGCAAAGCACACGCCGGTTTTACCGCTGGCTCTGGCGTATCCTACGGCGGCAAAGGCGGCGCCTTGTTCGTGACGGCTGAGCAGATGTTCAACAGGACTACCATAGAGGGCATCGTAGATAGGCATAATAGCACCACCTGGGTAACCGAATACTGTGGTAACGCCATGTGCTGCTAACACTTTGATTACCGCGTCTGCGCCTCTGATCATCTGCCCTGGTTCCATATTCTCTCTCGCTACGTTAGTCCTGAATTGCCGAAAATCGACTATTTTTACTCTTTCGAAACTGGTCTAAAAAACTTAGGTTTTAAAACTTAGGCCCTGAAACGAAGAACCCCCCGGTCCTTTCGGAGCGGGGGGTTCTTTCGAAACTTTTAACCTTTTAGGTCTATCAGTTCGCCATGCGCCGCCCCCGCTGTGATTTAATAATCACGACGGTAATAATCACGAGAATGAGCTTGGCAGCTTGGTTAAACATCAATATGGGTTCCTAATCGGTGTTTTCTGAAATATGGGTATCGCTTAAATAATAAGTCGCTGGGCTCTGCCCGTTGCGAGCTATTAGCTTTACCATAAAGCGACAGCCAAACACAATAAAAAAGATTTTTTGTCAAAAAAAATTCAGCTTCCCTGCCGAGACAATGCAAAACAACAAGGTAAAACCCCATCAAACGAGCGTTAGTTAGCACCATTGCCGACTAACTCATGTCGTTTTTGCCCGCTCGACAGCCCACTAAGCAGGTAAAATTTTCAACAATGCCAAGCACCTAATCCTTAGTGTCTTGGCATTTTATACCAGCATTTATTTGGTCAACTTAACTCAAACAATACTTTTCATATCAGTCATATAACCACGAAGCTCGGCACCAACATACTCCACTGCGGTGTGGCGAATCGCATCGTTAATCGCGATTAATTGCAAGTTATCGACGCTGTTAGAACTGTCCTTCAGGCCCGCACCTAAATACTCAGGTGACATGGCATTAACGTAGTCGCGCAGCATAGGTACGGCGGCGTGATTGAACAGGTAGCAACCGTATTCGGCGGTATCTGAAATCACCACGTTCATTTCGTACAAACGCTTACGGGCAATAGTGTTGGCGATAAGTGGAGTTTCATGCAGTGACTCGTAATAAGCCGACTCTTCCACAATACCCGCAGACACCATGGTATCGAACGCCAGTTCCACACCCGCCTTGATCATAGCGACAAGGAAAATACCTTTGTCGAAATAGGTTTGTTCGTCGATATGCTCGCTCGATACGGGCGCATTTTCGAAACCTGTTTCACCAGTTTCGGCTCTCCAACGCAGCAGGTTCGCATCATCGTTCGCCCAGTCTTGCATCATAGTGCGAGAGAATTCGCCGCTGATGATGTCATCCATGTGCTTTTCAAATAATGGCTGGAGGATTTCTTTTAAATCTTCTGCAATTTCAAAGGCTTTAATCTTGGCGGGGTTAGACAAACGGTCCATCATATTAGTGATGCCGCCGTGTTTCAGCGCTTCGGTGACTGTTTCCCAACCTTGCTGGATAAGCTTGGCCGCGTAGCCTGGCTCAACGCCATCGGCGATCATTTTCTCGTAACCTAAGATGGCGCCCGTCTGCAACATACCGCACAGAATGGTCTGCTCGCCCATCAGATCTGACTTCACTTCGGCGATAAAGGACGACAGTAACACGCCCGCTCTGTCACCACCGGTTGCGCTGGCGTAGGCTTTAGCAATCTCTAAGCCGTCACCCTTTGGATCGTTTTCTGGGTGAACCGCAATAAGGGTAGGTACACCAAAACCACGTTTGTATTCTTCACGTACTTCAGTGCCTGGGCACTTAGGCGCAACCATGATAACGGTAATATCGGGACGAACTTGCATGCCCTCTTCAACAATGTTGAAGCCGTGGGAATAAGACAAAGTAGAACCTTGCTTCATCAGCGGCATAACCGCATTAACCACGTTTGAATGCTGTTTATCCGGCGTCAGGTTAAGCACCAGATCCGCCGAGGGAATTAATTCTTCAAAGGTACCGACACGGAAACCGTTATCGGTCGCTTTCTGCCATGAGGCACGTTTCTGTTCAATCGCTTCAGGGCGCAGGGCATAGGAAATATTCAGCCCCGAGTCACGCATATTCAAGCCTTGGTTAAGACCCTGGGCGCCACAACCTAAAATAACAATATTCCAATCTTTAATGTAATTGCAGCCGTCGGTAAATTCAGAGCGATCCATAAAACGACATTGGCCAAGCTGTGCTAATTGTTGACGTAAATTCAGAGAGTTAAAATAGTTAGCCATCTGAGATACCACCTTTAAGTCAGGAATGGGGGACTCAACCAAACTAAACGCTATGTTAAGGAATGGTTGTGATTGAAATCACTATACCCCATGCTTATCGTTGCTTAAAATGATATATTCGAAACTTAATATTGCATTTATTGCAACGTGTTATCGGTGGCAAATGGGATGCATCTCCCCTTTACAACCTAAGTAGCCGAGCCTAAACAGGATAAGCACATGGATATTCGTACCCTCAAATTGTACCTGCACTTATGTGACAGTTTGCACTTCGCCAAGACCGCGGAGCAGATGCATGTGAGCCCATCGACCCTAAGCCGAGCCCTGCAAAGATTAGAAGATGAAGTGAACGCTAAGCTGTTAGAGCGGGATAATCGCAGCGTGACCTTAACCCATGCCGGGCGTGAATTTAAGCTGTTTGCCGAGCAGACTTTGCACCATTGGAGCACGCTCAGGCACAGTATCGACCTTAAGCAAGATGTGCTGCGCGGTCGGTTGAATCTGTATTGCTCGGTCACTGCCGCCTACAGCCATTTGCCCCATTTATTGGATTTATTTCGCCAAGAACATCCCTTCGTCGAGATTGCCTTAACCACGGGAGATGCGGCTAACGCGCTAGTCGAGATACAACAGAATCGCGCCGATATTGCCATCGCCGCCCTGCCCGATCCCTTCCCCAGCAGTTTACACTTTGCCAAAATCGATGATGTGCCGTTGTCGATTATCGCGCCGACTATCCGCTGCGCGGTGCAGCAGCAAGTTAGCCAAACGCCCATAGATTGGTCGAACGTGCCCTTTATCATTCCCGACCACGGCCCCGGACGTCGCCGCGCCGATAACTGGTTCAAACAAATGGGCATCAGCCCTAATATTTACGCCCAAGTCTCGGGGCAAGAAGCGATTGCCTCTATGGTGGCGTTAGGCTGCGGCGTGAGCATCAGCCCAGAAGTAGTGATCAATAACAGCCCAGTGCGGGATCGTATCCAGTTACTCGCCTCTCCCGTTGCGATACCGCCCTTTGAACTCGGCTGCTGCTGCAAGGTAAAACGGCTGGATGACCCAATACTGAGCGCTTTCTTAGAAGTGATTTAGGTATCTGGTGACATCAATTTGTCGCTAGCATCGATACGAGTAACCAGTAGCTGATCGACCTTGTACGAATCGATATCGACCACCTCAAACTTGTAGCCAGCATAGTTGACGAAATCGGTACGCTTAGGGATTTTACGCAGCATATACATCATAAAACCGGCGATGGTTTCATAGTTCTGATTGTGCGGGAACTCCTCGATGCCGAAGGCGCGCATCACGTCGGTAATAGGCGTCACCCCGTCGACTAACCAAGAGTTGCTATCACGGGCGATGATCTGCTCTTCACTCTCATGCAATGACCAAGCACCCATCACAGCGCGCTGTAAATCGTTGGTGGTCACAATCCCCACTACTAGGGCGTATTCATTCATCACCACGGCAAAGTCGGCGCGGCTATTTTTGAAGTATTCCATCGCCTCTGACAGGCTTAAGGTATCGGGAATGATCAGTGAGGTATGCACTAAGCTGCTGTCTTTTAGCGTGATGTTCTCGCCATTGATCACGCGGATCAGCAGTTCTTTCGCATCCACAAACCCTTTGATCATATCCAACTGACCATCACAGACTAAAAATTTAGTGTGGGGATCTTCAGCGATCTTACGTTTAATATCTTCTTCACTGTCCTGCAGTAAAAAGTACACTAGACTCTCGCGGGCCGTCATGGCGGATGTGACTGAAACGGTTTGCATTTCAAACACATTTTCCATCATTTGTTGCTCACCCTTATCCAGCACCCCGGCTTCGGCTCCGGCGTTCATCACGGCATAAATATCGTCGGAGGTGATTTCATCATTACGGGCGGTCGGAATTTGCAGCAGTTTAAAAATGCCACTCGCCATACCATTAAAAAACCACACTAAAGGCCGCAGCAGCGTAATGCAGATGCTCATGGGGCCAACCACCGCTAGAGCGACGGGCTCAGGCATGGCCATGGCAATACGCTTTGGCATCAAATCGGCCACCAGAATAAAGGCGCTGGTCACTAACACAAATGACAATAAAAAGCTGACTTGGGTCAACCAAGGATCGCTTATCCAAGGGGTTAAGAATTGATAGAAATAGGGACGAAAAGCCGATTCACCCACAATACCGCCCATAATGGCGACGGCATTCAAGCCAATTTGAACCACAGTAAAAAAGCTCCCCGGATGGGCCTGCAAATGCAGCACTTTTTCTGCTCTAGTGTCCCCCTCATCGGCCAACTGACGTAGACGAATTTTTCGCGAGGCGGCTAGGGAAATTTCTGACATAGAGAAAAAACAACTCGCGCCGATTAAGCACAATATAATCATCACGTTATCAAAGAGACTCATGTAACACCTTTTGTTTAACACTGGACTAACTAGGACCAACCCGCGTTTTAGGGCTCGCGTGTCAGTTGAATTCAAGACGATAGAAAATATATGTCTAGTATATCTGCTAATCACTCAGTTATGCGTGACTCTGCTCTCGCCACCCGCTTGTCATGCCGACGAGCGTCCATCATTTAAGTGACATATTTGTGGCGAAGCGGCTGAAAACTCACCCGTTAATGATTTTATCAGAATCTACAAATAGATAATTATAAAAGAATTACTACATCAGCGTCTTACAGAGAATAGGCAAACCTGAGCACTCAACAGCTCACGCCCGCGGGCGATAGGGGCAAAAATTTGGCTTAGGGCCAATTTGAGGATGATTGCGGCAAGTCTCGGGGCGTTGATGGTAAATAGTACAACGGCGGGTGTTGCTGTCCAAATACAGGCAATCATCATTCGCCATACGTGCTAGGGTAAAAATGGCAGTTTTATGATTAAAATTATCGATTAAGCGGGCTTTTTGTAGGCGCTTAGCAATGGCTTTTAGATCGCCTTCGGCCTCAAACTCATCCACTAATGCCATGCGGACTAAATCAGTCACAGTGACTTCGACGGGCAAGGTGCAACAAGTGGCATGGCAAGTGTCACACAGACCTTTACGGTACTTTTGCCAGGTAGACAAATCATCGATATTAAAAATCGACACCGCATTTGCCGTATTTTTACCACGTTTTGACACGCTCAAACCTAAAGATTGGAAATAAAGGGCGGCAATTATAGCAGGCAAAAATCAGAAATAAACCCGCTAACGCCCGCTCATTAAAAGCGACTTAGCCCCATGGGTTTATCTCGACCACCACAGTGTTACGCCCTTTGTCCTTCGCCTGGTAAAGACACATATCGGCCCGGCGAAGTACATCCGCCATTTTCAGTCCAGATAGGGTATCGAGCGCTAGATAAACCCCGCCAATGCTAGTGGTCACTTTGGCCATAGGCGAGCCGCTATGGGGAATATTTAACTCCGCAACTTGGTAACATAATTGGTTCGCAATCGCCCCTAATTGACCCGGCGTGACTCGCTCGAGCACGATAGCAAACTCTTCGCCACCAATTCTTGCGAGTAAAGCCCCCTGCGGTAATATGCCGCTGTGCATTAACGCCTCGGCCACCCGCTTTAGCACTGAATCTCCCTCAAGATGGCCATAGGTATCGTTGTAACGCTTAAAATAATCGATATCCAGCATTAACAATCCGGCGGGCACTTTGCCCTGCAATACGGCTTCTAGGGTCTGGGTAAAGGGGCGTCTATTGGTTAATCCCGTCAATTCGTCCGTTTCGGCCATGACCTGCAACTGCGCATTGACTGAGACTAAGGCTTGCTGCAAGCCCAACATTTGCCGCTCTTTTTCTGCACGTAGCAGTAATTCGTTTAATGCGGCGGCAAATTGCGTCAACATGGCGTTCTTCTGCGCGCTCCAATTTAACGGGCGATTCACAGTCGATAGCGACAATAATCCCTGCAAGTGACCGGCATTTTTAATCGCAAACGCCGCAATAGCGCATATGCCCACCGAATGCATAACGCCATATTCCTTCGGCGATTGAGCTTTTAAAAATTCAATATCCTCAATCACTAGGATAGATTCCGCTGCAAATTTTTGTTCCAGTAGAGTGACATTCTCAACGGAAATACCTTTAATTTGCTCGGCATTAGGCTCACTCGCCCACAGACTGCGATACTGGGCCTGCCCCTGAGTAAATTCGATAATACTCACCCTCTGGACATCGAATAATCCACCGATTTTCTGGCTGACCTCGGCCAAGCCTTCATCCAGCCTGAGCATATCCATATTGAGAAATTGCAATGAAATTTCAGCCAGTAATTGGTTCCCCCGCGACTGCCAATTGAGTTCTTGAGTGCGCTCCTCGACCAGACGTTCCAGTTGATGTTGCTGTTGCTGTAACGCCCTCTGCTGCCGCTTATTTAGGGCTAAATCGTTGCGGATCCTTTGGTACATGGCCTGCAGCGACAGGGCAACATGGCCAATCTCATCGGGGTTTGCCACAATCGCCTCGGGAACCGACAGCTTTTTAAGGGAATGAAGATTGATTTGATTGGCAAAACGTTCCAATGCGGACAAACGGCTCGTAACCAGTAAACGTACGAGAGTGAGGATAAGATAAATCATCAGCAGGGTTTTAAGTCCATTGCCTAGGACGATAATGATCAACTGTTGCCACAGTTCGTAGTACAGCTCATTCGTATCTAAACCGACGGTGAGGGTTCCAATTTGCTGATCTTGATATTCAATCGTATAGTGAAACAGCATCTGACTCCCATCACTGTCACGGACAGATCTCCCCAGTTGCATCGCAACTCCGTCAATACTCTCCAAATTCACGCTCGATACCATGGGCATCATACCTAAGCCCGATAGCAAATCGGAGAGTAAGCTACGGTCAACATCCCAGAGTGATTTGGCAATGCTAGGGAGAATAGACTCAGAATACTCCCGGATATCCGCCGTCGCATTGTCGATGCTGTCCTGATAATTCCATATCAGTTGCACCAGCATAGTTAACACCGCAAAAAATGAACTCACACCGATAATGGTGAGTGTCATTCGGTGACTAATGGAATGATTCTTATGTTTCATTGAGACCTATTAGGTATTATTGTGGCGGCAATTTATCCAAAATTTCAGCCTGAAAAATGGCGGGCCAATCCCTAGCAACTAGCATCTGATAAAAAGCCGAATCTGGCCTGAGCACATCGAATAACGCGATCCCTTCATAGGGCACATATTTTCGCGTCCGTTGATAGTGCTGCAATTGTACTAAGCCTAAGGCTCCCGCTAAAAAATGCCCACCACCGAGCACGCTTACCGCCTGTTCACGGCGGAGATGTAAAATGTCAGGCGAAGTGTTAATCGTACTGACGAATACCTCTTGACCCGACTTAAGTCCTTTTTCTTTCAATGCTTTTAGTACACCTATCGCCATGCGATCACTGGCGGTCCAAATCATATTGAGATCGGGATAGCGGCCAAGCAATGTCAACGCCTGACCATAGGCAATATCCTCACTCCATTGACCATAGACCGTTTGCACGACCGTCGCATTCGCTTGGATAAAGAAATAATCATGGGCACCTTGGGTACGAAGCACAGATGCTGGCGTCGATTTATCGCCCGAAATTAATAAAACCTTAGCCTCTTTATCCTTTAAATCGGCCATCAAAGATTTAGCGGTTGCCGAACCAATCGCATAATTATCGGGAATAATGGCGGGTAATAGGTATTCCTGCCAGTGGGGATCCTGCAGCAAGATATCACGCTCACCAACGGAGATATCATTTAAAATTAATTGCACATGAATAGGATACGGATAAAGCATCTGCAGCATTTTAAGTGCCGATTGCTTTTCATTTACCAAGATCACGTAATGGGGAAGAGAAGCTGAATCACTTAATAATTCAGCTAACTGAGTGATCATTTTGAAGTGATTACGATCCGAATGAATAATCTCGAGATTCATATCCAGCTTGGTCGATGCGACTGACATTAACCTATCGACATCGCCCCAAAAACTGTCCTCTGCAGCACCGGGATTAAAGAATACGACATCGAGTTTAGCCATCGCAGGAATGCTAAAAAAAAGCCCACATATCAAGAGACTGCATAATGTCCATAAACGCATAGGCGAGTTCTCCTCGACCGTGTTCCCCCAAACGTTATCCTTCATTCGAGATCACTTTATTATTATCGATTCACAATCCTGTTACCGCATCGTTGCCTAAATGCCCCCAATGGCAACAGATATTTCGATTAAACCACAAAATGATACAAAGTGAACTTTATGGGCAGAATATTTATGAAACGGGCCGCCAAGCGTAAAGCCCACCCCAAGATTGCCTTACGCATATACTCTGTTAGTATATGTATAAATTCACAGTGATTGAGTGCTAACAACTTGCAGCAATTGGATCTTGTTCCGATCACCGACCTCAAAGGCGTCGCTAAACGGGTCGCAGAGAAACTGGCCAAGCTTGGTATCACAACAGTACAAGATCTGCTGTTTCACCTTCCCCTGCGCTACGAAGACAGAACCCAAATCTATCCCATTGCCGCCCTAAGCCCGGGGAGTTACGGCACGATAGAAGCCGAAATTCAATCGACACAAATCATCCAAGGCCGTAAACGCATGTTGGTCTGCAATGTGCGCGACGACACCGGCAGTTTAAGCCTGCGCTTCTTTAACTTTTCCGTCGCCCAGCGTAATGCCATGCAAAATGGCTTGATGATCCGTGCCTACGGCGAAGTCCGCCGTGGTAGCCATCAAGCCGAAATAGTGCATCCAGAATATAAAGTCGTGTATCCCGGCGAGGATATTCACCTAAGCGATACCCTAACGCCAATTTATCCCACCACAGAGGGCTTAAAGCAGGTGAGCTGGATAAAGCTGACGGAACAAGCCTTAGTGTTACTGGAAGAAGGCGGCCTAACTGAGCTACTGCCACCCCAGTTGCAACCTAACAATATCAGCCTTAAACAAGCGCTGCAGACGCTGCATCGTCCTCCTGCGGGGATCTCTCAGTTCGATTTAGAGTTAGGCCAACACCCCGCCCAGCAGCGCCTCGTGCAGGAAGAATTACTCGCCCACAATTTGAGTATGTTGCGCCTAAGGCAGCGCAGTAATTTAGACGCCGCAGTCACTATGCCCGCCACCGGGCAGTTACTTAATCCCTTCCTCGCCGCTTTGCCCTTTAAGCCCACGGGGGCACAGCAAAGGGTCGTGGTCGATATAGGTAAAGATTTAGAAAAACCCCATCCTATGATGCGCTTAGTGCAGGGGGATGTAGGCTCAGGTAAAACCTTAGTCGCGGCGATGGCCGCGCTGCAAGCGATTGAAAACGGTTATCAAGTTGCCATGATGGCACCGACTGAATTATTGGCCGAGCAACATGCGGCCAACTTTGCCGCTTGGTTTGAGCCCCTAGGGCTAAAGGTCGGCTGGCTTGCGGGGAAACTCAAGGGCAAGGCGAGAAGCCAATCCCTCGAGGATATTGAATCGGGCGCGGCCCAGATGGTAATTGGCACCCATGCCATATTCCAGCAGCATGTAGTGTTTAATAAACTCGCGTTAATTATCATCGATGAGCAGCACAGATTCGGCGTGCATCAACGCTTAGGCCTGCGGGAAAAGGGCGTGAGTCAGGGCTTTCATCCCCATCAGTTGATCATGACGGCAACACCCATTCCACGCACCTTAGCGATGACTGCCTATGCGGATCTCGACACGTCCATTATCGATGAACTGCCGCCGGGGCGAACCCCTGTGACCACAGTAGCCATCCCCGATCAACGGCGAAATGACGTGTTAGACCGCGTCCGCAGCAGTGTCATGACAGATAAACGTCAGGCCTATTGGGTGTGTACTCTAATTGAAGAATCCGAAGTGCTCGAATGCCAAGCCGCCGAAGATACAGCCGAAGAGCTGCGCCTCGCCCTGCCCGAGCTCAATATCGGCCTAGTGCATGGCAGATTAAAAAGCGCCGAGAAACAGCAAATCATGGCCGATTTTAAGGCTGGGGTGATTCATTTGCTGGTGGCAACAACCGTGATTGAAGTCGGCGTCGATGTACCCAATGCCAGCCTAATGATCATCGAAAACCCCGAACGGTTGGGGCTAGCGCAGCTGCATCAGCTGCGTGGACGGGTCGGTCGCGGCGCCATAGCGAGCCATTGTGTGTTACTCTACAAGGCGCCCTTAAGCCACACTGCCAGCCAAAGGCTCAATGTGCTCAGACAGAGCAACGATGGCTTTGTGATTGCCCAAAAAGACTTAGAAATTCGCGGCCCGGGTGAAGTGCTCGGCACAAAACAAACTGGGCTGGCCGAACTAAAAATTGCCGACCTAGTGCGGGATCAAGCCCTAATTCCCCACATTCAAAAACTGGCGAACCATGTGATGTTGCAAGCTCCTGAGCGAGTAGACGCCATCATTCATCGCTGGCTAGGGCACAGGCAACAGTATGTACAGGCTTAGGTGCTAGATGTAACAGACCTAAGAGAGTATCTACCTAAAAACACAAAATAAATGCGATATGTTCAGCTAGGCGCTATAGACAAGCGCATGGAAACTTGCAAAATGAACCAACGGCCTTCAAACAAGTCCGTCCTTGCACTTTAATGTTAGCTGCATGTATTCACCACGTTACCTTGACGCTCAAGCGAAGGATGTAAAATGCAAGTTAATCAAGATGATAGAATAACACCTCAAGAGACTTCCTCTAGCAGCAATCGCTTCGCGCTTTTTGCGATAGTGCTCGTCGTGCTACTTTCCGCCGGAGGATATTATTACTATAGCGGTGATTCAGACTCGCCTAAATTGATCCCTAACGCACCTATTGTGCTGCCAGAGGCTCCCTCATCCGAGCCCATGACGCTCGAAAGCACACCCGAGCCAACAACCACAACCGATCTACCCGAGACGCCTCAAACCGCAACGGAAACCACAGATAGTCCGGCCACCGAGACCGAACCCGCCGTTGTGGTTGAGCCTATCCCCGCGCTGGCGGAGAGTGACGAATTTATTCACCAAAAAGCACTCGCCATTATCAACAACAATGTTGTCGGCTCATCCTTGATCACTCAGGATCTCGCCCGTCAATTCGTGGTGTTCGTGGATAACTTAGCCCAGGGCGAATTGACCCGTAAGGTAAGCCCTATCAAGGGGCCTGAAAAACTCTTCACAGTGTCGGAAATCACCAACAAGGTCTATTTAAATCCAGACAGTTACCATAGATATGATGCCTATGCGACCGTGATAGCCAACATGGATGAGCAGAGCTTAATGAATACCTACAAGCAACTGACGCCATTATTCGAAGAGGCCTTTGCGGAACTAGGTTACAGTAACGCTAAATTCAATGACAGAATGCTGCAGGCGATTAAAATGTTACTCGCGGCCCCCATTATTGAAGAGCCCATAGAACTTAACTCTATTAGCGTTAACTATCAATTTGTTGACCCTAATTTAGAGGCTCTGCCCAGCGCGCAAAAACTGCTGATCCGCATGGGGCCAGAAAATACCCGCAAAGTAAAAATTGCGCTGCGTAAACTCGAAAATCAATTAGCGCAGTAATTGTCCTAACGACTGTAATTAAAAGGCGCCTTAGTGCTGTCTCTTGATCACAAGTCTTCGTGATTGAGAGACATGGCCAATTCGTAACCCTCAAGGATGGTTTGTAACCTAAACCATCCTTCCCACAATACCTCTACACAAGCTCGACCTGTCCGCTTGGTAT
>NZ_JAKUKD010000027.1:0-122228 GCF_024197625.1 Shewanella sp. KJ2020 | reverse complement strand
GGGTCTTCGATGAGTTTCAAGTGTTCAAATAAGGACATGGATTAGGCTCAGTAGAATAACATGCCCGATCAGATCATGCAGATACGAAGAAGTTCCCTACTGTTAACAAAGTATGATCCCGCCCTGGATATGGTGAGGTGGGCTGAGGGTTACTTTTTAGAAAAGAAAATTGTACTTTCCTATACAGTTGATCCAGCCTCGGGAGTATACAAATCACCTGATAGAGCCTCGTTCGAAAGTGGACTTGCGCTGTATAAACAGCAATATGGCAATGAGCTATTATTGGTCCGCAATATGAAGGATGCATGGCGGAGTGTAATTCAGAGACATGAAAACAAGAAAAATGGTAAAGTATCAATTACCTACCCAATTTCTACGCAGCATCACTCTACACTCAGAAAATTGGCGGTCGATGCGAACTTGCCACAGAATCAAGTCCTAGAAAGTCTGATTGATAAAAACTTCCAAAATTTAATAGCTCAAAAAGAGATCGCAAAAAGCATCGAAAAGGAAAAAAGGGATGCAGCAAAAGCCGCCAAACAAGCGCTAAAAACACCACCAATTGATAGTTATCTTATGTTCCAGAAAAGTAATGAAGAAAAAGATCAGCAGATTGATATATTATCTAATGATGTTAATAATTTAATCAGCTACTGCAACGAGTTACTTGATCTCATTGAAAGAACATCTAGCCTTTTCAGTAAAGATGAACAAAAAAAATACCGACAGCTAACGGAAAAACTCAGCAAACTAAATGCAAATAAAGTTGATGATACAAAAAGCTAAGGATCAACAGTAATTTGGCTTATTTCATTCCCAAACGGCTAATCTAGGAATTCACCCTAGCCATTTTCAACTGGTGGGTATATCGGTGGGTATCAATGCGAATTACCAAGAAACAAAGCACACTAGCTATTGTTAAATAATGGTTTTATTGAAAATAAAAACATTCAGATCCAAAACGTTGAATAGTGTGTTGTGGCGTTTAACTGCAATCTAATAAATAAAAACCCTGATTTATCAGGGTTTTTATTTGGGTTAACTCAAATCTAATGCACTTTTTACCCAAGTTTTAGGCTAATTGGTGGGTGTGATTTAGCCCAACGCTTGCACATTCGAGTATTTGAGGGCAAGTGTTGACTCTGGATGCTAGCCCTCCGTAGCTAGCGTTACCTGCTGGGACTGAGTATGGAAAGCGGGATCCTGTGCGACTTCTTTTATGCCATTAATACAAAATTGCATTCCCATACAAACAAGTAGAAAACCCATGATCCGCGTCATAGCATCAATCCCCGTAGCGCCGAGGACTTTACAAACGGGATCCGCCAACTTAAGTACGCCCCAACTGATCAGGCTCATTAAAGCAAAAGCCGTCACCATACCGCTATAAATAGTAAAACGGCTATATTCCTCCGGCAGTTCGGCAATTTGAGCCGCGCCACTAATCACTAATGCCATAGTCCCAGGACCACACATACTGGGCATAGTCAGCGGAACAAAGGCAATATTCTGATTAATATCAATATTATTAGCTTGTGTTGGCGCAGGGAACAGCATCCTAAAACCAATAAAACCAATAATCAGCCCGCCCGCTAAACGTAAGCCCGGAATCGAAATGCCAAATAACTCCAAGATTGAAGAGCCAATAAAAAAGCAAATGCACAGGGTACAGAATAGATAAATAGCGGCTAAATTCACCTGTTGGCGCACATGCTCCCGCGACATTCCCTTGCTAAGTCCGAGCAATAGCGTCGCAGTGGTGGGGGGATTAACCATTGGCAATAGCGCCAATAAAGCTAAGATCACGACTTGAAAATACATGTTATTCCTCGACTGATAGGGTCAATGTTTAGCTAAACAGTAACTACCTAATGCATAGTATTCTATGCCTAATTAATGAAGCAAAACGTAACACTTGCTCACAGCGCCATAGCTATGCGAATTAAAAAACTAAATCAAAGCGATAAGCTACTGTTAACACATTCGAATCGATAATACTGATATTCACTCATGGCTAGCTCACGTTGATTTTCTCGTTCTGCATTATGGCGACAGGTCGAACTGACGCACTTCATCTTAAACTGAGGATTCACAAAGCTGAAGACAACTTTGGTACTTGCGGCTCAGCTGACTACACTCATAAACAATCCTGAATGTGTCACTCGGCTGAGGTCAATAAAATTGGCTGCAGATATAATCCCCCTCTTTTATGACGATAGAGAACATGCAGAAACCATCCTCGATGAGCTGTCACTGCACGAAGATCTCTCGCTCATCAAAAAACGCCTAAAATTGGGTGATTATCAACTCAATGATTGGCTGATTGAACGCAAAACCTTGCCCGATCTTGTGCAATCTCTATGTAATGGGCGCCTATTTTCACAGGTTGCCAGATTAGCAGCGAGCCCAAGTCATAGCGCTCTGCTCATTGAAGGCTGTACTCAAGATATCGCAGGTTATCAGATCCGCAGAGAGGCGCTTATCGGCGCGCTGTGCTCCATTTCAATCAATTTTCATATCCCAATACTTCGCAGTTTATCGCAAACTGAAACCGCCAAAATACTGTATTTTTGCGCCACTCAGTTAAATCGCAGAGAAAATGAATTAACCCTCACGGGACGTAAGCCCAAACGCAAGAAAAACCAGCAACTGTTTATCTTGCAGAGCCTTCCCGAGGTCGGACCCAAGCTTGCCAGCAGGCTGCTGTACCACTTCAAAAATATCGAGGCCGTTTTCACCGCTCCCGAAGAGGCATTAATCCGAGTCGAAGGCATAGGTAAGGAAAAAGCCCGAAAGATCCGTGAAGCGCTAACAGATTGATAGAGCTGCTATTTGTAAATGATGCCGTTTACACCCCAAGCAACAAGCTATGCAGTTCTTGATGGGAGCGCACTTGATAGTGAGGCGCGATCCCCGCGGGCACATCGTGGCCGTGGACGTTATACCAGCAGGTATGAATCCCCGCATTGATGCCGCCTTGAATATCGGAATGGGGGTTATCGCCGACCATAAGCACAGTTTCACGCTCAGGATGCCCCATCAATTCAAAGGCATGTTCAAAAATGCCCACATCGGGTTTTGCCATACCCACTTTTTCTGAAATCACTAAAATATCAAAATGATGCTGCAAGCCTGTACGCTCTAAGCGCACGGTTTGTAGCTCGGTAAAACCGTTAGTAATGATACCTAATTTGGCCTTACCCTGCAGCGCGGCTAATAACTCACGGGCACCGGGTAGAGGAGAACAAATTTCGGCCATAGCCGCTAAAAAGGCACTATTAAGCGTCATTGCTGATACCGCTAATTTGGCCGCCCACGCTTCGAAACGTGTAATTTGCAATTCGGCGGCAGTTATCTTGCCATCTTGATAATCGACCCAAAGTGGTTTGTTAACTAACTGATATTCATCAAAATCGGCTTGAGTAAAATCGACCCCAAAACCGGCGAACATCAGTTTAAGCCCTGCAAAGGCATCGAAATAAAATAAGGTTTCGTCAGCATCGAAAAGCACCCAAGTATAAGGTGCGGCCATGAAATTAGCTTGGCTTGAGGACAAGATAACACTCCTAACGACAGATAAAATGTACTGATTAATCAGTAAAAATCTAAAAAAACAAAACAGTCGCAGCATTGAAAACCGCTACGCCGTACCCGATTAACTAAGCCCGAGATAAAGCAGGAGCATCATTCAAATGGGGTAACGAACTTACAAAACCCGCGACCACATTCTCTTAGTGGGGCATATTTTTTGTTGCAAAATAGTCTACAGTCTTTGTCTATGATTGATAATACCGTACTAATGCAACCTATCGTTGAGTATAACTCAACAGTAAACACCTTCAATCCTCTCAATCACTCAGAGAGTTAAATCGAAGGTTGATAAAAATCTAATGGTAATTCAGCCATCTAGCTTAAAAATAATGGAGCACACATGGAACATTTTTCAGCTCTGCCGATTTTTGTCACTGTGGTCGAATGTGGCAGTTTTTCCGCTGCGGGGCAAAAACTCGGGCTAAGCAAATCGGCCATCAGCAAACGCATCACTCTGCTAGAACAGCATTTAGGGATTCAACTATTACAACGCACTACGCGCAGCTTGAGTCTAACAGACGCGGGGGCGCGTTATTTCGAGTATGTTCGCCCTGCGGTGCAGCTTACCCAAGAAGGATTAGATGCCATCTCCGAACTACAGCAAACGCCTAGAGGCAATCTGCGGATTTCGGTGCCTATGGTATTTGGTCGCTTATATATTGCACCATTAATAGCTGAATTTTTAAGGCGTTACCCAGATATCCAGCTACAAATGCAGATGGATGATAAGACTACAGATTTAATCTCAGGTGGCTTAGATTTAGCCATTCGTATCGGCGAACTACCCGACTCCAGCCTTATCGCCCGCAAGTTGGCACCTTGTTTAAGCGTCATTTGCGCCTCACCCGAGTATCTTACTCGCCACGTTGCGCCACAAACGCCGCAGCAACTTAGCCAACATAACTGTTTGTTTTACTCATATTTTCAAGATGGTGTGGAATGGACCTTCCACAGTCCAGAAGGGACGCAGCGTATCCAGCCTAAGGGCAACTATCAGGTCAATAATAGTGACGCCATCCATCAGGCTTGTCTCGATGGCCTCGGCATCGCCAACCTACCGCGCTTTATTGCTGAGCCCGATCTGCAAACCGGGCGTTTACAAGCGTTACTCACGGACTATCCGCTACCCGAACATGGCATTTACGCCGTGTATCCACAGCGAAAACATTTGCCGACTAAGGTGACGGTATTGATTGAGTTTTTGATGGAGAAGTTGGCGATTTTAGATTCCATATCCCCTTTATAGCAACCTAGATATTTAATATCTCTTCAGCTTGCCTTTGCTTTAATCGCGATGGATACACTGTATCCATCGCGATTAAAAACTCTACAACATTCGAATACGCTTCACTTTCATATACTAACTTAGCGACTTCCTCTGCAAGCCTTCGTCCATGGATCAAAATAATTGGATATTTGTCTTCAATCACTTCACGTTGAACCGAGTCAGAAAAATAACTGGTGGTTACATACACTCCGAGCCAACCACGCTTCAAACGTGCCACTGTACGAGCAATGTGATTACCACCCGTTGGCATATTGAGTGACTCACATTTCGCCTGACCTAACACAATCAACTCCACTTTGGAGAATCCACTACCCAAAGTCACCTTACCGATAAAATCGGCACCACCGTCACCCGAGCCTTGAGTCACCCAGCCTTTTTGATAAATGCCAAGGTCCCTATCTATTACACGCTCTGCAATCACCTCAGCGAGCGCCTCAAATCTATGCTTCTTGTTAGCGTAGTAATCATAAATTTGATTTAAAATTTTGTCTGACTCAGAACCCGGAATAGGCTTTTGATTCACCGTTTTTTCTAAACTCAGTTTAGAAACCCGACGACGCAGCTTATTAAGGGCATTACTGCCTTCATTTAGCCATTGCCGCCAACTTTTAGGCGCTGTTTGATTGGTAATCGCTAGCGAGAAAGCTTTTTTACGGCGGTTATTTATCCAGTCCCATTCGAACTTTTCATGCTCTGCAGCGATACAAAGCACGGTAAAATCAAACGCATAATTAGTAAAAGTTCGAGCTAATTTATTGCCCCACAGGGTCACTAATTCAACACTGTTAATGATCCCCAATCCATAAAATTGCGGATAGCCTTTAGCTACTCCATTAACTATCGCCCGCTTAAAAAACAAGATAGGTGGAGTAAATAATCTCTCGTCCACATTGTGTGAATGCGCTAATCGAAAAGCTTCGAGTAGCGCTTTGTTACCTGGTGCAGTAGCAGGATCTTTACCAGGTTCTTTATTGTCACCAAAGTAGCGGATATGACCGTTATCAACGTCATAAAAATCTTCCCAGGGTGTTTCTATTGAACCTTTCTTATTTGGACTACTGGAAATGAGTATTGCCGGGCGGACGAGTTGACCCAAGCTGGTTTTAATCTTGGCACTAGGGTTTATTCCCTTTTCAAGCTGCAGATTGTTGGCTTCGATTGATTTGGTTAGAAAATGGAAATTAAGGTAGCCATCTTCATACATGTTTTCTCCACATGCTGGCTTTTTATATCTCAGTACATCACCAATCTGAATTTCCATTATTCGTCACCAATCCTTACTCAATAAGCTTGATGAAATATAACATACTGATATTTAATTAAAAGAAGCGTATATATCAATTGTGAGTATGCGCTTGTTCAACTGCTAATTTGCCCCCATTCAAGGCTTACACTGAAGTTGACGCGATACGAGGGCTGCATAGCGGAAAATGGTATCGATAAGCAGGCCCTCTGCGCCATGGATGGCGCGGTGGAGCCCTCATGGAAGAGTTTACGGCGTGCCTGCGGGCGATACCATTTTGTGGCAACTGTTGAGCCTTAAATCTAAGCACTCACTACTTCCCACTCGGCAATAAGTACCTCGTACTTCGGCCGCCGGCGTCGGCTTTCACTAAAAAGCCTTGTTCGACCATTTGCGTAAGATGACGGGTGGTGGTGGCGCGACTCACCTTAGCGACCTTTTGATACTGGCTACTATTCATCCCTAGTTCAAAATCGCCATCTAACATCCGATTGAGCACTTGGGCTTGCTTTTGACTCAATAAAGATTGGTCAACACTTTGCCAATACTGCGTTTTCCGCAGGGTCCTGTTCACATCTGTCATCGCATTGAGTAAGCAATCATTGAGGGTTTCAAAAAACCAGACTAACCAAGGAGTAATATCGACATTGCCCCTTTGGGTAGACTCTAAAATGTCATAGTAGGCTTGGCGACGGGCAAGAATACTGACCGACATAGCGCCAAAGCTAAATCGGTCAATAAACGCGTAATTCGCCCATTACCATCATCAAGCGGGTGTCAAATACATTTTTACGCGCATAAAAATGAAAAAAATAACACTTTTATGCGCGAAAAAGTGTTGTATAGGTTATAGTATAAACCTGTTAACGATCTTAATAGGCAGGAAAGACAATGCAGCGCACCTTACTCAACGCCTTAATTGCATGGAAAAACCAACCTATGCGTAAGCCATTATTGATCGATGGTGCTAGGCAAACGGGTAAAACGTATCTGCTGCAAGAGTTGTTTGGTAATACATTTGTCAACGTCCTTCGTATCGACTTTCTTGAAAACCCAGCTTACAAACAAGCGTTCGATGGCTCATTGTCTCCTGACGAGCTATTAATGAACATTGAGCTGTTGACTAACCAGATGTTCAACCCAGAAACCGATCTGCTGATCTTAGATGAAATTGGCGAATGTGAACGTGCCGTTACCTCACTCAAGTATTTTGCTGAAAAAGCACCTTCCTATTTTGTCGCGGCCAGCGGCTCGAACATTGGTTTGCTCAACACCTTTCCCGTTGGCAAGGTAGAGCAATACAATTTACGACCACTGACCTTCCAAGAATTTATTTACGCATCAAACGAACAAGCGCTGATCAAAGTCTTTGAAGCCAAGGCAAGCACAGCGGCAGTACACACTAAATTGATGGAGAAACTAACAGACTACTTTTTTACAGGAGGTATGCCGGAAGCGGTTTCTGCTTGGTATCAGTTTAAAGAATCAAGCATTTTAGAGCGTGTTGAAAAGGTATCTAAAATTCATGCCGATTTAGTTGAAGGTTACCGCCGGGATTTTGGTAAATACGCTGGCAAGGTCGATGCCACACTGATTGAATCGGTGTTCAATAGCATTCCAGCACAGCTATCACTTGTGAGCGATGAATCCGTTAAACGCTTTAAATTTAAACACGTGCATGAGCGTAAATCTCGTTATAGCGATTTTGAAACCGCAATTCATTGGCTTAACTGTTGCCGCTTAGCCTTGCCGAACTATCCTATTGAAGGGTTGCCGAAATCGCCTCTGGCGGCCTATAAAAAAGAAAATATGATCAAACTGTTTATGTTTGATGTGGGCCTACTCAATCATATGCTGGGTAGCAGTTATAAAGAGATCAAGCAACAAAACTATGAATACAAAGGATATGTAGCAGAAAACTTTGTGCAGCAAGAACTCTCTGCCATTGGTATTAACCCAAGTTATTCATGGAACGACGCCCGCGCCGAAATCGAATTTATTTTGGCAACGAATGAAGGGGATATCATCCCTGTCGAAGTAAAAAGTGGCAAACGCACAAGAGCTAAATCGCTACAGTCATATATAGAGAAATGCAATCCACATAAAACGATCAAGTTGACAGGAACTCAAGGTTCGTCGGCCCTTGAGCAAAAACATCTCGTTTTTCCGCTGTATTACACTGAGCATGTCGTTAAGAAACACTTATTAAGCTAAATGATCCGTCGCCAAGCAATCTCAAACGGCTAACTTCAACAACTTGAGGTTGCTTAGCCATTTATTTAGCGAATTAAGCTCATTGCAACAACCGATTTCCCACTCGGCAATAAGTATCTGGTACTGCGGCCGCCGGCGTCGGCTTGTCCCGTCCTAAGATAGGTTGACAGTTTTTAGGCCAGCTCCAGTAGCTGGCCTTTTCTATTGTGCACCTGATTAGGGGTTGCCATATTCAAACTCAGATGCGGTCTCATATCGTTGTATATTGCTATCGATTCTCTAACAAGTATCTTCAGCTCCGCAAATGTCCTACATCGGTGCAGTAAAAACTCCTGCTTCAGTATGCCATTCACTCTTTCTGCTAATGCATTTTGGTAGCAATCATAACCATCCGTCATTGACGGCTGGATTTGGCTCGCCTGAAGCGCATTCTGATAAACTGCTGAGCAGTATTGTAAGCCTCTGTCTGAGTGATGCACCGCGTTGCCAATATAGCGTTTATCTTTTATGGCCATTTTTAACGCTTTCACCACACTCTCGGCTTTCATGTCTTTACTCACGTGATGACCGACTATCTTACGAGAACTCGCATCGGTGACCAGTGACAGGTAGTGCACACCTTGGTCTGACTCAAGATAGGTGATATCGCTGACCAGTACATGCCCTGCATCATGTAGTCCTTCCTCTTTCAGCAGATTAGAATGCTTCTTCATCCAGTGTTTGCTGAACGTGGTTTTTGTGTAGCTTTTCTTCGGTTTAACCAGCAAACCTTCACTTCTCAAATAGGTAAAGAACCCATCTCGCCCGAGTTTAATATCGTGTTCAACCAGCTTGGATTTTATCAACGAGTAGAGCTTACGGGCCCCTAACCTTGGCATATATTTACGCCAGTACTGGACCCAGTCTTTGATGACCGATAGCTCAGCTCTACGACGTTCCATTCGAGCAACTGCCTGATAAATACCTTGCCTCGACATACCCGCAGCACGACATGCGGCTGCGAGGTTTATTTCTCCGTTGCCTTTTGCTTGCCAGACGTACCGGATAAGTACTTTTTTTTGAGGCCAGCTCCATATTCATTGTCCATGATATCAACCATGCCATTGAGGATTTGGTTGCGCAGTTTCTCTTCTGCTAACTCACGTTCAAGGCGCTTGATCGTTTCGGCAGGGGTTTCTTTTGACTTAGGCATAAGGGGATGCTGAAAAGGTTTCGACCAATCGAGTCTACCATGTTTTCGAAGCCAAACGAGTACGGTTGAACGGCCTTGAATACCAAAACGGCCTTGGGCTTGTTTGTACGTCATTTCGCCTTTTTCAACACGCTCTACAACGCCTAATTTAAAGGCTAAGGTGTAATCTCGTTGTGTGCGCTTACGGCTTGAGTTAATTGATGTTGTCATAAAGAAGTCCTCTTTATGTCAACGTATTTCAGGACGGGACAGCTTTTACTAAAAAGCCTTGCTCGACCATTTGCGCAAGATGACGGGTGGCGGTGGCGCGACTCACCTTAGCGACCTTTTGATACTGGCTACTATTAATCCCTAATTCAAAATCGCCATCTAACATCCAATTGATTACTTTAGCTTTTGATTAAGGTTCACTTATTTGCCTCACAAAATGAGTCGATTAACAAACCTATTCGCCTCACACAATGAGGCAAATAATATCGGCAATCGCCTCTCCTAGCCCAAATGCTTCTAGCATAAAAGGATTTATACTGTTGATTGCCTCTACAAAGCAATACCGACGCAACAGCTGCTTTGCGCTGCCAAAACCTACTCACTGCGATATACTGCCAACGTTGAAAAAACGCTAATGTTAAAACCCAATTTACACACCAATCGCGACCACGCTGACAAGAATGCTGAGCCCAATCCATGCCTGATAACGCAACTATTGCCACCCTTACCGATTCTCAAGGGCATAACTATCGTGCAGATGTGCGGCTCAATCAGCTACAGTGCGATTCAACTAAACCAAATGAAATCAAGCCAAATGCAATTAAGCATGAGTCGGTGATTGCCGAGCATAAACAGAAGGTTATTTTTATCGGCTTGCCCCGCACTGGGACGACGAGCGTGAGCGTGGCGCTATTGGAACAAGGCTTAAAAGTGGCGCATATGGCCTTTACCAAAGCCGCTTTTATGCAGGCAGATGCGATTTCCGATGCGCCTTGTTTTAGTGATTTCAAGCAATTGGATGGATTATTTCCCGGAGCCAAGTTTGTTTATCTTGACCGCGAGTTAGACTCTTGGGTGTCGTCGATGCAGATGCTGCTGGGCCGGATGTTGCCACATTTGGATGATAAGACAGGCCGTTTTCATCCTATTATGAAGCGCAGCTTTCGCCATACCTTTGGCGTAGGTGTAGTCGAGAATCCACAGGATGAACAACATCTTATCGATTGTTATCAACGCCATAAAACAGAGGTAGTTAACTACTTTGCTAGGCGAAATAACTTCTTGAGTATCGATGTTAGCCAGCAAGGTGCTCTCGGTCAGCTATTGGCTTTTATGGGCCTAGCCGCTACCGAAAATCAGCAGAACTTTCCTAAGCTCAATGTCGGCCGCAATGTGGCCAGTTGGGATGAATATAAACACCCGAATAAGATCAGCGCCAATGCCTCTGGGCCAGACAAGCGTAAGTTCTTTGATTATAAGATTTAGGGGCTAGGAGCTAGGGAATAGAGCCTAGAGTTTAAATACACAGAGCTGGATCCCCACATTCGCGAGGATGACGGCTTAAAAATCAAGGGCGCTACGCTCTTCCTAGAACCTAAAATCTAAAATCTAAATTACTCATTATTTTTCCGGCGTTTTACCACAGTCAACCAGTCAAGGCTCACGCCGGAGATCGCATTAAAACCGCGGATACGGAAGATAAGCTGGAGCAACTGCGGCCTTGGCCGCACCTTAGGCTCCACCGCACGCGGAATAAACCATAATGTCACGAATGCACGCAATATGGTCGAAACCAAAAACACCACAAAAATCGGGCTACTGAGCCAACTATTCCAGCCTGACCAGACTAAAAATTCCGCCGCATGGGTGGCAATTGTGCCGCCAACCATCGCCCCCACAAACACCAATCCCGCGCTAAGTGCGGCCTGTAGGGCGGCGTAAGTAGCAAAGTCACTGCGAAAGGGACGAATATCGTAAAGGTAATTGGCGGTACTTAAGGTAAAGCCGCTCCATGCTAGGCCAGAGAAAGCTTGGATAGCTAAGATATACAAATAGTTATCGGAGAATAGCCATAACAACGGCAAGCTTGGGATCATACAACTGGTGATAATCATCACCAAACGATTACCGAATTGATCACTAAATCTGCCCCAAAACTTCAGAGTCACAAACTGCGTCGCTATCGATGCCACACTGGCTAATACAAACTCAAAGTAAGTAAATTTTAAATCTTCCAACATATATACGGCAAAAAACGGTGCCGAGATGGCGACCATTGCCTGCATGCTGGCGACAAATAAACTATATTGGCGAAAGGTTTTATCCTTCCATGCGCCGCGAAAATTGCCCAAGGTCTGGACAAATACCCCGCGCTGTTTCGGCTCGCGGGGATCGGGATCGTGCATCTGCAGCAATAACCAAGCCGACACAAAACGCCCCATGGCGGCAATTGAAAACAACAAGGTAAAGCCCAGCCACGCCATCTGCATCGAATCGGTAAAGGTCAGAATGCCGCCACCAACAAAAAACACGCTTAAGGATGCGCCCATGGTGAGTCGCGTGCGTGCGGCAAAAAACGCACCGCGGCGGCGTTCGGGCACGATAGAACCCATCCACGCCCGCCAATGGGGTTGAATTAAATTGATAAATCCATGGTAACCAACGGCTAAAGCAATAAAGATCCATACAGCCTGTTCAGGGGCGAACGCGGCTAGCGCACCCATAGCCAACACAATACCGGCTTGAAAGGTCGCGCAAAACACAATAAAAGTACGGCGGGAGAAATGGCTCGCGAGCCAAACGGATAAGAGTTGGGAGAGTGCGCCAAAAAGCTGTGGTAATCCAGTGACAAAACCCATTTGCGCTAGGCTGGCACCGAGAAAAATGGCATAGGCATTGAAAAAGTTATCGCTGGTTGCCGTCATCATAGACGAGGCAACGGCCTCCTGTTGCGAGCGGCGCAGGGTACATCTTAACCACAAATTGCGTTCGCTACGCCGCGAATAAGTTGATGCTGCTGGTGTCGCAGTGGAGTCCATACCAAAACACCTATATTCACGCGCTGATATCACCCAGCGCTAGTTAAAAATTGGCTTTAAGTTCAACCTCTTGATCGAGCAAGCTTTGGTACAGAGTAAACTGATTGGCCGCGCGGTCTAGATTATGGCCTTCACGGTGGATATGGAAATACACATCACCATTCAAATAATCCGTTAAAAAACGTACACCTATCATCAGGCAAATCACCCGCGCGCCGAGCCATAAACTGCGTTTTTCGTCTTCCGTTAAGACGTCACCCAACTCGCTCAAATAGCCACGGCAAATCGCGGCGAAAATATCTTGGCGCACTTGGACTTTATCCAAGGCCGTAGAGTCTTCTTCCTCAGGCGAGCAGAAAGTGCGCACCATATCGCCAAAGTCATACATCAGATGACCCTTCATGCAAGTATCTAAATCGATAATCGCCATGCTGGACATATCGCGCTTATCGAAGAGCATATTGTTGATTTTGGTGTCGTTATGGCAAATTCGCAGCGGTAGTTTAGGGGAGATTTCCGCTAACTCATCCAGCAAAGCCTGCTGGGATAACGCATAATCGACCCAATGACGACAGAGCGCTAAGCGATGTTGACTATCGAGTTCAGCGGCCTGTTTTAGCAAGGCCATACGCCCAGGCAAATGGTGAAACTGGGGGATCACATCTTCAAGCTCTGTCGCATCAAAATCACTCAAGGCCGAGGCAAAATGCCCAAAGGCCTTGGCCGCCATTTCCGCCTGCTCTGCGGATTTAACCACCTCAATGCTTAAGCTATGGGGTAAATAACTAATCGCACGCCAAAAACCCTGCTCGCCTAAATCAATGGCTAATTCACCCTCTTGGGTTAGACAAGGGCTGACGACTTTAAGCCCGTATTGCTGCTGCAATGACTTAGCGCATAAATGATGGCTAATTTTATCGGCATTGCTGACGAGTGCCTGTGGCGTCTTAAACACTTGGGTATTAATACGTTGCAGCACTAATTCGCCAGCAGGCCAACGCACTAATAAGGTGTCGTTAATATGACCATTACCTAACGCTGAGATTTTTGCCTCTGTGGCTTCAATTCCAAAATGAGGCAACACTGACTGCCTGATGAGTTTAATCACTCAATAACTCCGTTAATTTTTGTTTTACCCAGACAGTGTCCTGCGGATAAGTCACGCCAAGCCAAGGCTCAGAGGCAACATCGACATATACAGGCAAACCTTGATCAATCCCCGCCTGGACTATGGCGGGCAAGTAACATTCAGATTTAGGCAGTTTGCCCTGCTGGCCTATAAATGCCGTTAATTCCTGTTTAATAACATCAAAAATACTTGGGGAGAAGCCCCAGCACGTCATTGACACCAAAGACTGTGGCGGAAGTTTTGCCAATCCCCAAGGGCCTTCGCCGACAAAGCCATTATCCTGCGCTTGAATATTTAACCATTCGGCCACCGAGCGCAGTTGCCCCTGCTCAACTTGGCACAATCCACGATTGACCCCGCCATGTTCAGATAATGTCAGCTCAATAGGATAAGCCACCATCATCCAATGATTGGGTCTGGCGGTTAAGCCTTTGGCTAACGAGACAAAAGCGCTATCACCATAAAAATCATCGGCATTGATCACCGCCATAGGACCTTTTACCCAATCGCGGGCACACCATAGCGCATGGGCCGTGCCCCAAGGTTTAAGCCTGTGACTATAATCCGGCAACTGCACTGCCTCGGGCAAATCAGTGATGTTTTGATAGCAAAAATGATATTCAAAATCGGCGGGCAAAAACCGCGTCAATATCCCAGTTAATTCAGTTTCTAACTCAGGACGGATCACTAATACCGCACGCTTAAATCCACTGCGGATCGCCGACTGTATCGATAACACCAACATGGGCTCACCCGCGGGGCCGAGGGCAGCTAATTGCTTGTCGCCGCCAAAACGGCTGCCTAGCCCTGCCGCCATAATGACTAAGGTCAATTCAGTATTCATGTTGGATTGATATATTCAGTTCAAATTTAAAGGTGTTTCCCCAAACCACAGCGACCTAAACAACCTAAAGTACGGTTTGAGAAAAAGAGGAGCAAAAGTGTAATCTACCCCTCCGATTGTGACTAGAGTATCGGCGCCATTATTGGGCTAAATAATCAGCAAATGTACGATTTTGTTCCAAAATCGCTTGGCTACCCTTTAAGCTAAACTTGTAACCACATAGGCCAATGCTGCCGCGGCGGGCAAGGTCAACTATGATACCTGCGCTATCCAGCGGTGAAAACCGCGCTTCAGTTGCTGAATCCGCCTGCAAATCAACCGTCATAGGGCGATACTCAGTGCCATTATTAAACACTAAGGCGCGGCAGGTCTTATCCCCCTGCGCCGTGGCTAATGACCAAATATTTTGCGCTTTGCCCTGCTCACCCAACCAGCGCATGATCAACACATCACCTTCTAAGGCGACGGAAAAACCATCGGGCATCTCCAATGTCACTCTATCGCTTGCGATAGGGGCCGCAGGTATCGCACTGACCACTTGTTCCTGCGCCTGTTGATCACTACTTGGCCATAGTCCCCACACTAAAGCCACCAACATCAGTCCACCTAAACCTATTGCCGCAGGACGCCAATAACGGCGGTTCGGCATAGGAAACTTAGGCAACACTAAGTAACGGCGATAGGGCGAAAGAAACTCGATTAAACCACGGAGTAACTCCGTCATAGAGCCCGAATCTTTGTCCTCGGCGCGGCGACGGCGCATTTCTTCTGCATCTTCGGCCTGGCTAGCACTATGGTGCTCATCATCAGGATCAAAACGCCACACGGGCTCATCATTGAGTTCGGCGGGATCTAAAGAAGCCTGCCGTGAATTGCCGTGCTGTAAATCCACCTGCGCGAGATCCACATCAATCACTTCAATATGTGTTTGTTCCACGCGGCCTTGATGTGCGGGACGAAAATCTGCCTGAGCCTCAATAATGGCATCCTGCGCCACAAAATCCGCCGGATTTTGGGTCATTCTGGTTAATTCATCGAAACGCAATTCATCTTGGCGCAGCGCCTCCAAATCCACCGCTGCCAATGTGGGCGCGCCCGTAGGCTCGGCTTGGGCAGAGGTTGGCACCGTCGCAGCGGTTTTAGGGGCTAGCACAGGTTCTACCCGGCGACGGGGTATCGCCTGCGATGTGGGTGAATCTAATGCTGGGCCGTAATAGCCAAAACGATAATCCACTATGGTTGGCGAGGGTAAACGCGTGCCCCAAAAGGTTGCCCCAGCGGCTAACACTAAACCCAATACCGCAATGAAAGGCGGCGCCCCAACAATTAACAGCGCAAGATATACAGGAAGCGGTAATACTAATAACGCCGCTAAAAACTTAGGCTTATTGGCATCCATTAAACGGCGCAGGCTAGTTAATACCAGTAGGGGCAAACCTAATAGCGCCAATAAATACATTAAGAAATTCGCCCCAAACCCTGCAACAGCAAGGGAAATGCAGACATAAACGCCCACACTAATAGCGGCAAAACGGGGACGGGAATCACGCCCATGAAGGCAGAAAAGAGATTTTAACAGCACGACCCTTCCTTTATAGTTGAATAATCCAAGCGCAAATACGACTATCAGTCGTCGTATGGACACGAGCGTAACGAATTTAGCCGCAATTGTCAGTGTCTACGACCTTAGTCAGGCAAAAATGCCCATGAAATAGTAAATAGACCGCAATTGCCGGGCAACAAGCCCTAGCGTTTTTAAGGTCAAAATCGGTATAATGCTCGGCTTTCTGGGCCCTTCTTGCGTTAACAAACTGGATATTTAGCTCATGACCGCACGCGGAAATTTATTTATTGTGTCGGCACCCAGTGGTGCTGGTAAATCCTCGCTGATCTCGGCACTGCTTAAAGATAAGCCCGCCGATATGCAGGTTTCGGTATCACATACCACCCGAGCTCCGCGCCCAGGCGAAGTCGATGGACAACACTATCACTTTGTTAATGTTGAACAATTTAAAGCACTGATTGCTGAAAATGCCTTTTTTGAATGGGCCGAAGTGTTCGGCAATTACTATGGCACCTCACGCCATGTGATTGAGCATACCCTCACCCAAGGTATCGATGTATTCCTCGATATCGACTGGCAAGGTGCAAAGCAAGTCAAAGCTGTGATGCCAGAGGCCGTTGGGGTATTTATTCTGCCGCCATCAAAGGCAGAGTTAGAACGCCGCCTGACCGGTCGCGGCCAAGATAGCCAAGACGTGATCGCCAGCCGTATGGCGCAGGCGGTTTCTGAAATGTCACACTTTAAAGAATATGATTTTATTATCGTCAACGACGATTTTGACACAGCCCTCGCCGATCTGCGTGCCATCATTCGCAGTCAACGCTTAACGGGAGCTAGTCAGATCCACGCGCAAAATGATATGCTTAACGATCTGTTGGCAGGCTAACTGCCTTAGTGTACAATTTTGCGTCATTTTTTCCCTAGATAAACTGGAGTTTCAACACATGGCTCGCGTAACTGTAGAAGACGCCGTAGAACAAATCGGCAACCGTTTTGATATGATCCTGGTTGCGGCGCGTCGTGCTCGCCAAATCGCCGTGCAGGGTAAAGACCCTATGGTTGAAGAGATGAACGACAAACCCACGGTTATCGCCCTGCGTGAAATCGAACTAGGTTTAGTTAACGCTCACACCTTAGATGCCGATGAGCGTCAAACCGTGCGTGAACGTGAAGCCGCTGAAATTGCAGCGGTTGCAGCGATTGCTGAAGGTCGTTCACTATAAGCGTTATCGAGTAAAACCTGTTTAGGTAAAAGGAGAGCTGCCACTTGTATCTGTTTGAAGGTCTAAAGGAGTCTGCTTCCGGTTACTTAGAACCTGAACAGGTAGAATTGCTCAAGCAGGCGTACCAAGTTGCGCGTGATGCCCATGAAGGGCAGATGCGCACTAGCGGCGAACCTTATATTACTCATCCGGTTGCGGTTGCCCGCATCCTGGCCGAAATGCGTCTCGACCATGAGACGCTGATGGCAGCACTGTTACACGATACGATCGAAGACACCCATGTCACTAAGGATGACTTAGCCGAATTATTCGGTGAGTCAGTGGCAGAATTAGTCGAAGGCGTGTCGAAACTCGATAAGCTTAAATTTCGCGACAAGAAAGAAGCGCAAGCGGAAAACTTTCGCAAAATGATGATGGCGATGACGCAGGATATCCGCGTTATCCTCATCAAGCTTGCCGATCGCACCCACAATATGCGTACCTTAGGCGCGCTACGTCCCGACAAACGTCGTCGTATCGCCCGCGAAACCTTAGAAATCTACGCCCCTATCGCTAACCGCCTTGGTATCCACAATATCAAAACCGAGTTAGAAGACTTAGGTTTCCAAGCCTATTATCCGATGCGCTATCGGGTACTTAAAGAAGTGGTTAAAGCCGCCCGTGGCAATCGCAAAGAATTGATCCAAGGCATCGAAGCCGCTGTGTATACGCGCTTAAACGATGCGGGTATTCCCGGTAAAGTCAAAGGCCGCGAGAAAAACCTCTACTCCATCTATAACAAGATGCAGAGTAAAGAGCTGCAATTCCAAGAAGTGATGGATATCTACGCCTTCAGGGTGATAGTCGATTCCATCGACACTTGCTACCGCGTTCTCGGCGCCATGCATGGCCTTTACAAGCCTCGCCCCGGTCGCTTTAAAGATTATATCGCTATCCCTAAAGCCAACGGCTATCAGTCACTCCATACCTCTTTGTTTGGTCCACACGGCGTGCCCGTTGAGATCCAAATTCGTACCGAAGATATGGATCAGATGGCCGACAAAGGGGTGGCTGCACACTGGGCCTACAAAGGTGGGGCGCAAACGGGCCAAGGCACGACGACCCAAGTCCGTGCCCGTAAGTGGATGCAAAGCTTGTTGGAATTACAACAGAGCGCCAGCACCTCCTTCGAATTCGTTGAAAACGTGAAGACCGAGCTCTTCCCCGAAGAGATTTATGTGTTCACCCCAGAAGGTCGCATTTTAGAATTACCGGTTAATGCCACCGCCGTCGATTTTGCCTATGAAGTGCATACAGATGTGGGTAATACCTGCGTCGGTGCCCGCGTTAACCGTCAAGCTTACCCGCTGAGTCAGCCATTAATCTCCGGCCAAACCGTTGAAATTATTACCGCTAAAGGCGCACGTCCCAATGCTGCCTGGCTTAACTTTGTGGTCACCGGTAAAGCCCGCGCGAAAATTCGCCAAGTGCTGAAGAGCCTTAAGGGTGATGATGCGATCGCCCTCGGTCGTCGTCTGCTGAATCATGCACTGGGTAAAACCAAGCTCGACAGTATTCCTGCGGAACAGATTGAAAAAGTCGTCCGTGATACTAAGCATGCCAATTTGAATTCACTCTTAGCCGATATTGGCCTTGGCAATGCCATGAGCATAGTAATCGCCCAACGTTTGATTGGCGATAACCTTGAAAATCAAGAGAGCCGCGATGCCCACTTGATGCCAATCCGTGGCGCCGAAGGCATGCTAGTCACCTTTGCCAACTGCTGTCGCCCCATCCCTGGTGATGCGGTTATCGCCCACGTCAGCCCAGGCAAAGGCTTAGTGGTGCATATGGAAAACTGCGCCAACATCCGTGGTTACCAAGGTGAGCCAGATAAGTATATTCCCGTACAATGGGATAATGTTGATGGGGTCGAGTATCAAGCCAATCTGCGGGTGGAAATTGTTAATCACCAAGGCGCACTGGCCAAGATCACCTCGATTATTGCCGCCGAAGGTTCGAACATCCATAACCTGAGTACAGAGGAACGCGATGGCCGCGTGTATCTGATTAACCTGCGTATTTCGGTGAAAGACAGGATCCATTTAGCCAACGTGATGCGCCGTATTAGGGTGCTTCCCGAAGTGTTGCGCACATCCCGTAATCGTTAATTAACTCAATATTAGAGAGAGCGTCATGGCAGAAAAAATCATCATAGCGACCGACAATGCCCCTGCGGCCATCGGCACCTATTCACAGGCCGTTAAAGTAGGCAATACAGTGTATTTATCTGGCCAAATTCCGCTGGTGCCAAGCACAATGCAAATTGTGAGCGATGATTTTGAGGCGCAGGTTGTACAAGTATTTGAAAACTTAACTGCCGTTTGCACCGCTGCCGGTGGTTCGATCAACGATATCGTTAAGCTCAATATCTTCCTCACCGATTTAAGCCACTTCGCTAAAGTGAATGAAATCATGAGCCGTTACTTCAGCCAGCCCTATCCTGCCCGCGCCGCTATCGGCGTGAAGCAATTGCCGAAGGATTCACAGGTTGAAATGGACGGCGTGATGGAGCTGTAAGCTTCACCCGATATCAGAGGCGCTTAGGCGCCTTTTTTATTACGCCACATTCTTCCCCTTGCCTTTCTCTTCATCTTATTTTCATACTCAGCTTATAGTCTGCGTATTCCCACTCAGGATTTTACAAGCTCGCAAACTATTTGCGTGACCCCACAAAACTCGCCATACTGAGAACCTAGAGTCATGGGGTTAAAATAACAATAAAGAACAAGGAATTGCCAATGGATACAGCGATTAAGACGCCAATTGAAATGCTGGCGCACTGGGCTAAGACGCGTGGGGATCAGATTTATTTACGCCAACCTATCAAGGGCCAATACCTCGATTTCACTTGGGGTGAAGTACAAGAAAAAGTCCAACAACTCGCCGGAGCCCTACGCCACTTAGGCCTAGAACCTGGTGATAAAATTGCCGTGCTCTCTAAAAACTGTGCCGAGTGGTTTATCACGGATCTTGCCCTGATGCACGGCGGCTATATTAGCGTGCCCATTTATCCAACGGCCAACCCAGATACGATTCGCTATGTGCTGCAACACAGCGGCGCTAAAGCGATTTTCCTTGGTAAACTCGACCATTGGGCCGATCAAGAAGCGGGCGTTGGCGGCGAGTTGCTGCGCCTTGCCATGCCCTACGACACTATGCCAGCCCAATATCAATGGGAACAACTGCTGAATATGGGTAATCCCTTGATTGAGGCGCCGTTGCCTACGGCGGATCAAGTGATGACACTTATCTATACCTCGGGTTCTACGGGCCAACCTAAAGGTGCAATCCAAACCTTCACCAGCTATGGTTGGACCTGCCAGGCAGTAGTACGGGATCTGCGTACCGATGGCGACGACCGCCTGCTTTCCTATTTGCCCTTAGCCCACATCACCGAACGGGTCGCGATTGAAGGCTCCTCTTTTTATTCGGGCAGCACTGTCGCCTTTGTCGAGAATCTAGACTCCTTCGTCCTAGATGTGCAGCGGGCTAAGCCAACGGTCTTTTTCTCGGTGCCACGTTTATGGAGCCTATTCCAGAAGAACATTATCGATAAAATCGGCGTCAGTAAGCTCAATTTATTGCTGAAGATCCCACTCATAAGCAGCCTAGTTAAATACAAAATCCACAAAGGATTAGGACTCAATCATTGCCGTTTACTAGGCTCTGGCTCGGCGCCGATCCCGCCCTCTTTAATCCACTGGTATCACAGCATTGGGCTGGATATTTGTGAAGCCTGGGGCATGACGGAAAACTGCGCTTATTCCATCATCAACTACCCCTTCGATGTCCGTAAAATTGGCACTGTGGGTAAGCCTGTTCTGGACTGCTATATCCGCCAAGGTGAGGATGGCGAGCTATTGATTAAGAGCCCAGGCTTGATGACGGCCTATTATCTGCAACCCGAAGCCACGGCGGCGGCATTCGATGCCGATGGTTTTTTCCACACTGGCGATTTGTGTGCTATCGATGCCGATGGTTGCGTGACTATTACCGGCCGAGTGAAGGACAACTTCAAAACGGCTAAGGGTAAATATGTCGCCCCCGTACCTATCGAGCGTAAATTAGCGCAGGACCCCCATGTGGAATTGATTTGTGTGATAGGTTCTGGCCTGCCCCATCCAGTTGCTTTAGTGCAGTTATCCGAAGGGGCGAGTCTACAGGCCCGCGAAGAAGTGCGCGCCTCGCTAAAGGCGACATTAGATAGCGTCAATCCACACTTAGAATCCCACGAACATGTGGATGCCATAGTCGTGGTTAGCGATCCTTGGACGATTGAAAATGACGTGCTGACTCCCACCTTAAAAATCAAACGCCATGTGCTTGAAAAGGCTTTTAGTGAGCGCGTTGATGGTATTCGTGGTGCCCAAGTCTGTTGGGAAGATGAAATAAAGAATAAATAATTCATCTAAAACAGTAGGATAGTGAGTGTCATAATAGATTAAAAAACAGCACGCTCAATGGCGTGCTTTTTTGTGACATATTCTGTCAAACTGTGACAAAAACACGTATTATGTGCAACTGTCGGTTAGGATAGTCCATCCCGATCCCTATTCACTTAATCAAGGTTTAACAGAGTCCAAAAATGCTAATTGCACTTTCAATTATTGGCGGTTTTATCATTTTAACCTTAGGCGCAGAAGCATTGGTTCGCGGCGCGAGCTCTATCGCACTTCGCCTAGGTATCACTCCACTCGTTATCGGCTTAACCATTGTGGCCTTTGGTACTAGCGCCCCCGAATTGGCGGTCAGTGTCAAATCCGCCCTAGCTGGCAACAGTGGCATCGCCCTAGGCAACGTGATTGGTTCAAACATAGTCAACATAGGTTTAATCCTAGCGATTACCGCACTTATTCGTCCCATCGAAGTGCAGTCTCAAATGGTAAAACGTGATATTCCCTTGATGATCTTGGCCTCTATGCTGTTCTGGGGCTTATTACTCGATGGCGAACTCAGCCTAATCGATGGCGCTGTGCTGTTATCGCTAATGGTGGGTTATTTAGTGTTTAGCTATATCAGTTCCAAAAATACTACGGATGCCGATGGCGAAGTTATCGAGGAAGGCCCAAAGAACCCCTTACTCTCTATGCTCTTCATCGCGGTCGGTATTGGCATGCTTGTCGGTGGTGGGATTCTATTTGTGGATGGTGCCGTCGATTTAGCAAAAGTCTTCGGTGTGAGCGAAGTGATTATCGGCCTAACCATTGTTGCGATTGGCACGAGTATGCCGGAATTAGTCACCTCAGTGATTGCAGCCTTTAAAGGCCAGAGCGATATTGCCATCGGTAATATTGTTGGTTCCAATGTGTTCAATATATTAGGTATTCTGGGCGTGACTGCGATAGTGCATCCTGTGTCAGCACTCGGTTTTCAACCCCTAGATTTTATCGTTATGCTTGCACTGGCCATAGTGGTTTTACCCTTCGCTTGGTCTGGTTATAAGATCGGCCGTCGCAGAGGCGCGGTATTGTTGTTCAGCTATATAGGCTATACCAGTTACTTAGTTAGCCAAGCGAGCACACAAGCTTTGGGATAAAGATCAGGGCTAATACACAAGACACCGGAGCCATTCCGGTGTTTTGCTATCTGGCCTTAGGATCCATTCAACCGATGACATTTGTCATGCCTAATTGATGACCTTTGTGCCTGCATTTCACCTATGGCATTGCTGATAATGAGTCCGTACCCAAGCAATGGGAAACTGACTCAATAAGGAAATACCATGAAAGCATTACTCCTCATCTCTAGTCTGACTTTAATCGCGGCGCCCGCACTGGCCGCGGTATCTAATGCCAATATCACCCACATTGATGCCGCTGCCAATTCGATGAATATCGCTAAATTGCAGCAATTGAGTGCCAGCACCCAAGACTATGATCAAGCCTATGCCAACTATCGCCTCGCCATCAGTGCCAATGTGATGGGGCAAAAGTCCCTTGCTGGCAGTGCACTGACGGCGGCCCAAGCCACACTGGAAACATTACAGGACAGCCAAGGGAATGCCGAATCCCTAGCGCTTTTATCCTCCGTCTATGGAATGCAAATCGCCTTAGACACCACTAAAGGCGCTGTGTTAGGTTTTAAATCCGCCAAGGCCATTGCTAGTGCAGAACAGCTAGAGCCACAAAATCCAAGAGTCGCCCTCGTCAAAGCCATTGCCGCCTATAACACTCCCGCCCTTTTTGGCGGCAGCATGCAAAATGCGAAGACCTTGGCTAGCACAGCAATAGAAAGATTCACCGCCCCCTGCGATAACATCTGCTGGGGTGAGGCCGAAGCCTATACTTGGCGAGGACTCGCGAAACAGGAGCTTGGCGATAATCAAGGCGCGATTGAAGATTGGCAACAGGCACTAAAAGTGCAAGCGGATTACGGTTGGGCTAAGTTTTTGCTTCAACAAAATCAGCAATTAAGTGCAAAATAGCCATATTAGCAAACGGGGATCTAGGCGCTGAACACGGCGCCAATCCCTAGGCGAAATAAATCGAAGCAGATAATCCAACAACCAGTACAGCTTCACAGAGGCGCTATGACGAGCACACCCCTTCAGATTGAGCGAAAACTCGCGTGGATCTATCTGATAAATTTAGTATTTTATCTTATCCCTTTATTTCTAAGCCCCTATCCTTTATGGAAAATTGCCTTAAGCTTAGTTGTGCTTATTCCCTTTATCGCCAGCTACTTTTGGGCCTATAAATGCAACTATCGCAGCGCCTATAAACCCATTCTGGTGATGGTGCTCATCGGAGCCGCCATCACCCCCATCAACCCTGGCTCTATCTCACTGTTCACCTTTGCGGGCTTTTTTATCGGTTTCTTTTACCCACTCAAATCCAGCATATTCTTCCTGCTCGGCCTAGTGGGTTTGTTATTTGGCTTAAATGAGGTGTGTCACTTTGGAAATTTCTATTTCCCACTCTACGGCTCAGCACTGGTGCTCGGTGTCGGTATGTTGGGGCTGGCCGAACGCAAGCGCTATCAACATAAGTTAAAGGCTCAACAAAGTTCCCAAGAAATTAGTACCTTAGCCACAATGCTCGAACGGGAGCGTATCGCGCGGGATCTACACGATATTATGGGTCACAGCTTATCCTCCATTGCCCTTAAGGCCGAGCTAGCCGAAAAACTCATCGCAAAACAAGAATATGAACTCGCCTCGACTCAACTTATTGAGCTCGGGCAAATCGCAAGGGAAAGCCTGAGTCAAATTCGTCATACAGTCTCAGACTACAAGCACAAAGGGTTAGAGAGTTGCGTCACACAGCTTTGTAAATCCTTAAGGGATAAAGGATTATGTGTCGAACTCCATGGTGAGATCCCTAAACTGCCCACCAGAATGGAGAGCCAACTGGGCTTGATCCTCACCGAGCTGGTGAATAATATTCTCCGCCATAGCGGTGCCAGTGAATGTTATATTGCCTTTGATAAACAAGCCGATCAGTTACTGGTTGAGGTCAAAGACAATGCGGCGACTAAACCCTTGGTCGAAGGCAATGGACTCACAGGGATCCGCGAACGCTTAGACAGCCTAGGCGGCCGCTTGAACTACAATCTCGACCAAGGATACGCCTTTAGCGTCAGTTTACCTCTGCAGGGAGAAGCAACTTAATGAAGATTTTACTGGCTGAAGACCAAGCCATGGTACGTGGCGCGCTCGCAGCCCTATTAACCCTAGCGGGTGGCTTTACTATCACCCAAGCCAGTGACGGCGATGAGGCCCTCAACTTACTCAAACAGCAGAGCTTTGATCTCTTACTCACGGATATAGAAATGCCGGGACGCACTGGCCTAGAACTCGCCGCTTGGCTTAAAGACCAACAAAGCCACACTAAAGTGGTAGTGATCACTACCTTTGGCCGTGCAGGTTATATCAAACGCGCCATTGAAGCAGGCGTCGGTGGCTTTCTGCTAAAGGATGCGCCCTCGGAAACCTTAGTCAATGCGATTCAGCAAGTGATTGCGGGTAAACGGGTGATCGATCCTGAGCTTGCCATGATGGCCATAGGCGATATCGATCCCCTCAACGATAAAGAGCGCCGCGCCCTACGCCTTGCCAGCGAAGGCAAATCCACCGCAGAGATTGCCGAAACCCTGTTTATTGCCGAAGGTACAGTGCGCAATTATCTATCGGAAGCCATAGCCAAACTCAATGCCAGCAACCGCATCGATGCGGCGCGTATCGCCAGACAGAAAGGTTGGCTATAGCCAACCTTTCAATAAACTAATAATCATATATGCAGTAAATGCGATCGAATTTGCCTAGCGCTAAATCCGCTTGGTGGATAATAAAATTCAACTGCATCGAGTGCTCACTATAGACGACTTTGAACAGCACCAGATAATCTTCGGCATTGCCGCCTAATTCAGCCGCAGCATGGAGCTCGGGGGCTTTATAGCGACTATCTCCATGGCCATTAATGCTGGCGATACCATCGTAATACGGCAGCTGCTGCTCGGGGACGAGCAATGCCCGAAAGTTGGATGACTGCCACTCGGTATTAGCCCATTGCGATTGAGTGAGAATCTGACCGGGGATTAACCCGTGCTCATTCAATTGTATCAGCTCATAGCCCTTGAGCTGATCTTGCCACTCTGGAGCTAATTCATCATCCACAACCTCTATGGCCTCCAACACCATAGCTTGTTGCGGTTCAGGTAGCGCTTGTAAACGTGCCTTGGCTAACCTTACTAAATGCGGGTTGTCACTATTAATCATGTCAGGGGCTATCATCTTAATGCTGGCAATCCCCTGAAGTTGATAAGCCGCCTCATACTCATAGTTTGCACATACAGCATCGTCGAACTTAAGTTCGGCAATCGCTTTCCCAGAGTTCAGTTGCTGATCTTCAGCGACATAATAAACATGGCCGCGAAGCATTTCCGAGAATCGCCAGCGCTCCAAAAAGAACAACAATCGCCCCTCTCGGGGCAAGTAGGATTGTAACGCCTTCAGGTCGCTACAGTTGAGCTGTGCGATAAATTGCATGGGCACACGGAAGGCTTGCGCTGCCTCGTCCCAGTCCCAAAGATGCGCCTCATCTCTCTCCCAATCGTCCTGCCAGTCCTCACGCCAATGCTCATTAATAAACTCGCGGGTATGGCCAAAGCTCTCAACATAGCCATCAAGCATATCCTCCCGTCCGACCAGAGTGACAGGATAAGCCATTCCCACGGGCAAATCAGGTAAACCACCCAACCGGCTATTACCTAACTGGGTATAGTCTTCAATTGCACAGGGATAGAGATCGACACTACTGCGAATAAACGCCGATAGTGTGTGGGCAAGGTTTGGGTCTTTAAACTGCGCCAGCTTTTGCTCTAGCAACTGCCGACGAATGGGGGAATTCTCTGCTAACAATATATCCATATCTACCTCACTGCTCCAATGCCTGCTTTTTATCATTTCTATCAACAATTTGCCACCGTCGAATACCTTACTGGCCGATTTGATCCTCCATCAGCAATCCGGCCACTTGGAAAAACAGGGGAAAACGAAGACACACCCAACCTTAATCATGGAAGGAAAACTGAGACATCCATCCTTAATGGTGCTTCAGTTAACCTCCGACTGTACTTTGGTTAAGCATTGAACAAGGAGGTTTGTATGCCGCGCCCTCGCAGAACTCAAGCAATTAGACCAAACCATCAAGCAAGCCACCCTGGCAGAAATTGGCCCACGCAGCTCTAGATTACGAACTAGTATTATGCTCAGCAAAGCGTGAAAGTTTGGCTAAGCGAGGGATTATGCGGCACAGGGTTAACTTGTCATTACTGCAAAAAATAAGTGGAATATTGTTAACTATCACAGCCTTGTCTGTTTTCGCCGATGGGAAGTTACAGATTGCCGGGCAAGAGGGAGATGAACGTTTTTTCCCGTTACTGCAGGCCATCTATGCCCAACTGGGATTTCAGGTTACATTTGAAACCCTTCCCTCGGCTCGGGCGATGCAACTCGTCGATCAGGGTAACTACGATGCTGAAGTCGGGCGGATCCCAGATATTGCCGTCAACTACCCTAATTTGACCTATTCCCAGGAGCCCTTACTCACGGTACGACTCGTGGCTATGGTCCGCAAAGATGCCGATATCCAGCTAAGCAACCCGGATGATCTGCAGCAATATCGCATCGGCTATGTGATCGGCATGAGTGTCGCCGCAGACTTTGTGAAAAGTGCCCCAAACAACACAATTGCCGTGACCACACACGAGCAATTAGCACAAATGCTGGAGCGGCAACGCATAGATATTGCGCTCATGGGCACGGCGTTTCCAAACTCTCCGGTTTACAGTGTCGGCGTCGAACGCTTATCGATTGCCACTTTTAATGTCTACCACATACTCCACAATAAACATGCCCAGCTGATACCTCAGTTTGACCAGGTTTTGCAGCGGATGAAACAGAATGGTCAATATGATCAGCTGCTGTTGTCCCTTAATTAATTCCACTGAGGTGAAGAACGGCAGAAGGGCTAAACCTTCGGACCACCTCAGTACCCGATGGCACTATCCAATGGATGGAAAATTGAAATTGGCTACCGCGAAAACATACTGAATGACTAAATGTTGCGATAAGAAAGAAGCGCAGCAATAATGTGCCCAGCATATAATCCAGTGCAACAGAGATTACCAACCACTGCAACTTACGTACTACACTTCAGCGTGACAATGGAAATTTCTATCTGCTTTTTCTATTAAGCGACAAAAATCAATTATTCGGAATTAAAGCATGCCATCACGCGAGCAACTGCTACAAGTAATTAATATTCAAACTGAAATAGCCAAGCTAGGGCTCGATTTAGGCGGGGTAATGCAATATGTCGTGGAGCAAACACTGCCTTTGATCGATGCCGATGGCGCCGCAATTGAGTTAGCCGAAGAGGGCGACATGGTGTACCGGGCAGCTTCGGGCATAGCCGCACCTCAGCTTGGCCTACGACTAAAGGTTGACGCCAGTTTATCTGGATTGTGCATTAAAACAGGAGAAGTACTCGCCTGCATCGATGCGGCAACTGACACCCGAGTCGATCTCGCCGCCTGCAATAAAGTCGGTTTACGCTCTATGCTGGTCATGCCCCTAACATACCAAGGTGCCACAGTTGGTGTGCTTAAAGCCGTATCGCGGCATGTCGGTAAGTTTCAACAACCCGATATCACACTGCTGAATATGCTATCGGAAGTCGTGGCTGCCGCCATGTACTTTTCGGTCAAATACGATAGTGATAATTTATTTTTCAAAGCCACCCACGACAGCATGACGGGCCTTGCCAACCGGGCATTATTTATGGATAGGCTGCACAATGCGATCGCCCGGGCGAAGCGCGAACAACTCCCCACAGGCCTGTTGATGATGGATATGGACGGGCTGAAGCAGATCAATGATACGCATGGTCACCGCGCCGGAGATGCCGTGTTGTTAGAGTTTGCCAAGCGCCTGCAACAGACAACCCGCGACACAGATCTCGTGGCCCGACTAGGCGGGGATGAATTTGGGGTCATTCTAACGCCGCTAGAAAATCCAGAGGCAGTCACAGCGGCGCTCCTGCGTATCGAAGCAGCCATGGCGCCACCTTTAACATTTGAAGGCCGCAACTACCAGTTACAAGTCAGTATTGGCGCCGTTGTATTGCCGCAGGATGGTATGGAACCCGACCAACTACTGGAACTGGCCGATAAGCGTATGTATGCGGCAAAAAACTTACATAAAAATCAGCCCTAAAAGTAATTATGCTTGCCAGCGCTAAGGTAAACACGGATGACCTATTGCTGAAGCAAGAATAACGTACTGATTGCAAAGTCATCGCCCCAATTGCTGCTACACTCAAATTCTGCGCTATATCTCTACAAAAGGATTTGTTTATGGCGATTGCCTGCGTCAATACCCGAGCCAGTTGCGGGGTCGAAGCCCCCGAAGTCACGGTTGAAGTGCACCTCAGCAATGGCCTACCCGCATTTAACCTAGTGGGATTACCCGAAGCTTCAGTCAAAGAAGCGCGCGAGCGAGTCCGCAGCGCACTGATCAATGCGGGATTTGAATTCCCGATGCGCAGAATAACCGTTAACCTCGCACCAGCCGACTTGCCTAAACAAGGGGGCCGTTACGACTTACCCATTGCCATAGGAATACTTGCAGCCTCGGAGCAAATACCCACTAACAGCCTCAAAAATACCGAGTTTGTAGGTGAGCTAGCCCTATCAGGGCACATTCGGTACTGCCAAGGCTTGCTGCCCGCGATTATTGCGGCCAAGCGACAAAACAACACTTTGATTTTACCGTTAGAAAATCGTCACGATGCCGAGTTAGTCGGCTATCACAGAGTATTTTTTGGCTCGCATTTACAGAGCCTTGCAGCCTTTTTGCTCGGCCAAGCACCACTACCAGAACTCGATAATCACCTTGAATGGGTGAGCGAAGCCGCACCAGAGTCAGAGCATTGCCTAAGTGATGTGATAGGCCAATATCAGGCAAAGCAAGCACTGGAGATTGCCGCCGCAGGCAACCATAACTTGCTGATGTTAGGCCCACCGGGAACCGGGAAAACCATGCTGGCGAGCCGCATGATGGCATTACTCCCCGCCTTAAGTTATGAAGAAGCCTTAGAAGTGGCCGCCATTCACTCAGTTGCCGGACTCGATATCAAGCCGCAACATTTTTTAAAACGCCCCTTTAGGGCACCTCACCACACAAGTTCATCCATCTCCCTTGTTGGCGGTGGCAGCATACCTAAGCCAGGGGAAATATCCCTCGCCCATCGCGGCGTATTATTTTTAGATGATGTGGTTATAGAAACTTTTTTTCCTGAAACTGCTCGACTGTCTACGTGAGCCTATGGAGACGGGCGAAGTGGTGATTTCCCGCGCTGCCGCTAAACTCACCTTTTTAAGCCGCTTCCAATTAATCGCAGCGATGAACCCTAGCCCCAGCGGCGATATAGATTCCCATAACCGCGCCACCCCAGATCAAGTGCAGCGCTACCTTGCAAGATTGTCCGGCCCCTTTTTAGATAGATTCGACCTTACCATTGAAGTGCCAAAACTGCCCGCTGGCACACTCACCCAAGCCACGGCGCCGAGCGAAACCAGCCAAGAGGTCGCCAAACGCGTTAAGCAGGCTCGGGATATTCAGCTCGCAAGGGCTGGGGTACTCAATAGCGAACTTACGGGGAAACAGCTAAAACTGTTCAGTGGCCTAAGCGAGGCCGATCTGATTTTTCTAGAACAAAGCGTAGTTAAACTTGGGCTCTCAGTGCGCAGTTTTCATCGTATCCAAAGGGTTGCCCGCACTATTGCCGACCTCGAGCAAGCACCTAATACCGAAAGACGTCACTTAGCTCAAGCCTTAGGTTACCGCGCCATGGATAGGCTGTTAGCGCGATTATCCCAGCAATATTGAGACAAAAAATGTTAACAAATGCACCGACCAGCTGACCGATGATTGAGCCAAAGGCCGACACCGAGTAACATAGGCCTCCAATTTTTGTCAGGGGGCGCTAAATAGTGACGCTGTTTTCACAGATCAAAGGCTGTATAGCCTTCTTAGGCTATGTCGTTAATACGATATTTTGGGCGATCCCCATTATCTTGGGCAGTGTGATCAAACTTATCCCCTTTGCCCCACTAAGAACGGCCACCAGCTATGTGCTCGATTTTTGCGCCAGTGCCTGGATTAGTGTTAATGGTGTCATTGAGCGTTTGCTGCATCCGGTAAAAATCGAGCTAACGGGCGATACCCAATTTTCAACCAAAGAGTGGTACATGGTAATCGCTAACCACCAATCTTGGGTGGATATTTTGATCCTGCAGCGCATATTTAACCACAAGATCCCCTTCCTCAAATTCTTCCTAAAACAGGAACTGATTTTTGTACCCGTGCTCGGACTCGCTTGGTGGGCGCTGGACTTCCCTTTTATGCGCCGTTATAGCACAGCGCAGCTTAAGAAAAACCCCAAGTTAAGGGGCAAAGATATTGAAATTACACGTAAAGCTTGCGCTAAATTTAAAGCTAAGCCCGTGAGTGTAATGAATTTTGTTGAAGGCACACGCTTCAGCAAAGCCAAGCATAAGAAGCAAAACTCTCAGTTCCAACACTTGTTAAAACCCAAAGCGGGCGGCATGGCCTTCGCGCTATCGGCCATGGGAGATCAAATCCATAAATTAGTGGATGTGGCTATCTACTACCCCGATCAGGTTCCCAGCTATTGGGACTACCTGACAGGTAAGCTGCCCAGCGTTAAAGTACACATAAAAATATCCGATATCGATCCCGCCATGCGCGGTGATTATATAAATGACCGTGATTTCAAAATTGGCTTTCAAGAACAGTTAAATCAGCTCTGGCTCACTAAGGATCAAGTGATAAGCCAACTCGCTGACCAAGTGCATAAAGAATAAGGGTGACGCCAATATGTTGAATTTTCTTCCCGGTCCTGTGCTGTTTATCCTGAGTTTAAGCTTGCTGATCATTAATACCGCCCTTTGGGGTTCGCTGGTTTGCCTCGGCGGATTAGTGAAAATACTGATGCCAGTGCAAGGGGCCCGTAATGCGATCACCGCACTAATGAACCGTTTTATGTGGGCTTGGGCCTGTTGTAACGGTGGCATTTTGTATTTGATTGCTAAAATCGAATGGGATGTTCAAGGGCTTGATGGACTTGACAAAAATAGCTGGTATTTGCTGATCAGCAACCACCTCAGTGGATTCGATATCGCCGCGCAAACGTATGTGTTACGTAACCACATTCCTATGCTGAAGTTCTTCCTTAAAAAAGAACTCATCTATGTTCCTATTATGGGCTTAGGCTGCTGGGCGCTGGATATGCCCTTTATGGACAGAACCAGCCCAGCAAAACTCAAAAAGAATCCTAAGCTGAGGGGGAAGGACTTAGCCACGACTCGCCGTGCCTGTGAAAAATTTAAGAATATGCCTACCTCAATTATCAACTATGTTGAGGGCAGCCGTTTTACCGAGGATAAGCGCCAGCGTCAGGATTCGCCCTACCAATATTTATTACGCCCCAAGGCCGGTGGCATTGCCTTTACCCTGTCGGCCATGGGTGAGCAATTTACTAATCTACTAGACATGACAATTGTTTATCCAGATGCACCTGAGGATATTCTATTTGGGGTGATGAATGGCAAGGTCAGCAAGATTATTGTGCGAATTAACGCCCTGCCAGTGCCTCAGGTGGATGCGACACGTTATTTCTCTGATTCTGAGTACCGCGTCGAATTCCAACGCTGGTTAAACCAAGTGTGGGCTGAAAAAGATCAACAAATTCATGCTTTACTCCAAACACACCAAAATGTGAATAATAAAGCCGAAAACCCCAATAACACTCAGGCAAGCTAAACTCTAGCTTGCTAGCGTCTTACTCTGCAACGAATGCCGCATCAGATAACTCAGCTTCATTGAGCTCATTTAACGAATCCGATTATCAATGCGGCGCTACGTTCCGCCGCCATTAGTACTTCTCACAAAACGATCCTAACTATTCTATTTTTGGCAGCAGGCTTAACTACATGATTGATTAAGTGGGACAATTATCCTTAATAAAAGCCTCAATCATTGCATCAAACGATTCAAACTTTTGATTATGTGGATGCATCCTGCCTTTAAAAATATTTTTGTCGCTTTTATATGTTGCCAATGACTCATTAGCACTTATACATGCATTTTCAACATCACTATCGCGTAAGTATGTTATGCCAATTTCAAAAGTAGATTTTGCCACGCCCCAGTAATCACCATCTTTCCCAAATGCCATGATAGATTTCTGGTAATGTGAAATGGCTTTCTGTCCAGTTGGGTCATATTCATTGTGTTTTGAATAGAAATCTTGATAGCTTCGATATGCAGGACTTCTATAAAAGCTACCCAAAAAATATTCTGCTTCGGCAATACCATACCAATTTTGCTCTTTTTCGAAATCGTTTAAAGCTTGTAATCCCAATTTTTCGGCAGGTAATGCACGACCTTCTAATTGCATAAGCTGGAATGCATAAGCGAGTTTTTTCCATGGATCATTTGTATATGGAACACCCGCTGCTGCGCAGCCCAATAATCCTATAACCAGAAATACAGTAACAATGATTTTTACATTCATATTTCATCCGTATATGTGATGCTGACGTTTACGTACACCCATTTATGAAACATAACATACCCAACACTCAGCCCCAACACCGCCGGAATCAAACAAGCAAAACGATTCAATCACACAAAATTGTCGACAATTTAATATTTAAAAATGCGTAATTAAAAATATTAAATTAGACAAACTCAAGATTAAACCTTTAAAATCATAATTTTAAATAAAAACAACCTACAGTATAGACTTACGTCTAAGTAAACACATTGTTGACAATAGATAAAGGGAGGGCTATTTTTTTACCCATTGTCGACAATCCTATTAATAGTGATGCGCTCTATGTTGAAGCAAGACACGACGTTCGTTCCCGATGACACTCAAGTTCCCCACCTGCACAAGGTTAAATCAACCTCGGCAGATAAGACGTCGACCACATTAGCCGATCAAATTTTGGTGCAGATCCAAACCAGCATCATCAAGGGCGAATTGCCAGCGGGCAGCAAGATTAACGAACAAGCACTGGCCGAAAAATACGGCATTAGCCGCGGACCGACCCGCGAAGCCCTACAAACCTTAGAAAGACAACGCTTAGTCGTGCGAGCCCCCCATATTGGCGCCCGTGTTGCCCAACTAACAGTGAGCGAACTTAACGATTTATATCAACTGCGTAGCGTACTCGAAGGCATGGCCTGCGAACTGGCCGCCAGCCGTATCACCCCAGAGCAGCTAGCTAAGTTAGAAGATCTTCTCGCGGCTCAAGAAGCGGCGCTCATCAAGGGAGATACCTATTTCCAAGAGGAAGGTGATGTCGATTTCCACTACCAAATCATTCAAGCCAGTGGCAATAAACATCTGCAGGAAACCTTAATAGGCGGCCTGTATCACCTATTGCGGATGTACCGTTACCAGTGCACTAATCAGAATCGCCCCGTTAAAGCCATTGCCGAACATAGACGCATAGTGGAAGCCATAGCCCAGCGCGATGGTGAACTAGCGGGACTCCTCATGCGCCGCCATATAGAACAAGGCCGCAAAAATACCGAATTACGTTTGATTGAATTACAAGCCAATGCCGCCGCTAAAGAAACCTTAGCTAACTAACGCTAAGTACATGCGGCCCAATATGCCTATAGAAAAGATAAGGACAAAGACCATGACCCAAAGCGCAGGATTACGTTTTCGCCAAGCCCTCGCCAACGCTAAACCGTTGCAAATCCTTGGTACAACCAATGCTTACTTTGCCTTAATGGCTGAGCAAACCGGCTTTCAAGCCCTTTACCTCTCTGGAGCCGGTGTCGCTAACGCCTCCTACGGTTTACCCGACTTAGGCATGACCTCGATGAATGACGTGCTGATCGATGCGGGTCGTATCACCTCAGCAACTCAACTGCCACTGCTGGTCGATATCGACACCGGTTGGGGCGGCGCATTCAATATCGCCCGTACCATCAAAGAATTCGAAAAAATCGGCGTCGCCGCCGTACACATGGAAGACCAAGTGTCACAAAAACGCTGTGGCCATAGACCCAATAAAGCCGTAGTCAGCACAGAAGAAATGGTCGATCGCATTAAAGCCGCCGTCGATGCCCGTACCGATCCTAACTTTGTGATCATGGCGCGTACCGATGCGGTCGCCGTTGAGGGTTTAGAAGCAGGGATCGAGCGCGCCAAAGCCTATATCGCCGCGGGTGCCGATATGATTTTCGCCGAAGCCTTAACCGAGCTGGACCAATATCGCCACTTCAAGGCGCAAGTAAACGCACCAATTTTGGCGAATATGACCGAGTTCGGCCAAACCCAATTGTTCAATAAAGAAGAACTCGCCGAGGCGGGCGCCGATATGGTGCTTTATCCCCTAGGTACTTTCCGTGCAGCCAACCAAGCGGCATTGAAGGTGATGCAGGCGCTGATGAATGACGGTCATCAACGCAATGTATTAGACACTATGCAGAGTCGCACGGATCTGTATAAGTATTTGGGCTACCACGCCTTTGAAGACAAGTTAGATCAACTGTTTAACCAAGATAAATAACCGACAAGCTGCAACCCTACACTCGGTTGAAGCCAATAGGTACTCAACCGTTCAGGCCTTATGCCTTGCAGCATTAACCCATAAAAGCCAGTAGCCTAGTAAGGTCTGGCAATACTAAACAGAGTTAACGGAAGGGAAGAATTATGTCAGAAGCTAAAAAGTTAAGTGGCGCAGGATTACGTGGTCAGAGCGCAGGTGAAACTTCATTAAGTACAGTGGGTGTTTCAGGCAGCGGCCTCACATACCGCGGTTATGATGTGAAGGATCTAGGCGAAAACGCCACCTTCGAAGAAGTCGCCTACTTGATCCTTTACGGCGAGCTACCCACTCAAGCTCAGCTTGATGCCTACAAAACCAAACTCAAAGGTCTACGCGGCCTGCCGCAGGCATTAAAAGAAGTGTTAGAGCGTATTCCCACCGACACTCACCCAATGGATGTGATGCGCACTGGCTGTTCAATGTTGGGTAACTTAGAAGCCGAACATAACTTTAGCGAGCAGAGTGAAATTGCCGACCGTTTACTGGCCGCCTTCCCATCGATCATCTGTTACTGGTATCGCTTTAGCCATGATGGCGTGCGTATCGACACCGAAACCCAAGACGAGCAAATTGGCGCGCACTTCCTCCACCTATTACACGGTAAAGCGCCCTCAGCACTGCACGCAAAAGTGATGGACGTCTCGTTAATTCTTTATGCAGAACATGAGTTTAACGCATCAACCTTCACCGCTCGCGTATGCGCATCAACCCTATCGGACATGCATTCCTGCGTGACTGGCGCTATCGGTTCACTGCGCGGTCCACTCCATGGCGGCGCGAACGAAGCGGCGATGGAACTTATCCAAGATATGAAAGATGAAGCCGATGCCCGCGACATCTTAATGGGTAAATTAGAGCGTAAAGACAAGATCATGGGCTTTGGTCACGCGATTTACCGTGAATCGGATCCGCGTAATGCCATTATCAAAGAATGGTCAGAAAAACTGGCTGCCGCCAACGGTGACGATCGTCTATACCGGGTATCGGTTGCCTGCGAAGCACTAATGTGGGAACAGAAAAAACTCTTCTGTAACGCTGACTTCTTCCACGCCAGCGCTTACCACTACATGGATATTCCGACTAAATTGTTCACGCCCATCTTCGTATGTTCACGGGTAACGGGTTGGGCGGCACATGTGATGGAGCAACGCTCTAACAACCGCATCATCCGCCCAAGTGCCGATTATGTGGGCGTGGCACCGCGCAAAGTGGTACCGATTGCCAACCGTTAAGCAAAACTGACCCCACTTGGCGCGAGATTTCACCAATGTGATTCTCGCGCCGACTTCATTTTCCGAAATGGATGATGTTATGAGCACTGTTATGAACACCCAATATCGCAAGCCCTTACCAGGCACCAAACTCGATTACTTCGATACCCGCGAAGCCGTGGAAGCCATTGCGCCAGGCAGCTACGCCAAGCTGCCTTATACCTCGCGCGTGCTGGCGGAAAACTTAGTCCGCCGCTGCGATCCGGCCGTTTTGACCGACTCGCTAAAACAGATTATTGAATCTAAACAAGAGTTGGACTTCCCTTGGTTTCCCGCCCGTGTTGTGTGCCACGATATTTTAGGCCAAACCGCCCTCGTTGACCTTGCGGGTCTGCGTGATGCGATTGCCGCCAAGGGTGGCGATCCCGCTAAAGTGAACCCAGTTGTGCCAACCCAACTCATTGTGGATCACTCACTCGCCGTCGAATTTGGCGGTTTTGATAAAGACGCCTTCGCCAAAAACCGCGCCATCGAAGATAGACGTAACGAAGACAGATTCCACTTTATTGATTGGACGCAAAAAGCCTTTAAAAACATCGATGTTATCCCTCAGGGTAACGGCATCATGCACCAAATTAACTTAGAGCGTATGTCACCTGTAGTGCATGCGCGCGACGGTGTAGCCTTCCCCGATACCTTAGTCGGCACCGACAGCCACACACCACACGTAGATGCACTGGGCGTTATCGCCATTGGTGTTGGTGGCTTAGAAGCCGAAAGTGTGATGCTAGGGCGCGCCTCTTATATGCGTCTGCCGGACATTATCGGCGTCGAGCTAACCGGCAAGCCGCAGCCTGGCATCACGGCGACCGATATTGTATTAGCGCTCACCGAATTTTTACGCGCACAAAAAGTGGTGTCCTCTTATCTAGAGTTCTTCGGCGAAGGCGCCGCGGCGCTGACACTGGGCGATCGCGCCACGATTTCGAATATGACACCTGAATTTGGCGCCACCGCCGCCATGTTCTATATCGATCAGCAAACGCTGGATTATTTAACCTTAACCGGCCGCGAAGCCGACCAAGTCAAACTGGTTGAAACCTATGCTAAAACTGCAGGTTTGTGGAGCGATGACTTAAAACAGGCCGAATATCCACGCGTATTACACTTTGACCTCTCGTCAGTGGTGCGCACCATTGCCGGCCCGTCTAATCCACATGCACGGGTGCCAACATCAGAATTGGCCGCACGCGGCATTAGCGGCGTAGTCGAAAACGAACCTGGCCTAATGCCAGATGGTGCTGTGATTATCGCGGCGATCACCAGCTGTACTAATACCAGTAATCCACGCAACGTAATTGCCGCCGGCCTGATTGCCCGTAACGCTAACGCCAAAGGCTTGAGCCGTAAACCTTGGGTCAAAACCTCACTGGCCCCCGGCTCCAAAGCGGTACAACTCTATTTAGAAGAGGCCAATTTATTACCTGAGCTTGAGCAACTTGGCTTTGGGATCGTCGGCTTTGCCTGCACCACCTGTAACGGCATGAGCGGCGCACTGGATCCGGTTATTCAAAAAGAAGTCATCGACCGCGACTTGTACGCCACCGCCGTATTATCCGGTAACCGCAACTTCGATGGCCGCATCCATCCCTATGCCAAACAAGCGTTCCTAGCATCGCCGCCATTGGTGGTCGCCTACGCGATTGCCGGCACCATACGTTTCGATATCGAAAAGGATGTGCTGGGAGTAGATAAAGACGGTAAGCCAGTCAAACTTATCGACATTTGGCCATCGGATGCAGAAATCGATGCCGTGATTGCCAAAAGTGTTAAACCTGAGCAGTTCCGCAAAGTGTACGAACCTATGTTCGATTTAGCCGTCGATTACGGTGAGCAAATTAGCCCACTGTACGACTGGCGCCCGCAGTCGACTTATATTCGCCGCCCACCCTACTGGGAAGGCGCCTTAGCGGGCGAGCGCACCCTTAAGGGAATGCGACCGCTAGCGGTGCTGGGTGACAACATCACCACAGACCATTTATCGCCATCGAACGCGATTATGATGGACAGCGCCGCCGGCGAATATCTGCACAAGATGGGCTTGCCGGAGGAAGACTTTAACTCCTACGCCACCCACAGGGGCGATCACTTAACTGCCCAGCGCGCGACCTTTGCTAACCCTAAGCTTAAAAACGAAATGGCGCTGGTTGACGGTAAAGTACAGCAAGGTTCACTTGCCCGAATCGAACCCGAAGGCCAAGTGACCCGCATGTGGGAAGCGATTGAAACCTATATGGAACGTAAGCAGCCGCTGATCATTATCGCTGGCGCCGACTATGGCCAAGGTTCGTCCCGAGACTGGGCCGCCAAAGGCGTGCGTTTAGCGGGTGTTGAGGCCATTGTTGCCGAAGGTTTCGAACGTATTCACCGCACTAACTTAGTGGGTATGGGGGTGTTACCACTGGAGTTTAAGGCGGGTGACAATCGTGCAACCTACGCTATCGACGGCACAGAAGTGTTCGATGTGCTCGGCACGCCAGCGCCACGAGCGGATTTGACTGTGGTTATCAGCCGTAAAAACGGTGGGCGCATCGAAGTGCCCGTCACCTGTCGTCTCGATACCGCCGAAGAAGTGTCAATTTACGAGGCGGGCGGCGTATTGCAACGCTTCGCGCAAGACTTTTTAGAGTTAAACCTGAAGTAACACTCGCGCTAAAAAGGCGGTCATGCCAATTGAGCATCACCGCCTTTGATATCGACGCTAACCTGTATCGCGATTCCCCTTGGAGTTAATAGCATGAGTAACAATATTTTCCCGCCCCAAATCAAAGTCGCCGCAACCTATATGCGCGGCGGCACCAGTAAGGGCGTGTTTTTTCGTTTGCAGGACTTACCCACAGTAGCCCAAGTCCCCGGTCCCGCCCGCGATGCGCTATTACTGCGCGTAATTGGCAGCCCAGATCCCTACGGTAAGCAAATTGATGGCATGGGCGGCGCCACCTCTAGCACCAGCAAGACGGTGATCCTCTCTAAGAGCACCCGCTCGGATCACGATGTGGATTACCTCTTTGGCCAAGTGGCTATCGACAAACCCTTTGTCGATTGGAGTGGCAACTGTGGCAATTTAACCGCCGCCGTCGGCGCTTTCGCCATCAGCAATGGTTTAATTGATGCGGCACGTATTCCACAAAATGGCATTTGTACCGTGCGAATTTGGCAGGCCAACATAGGCAAAACCATTATCGCCCATGTGCCCATCACTAATGGTGAAGTGCAGGAAACCGGTGATTTTGAGCTCGATGGTGTGACCTTTCCCGCCGCCGAAGTGCAAATCGAATTTATGAATCCGGCTGCCGACGAAGATGCCAATTCTAACGGAGGGAGTGGCAGTATGTTCCCAACGGGTAATGTTGTCGATGTGCTAGACGTGCCGGGGATTGGCAGCTTTAACGCCACTATGATCAACGCAGGCATTCCCACCATATTTATCAATGCAGAAGACTTAGGCTACACAGGCACTGAGCTGCAGGATGATATTAACGGTGACAACGCCGCGCTGGCTAAGTTTGAAACCATTCGCGCCTATGGCGCCGTGCGTATGGGCTTAATTTCACATATTGATGAAGCCATTACACGCCAACATACACCTAAGGTTGCCTTTGTCGCTAAGCCAAAAGCCTATGTTTCATCGAGCGGAAAATCGGTGGAGGCAGAGGATATCGATTTATTAGTGCGTGCCCTGTCCATGGGTAAACTGCACCACGCCATGATGGGCACAGCGGCGGTAGCAATTGGTACTGCGGCGGCAATTCCCGGCACCTTAGTCAACTTAGCCGCAGGTGGCGGTCAAAAAAGCGCGGTGCGTTTCGGCCATCCCTCCGGCACCTTACGGGTTGGCGCAGAGGCGTCACTCGTTGATGGCGAATGGACAGTGGTTAAAGCCATTATGAGCCGTAGCGCCCGGGTGCTGATGGAAGGTTTTGTGCGAGTACCCGCGGCATAGTGCTCCCTAAGTTATTTGATCTACCTAAAACAGTTCAACCAAAGACCTTGCTTCCCCCCTTCCGGCAAGGTCTTTTTTTTTATGTATATTCCTTCACAAAAGAACGACTAATTGTATGTTGGCGTACTGTAAAAAATGCTAAGCTTCCAAGGCCATAAACATACTAATACCCTGTAAATACGTCTATATTGCGATGATCGCTCTTTGTTTTACTGAATGGGCGTGTTTTCTCGGTTATACGCCAATTCCCAATAAAACCAAGGTGAACAACACCCACGTTAAGGGGATAAAAGGGTTATTTGATAGGGGTAAATTTGAGTCTACCAATCCATCGACTAGTGCTAATCACGCTTTGTGTCCTGAGTTTAGTTAGCTTCTCACTCAAAGGGCTAGCCATACCTTTAAGTGCAGCTAACACTCAACTTAAGTTTGAACATATCCGTAGCGAAAACGGACTCAATCAAAACACTATCACCAGTCTTTTTATCGACAGTGCAGGCATGCTTTGGATTGGCACGCAAGATGGTCTGCATGGTTACAATGGCCATCACTTTAACTTGTTCATCCACACCCCTACTGACCCTACCAGCATTTCTGAAAGTTATGTTTCAGATATCATCCAAGATGCCGATGACTACATTTGGGTGGGCACCTTTAGCCAGGGGATAAATCGACTCGATCTCAAGACGGGCTCCTTTGAGCGTTTCGGACAAGAGCAAGGGTTAACCGATCTGAGGGTGACTAAACTCAATATCGTTGGCAATACTCTCTGGATAGGCACTCAGGGGGGGCTATTTTCCCTATCAACCAAAACGCAGCGGATCAGTAAAGTCAACTTAGGTGTCAATGCCGAGCCCTATATCACCAGCCTTGCCAATGTTGAAAACACCTATTTGCTCGCAGGTTCGCAAAATAGCGGCACCTTTGCGGTAAGCAGTAACACTATTACCCGTATCAATGTGCCGCAAAACTTGACCGCACACCAGATAAAAGCCAATTCGACACGCTCCATTACTTTGGCGCTCGGTAATCAACTATGGCACTACGATCTCATCAGCCAACAGGGTGACATGCTATGGAAAACCGAAAATAACGTTGCTTACATTAGAGATTTTATTCAAACACCCCTCGGACACTTCTGGGTAGTAGGTCCCGGGGCGGGCCTTATCCAACTCGATAGAGAGGGAGGGCAGCTAACGGCAACCTATCATAAATACGAGACGAAACGCGCAGACAGTATCAGTGAAAACAATATCTTAAGCATCTTACAGGATCCCTTTGGTAATCTATGGCTCGGCACCAGCTACTCAGGGCTAAATAAGATCAACACGCGCCGCCAGTATTTTCAGCATCTCTTTGAATATACAACTGAACAACCTCAGCAAAGTAATAACATACGCACCCTATTTCGTAGCCAGGATGGTGCACTCTGGATAGGTACTGAAGGTGCAGGCCTTAAGCGGCTACCCGCCGATAGCGACAAGTACGAGTATTATTCGTCTCACTTTGCTAAGGCGCTAGGGGTAGAGCCGCAAAATTTAAATTTAACACTGCGCGACATAGCCCAGGATAAGCAGGGGATCCTTTGGTTTGCTAGCAACTATGGTTTAGGAAAGCTAACCTCCAATGGTAAATTCACTCTGCTTAATGTCAGCAGTCAAGATAAGAGCCCAGAGGCAAACTATATCCGCAGTATCGAAATAGACAACCAAGACAGGCTTTGGATTGCCACTTCCCGCGTCCTCTATCGCAAAGCCACAGATAAAGATGAGTTTATCTCTGTGCCGCTCACCGATATTGAAGGTTTTTATCCCGCACAAAATCTGTTATTTACCCTCAAAGCAGACAAAAATATCCTATGGATAGGGTCACTCAATGGCTTAGTGAAGCTCGATATGCAAACGGGATTGGGCCAAGCATTTACCCATCAACCCGATGACAAGAACAGTATTATCAATAACCGTATACGAGATATTTTAGTCACAGCTAATGGTGATGTTTGGTTTGCAACCCATGGCGGGATAAGCAAGCTCTCCTCTAATACATCCGATATGGGGTTTAGCCACTATACCCGCGAACAGGGTCTACCCAGCGATACTATCTATGCCCTACTCGAAGATGAAAAACATGATATTTGGTTCAGCAGTAACGCGGGTGTTGGCAAACTAAACCCCATAACTAACAAGATCATCAATTTCAATGAGCAAGAAGGCCTACAGGCATTAGAGTTTAATGGTGGAGTTAAACTCAAGGACAGTGATGGCGACCTCTGGTTTGGTGGCATTAATGGCATAAACCGTTTTAATCCCAATGCTATTCCCAATCAACGCAGTGAGGCCAGAGTGGCTTTAACTGCCTATAAGATCGCAGGCAAAAAACATACTATTTTAGATCTAAGCCGCCCCCCACAAATAGTGATGCACTACGACGATCAGCTGGTGAGTTTTGAAGTGACATCATTGGACTTCAGTTATGCGGGTAAAAACCGTTTTAGCTATTTCCTCGAAGGTTTTGATAACCAATGGCACGACTTACCTGCGGGTAATGAAATCACCTTTACCAATATTAACCCCGGGAAATACGTGCTACATGTTCGCCATTCACTGCAATACAATAGCGAAGGCACTTACGCTCTACTCGTCGACTTAAAAGTGCAAGCCCCTTTCTATCGCACTCAACTTGCCTATGCCCTTTACTGCCTAGTCGCTATCGTCTTATTGGTGTGGAGCATTCTCTGGCGCAAGCGCAAACGCCAACGGCAACGGGAGTTTGAAACCAGTATCCGCGCTTCGGAGGAACGCCTCAAACTCGCCCTATGGGCATCTGGGGATGGAATGTGGGACTGGAATATCAAAGAAAACCGCGTCTACCGAACGAATATGGATAGCGCTATTCCCCAGTGGAGCTGTGATCATCTGTTACATGAAAACATCCATCCCGAAGATAGGGAAAAGTTTACATATGAATTAACCGAGCATCTGCAAGGACGCACGCCCTTTTTTGAGGTGGAATATCGCATTGAACGCTCACCAGGTCACTGGGTTTGGATTTTAGAGCGCGGCAAAGTGGTAGAGAGTGACGGTAACCATCAAGCCATACGCATGACGGGCACAAGTCGCAATATCACCTCCCGTAAACTGATTGAAAATGAGCTAATACTCTCCTCTCAAGTGCTCAACAGCATGAACGAGGCCGTGGTTGTAGCCAGCTTAGATTATCGGATCCGCTCGGTGAATCCGGCGTTTTGTGCCATTACGGGTTATACAGAGCGCCAAATTTGCGATAAATATCTAGTGCAACTAGCCTATAGCCGGCAACAAAGGGGCCTATTTAACAACATAGAACAACAACTATTACGCCATAAACATTGGGCCGGTGAAATTTGGATCCGCAATAGGGGGCGCAAGGCACTGTTAGTCTGGCTTGAAATAAACCAAGTCATCGATATCAAAGGCGAAACTAGCCATTTTGTTGCGGTTTTTACCGATATTACCGAGCGTAAAAAAGCCGAAGAAGACCTGCGTTTCCTCGCTAGCTTCGATACTTTAACAGGCCTGCCGAATCGAACTCTTTTCCAGGATCGGCTCAACCATGCCATTACCCAAGCCCATAGATCGAAGAACATAGTTGCCCTGCTGTTCTTAGACCTTGACCGATTCAAACATATCAATGACTCCATGGGTCACCATATAGGCGATCTGCTACTCAAAGCGGTTGCAGGACGGCTACAAAACGCGGTGCGAGAAGGTGATACGGTTGCGCGCTTAGGTGGCGATGAATTTACCATTATTTTAGAAGGTGTTGCCAAAACTAAGGCGGCGACCCTGATCTCGGAAAAAGTACTACGGGCCTTCCAAGTCCCCTTCTTATTAGATGATAAATCCCTGACCATCTCAACATCGATAGGGATTAGCCTCTATCCCAACGATGCGGACAATGCGGACTCATTAATTAAATTTGCCGACACCGCCATGTATCACGCTAAGTCATTAGGTAGAAATAATTTTCAATTTTATACCCATGAACTCAACGAGATAGCCACCCGCCATGTACAGCTCGAAGCTGGATTAAAACAGGCCATTGCACGCAACGAGCTGAGCCTAGTTTATCAACCTAAGTTCTCCCTGCGCGATGGTTCACTCACGGGCGTAGAAGCCTTGCTACGCTGGCACCATGCAGAACTCGGTCCTATTTCTCCGGTAGAATTTATTCCTTTGGCTGAAGAAACGGGCATCATTAATCACATTGGTCTCTGGGTGATTAACCACGCCTGCCAACAATTAGCCCAATGGAATGAATTGGGCTTTAAAGACTTCAGCATGGCCATTAACCTATCGGCTCGGCAACTCAAAGCAGATATTATTTCGACGATTGAGGTTGCACTTGCGGTGTCGGGACTGCCAGCTCAATCACTCGAACTCGAACTGACAGAGTCGATGATCATGGGTAACCCGCAGGAATCGGTGACGACTTTAGCTAAGCTAAAAGCCCTAGGATTAACCATTGCCGTAGACGATTTTGGCACGGGTTATTCAAGCCTAAGTTACCTTAAACGTTTCCCCATCGACACCCTAAAAATCGATAGAGAGTTTGTCCGTGATATCACTAATGACCCCGATGACGCGGCCATTACCAGTGCCATTATCGCCCTAGCACACAGTCTCGAACTTAATGTGGTGGCCGAAGGGGTCGAAACCCAAGAGCAGCTCAACTTCTTAGCCGAACAGGGTTGCGATCAGGTTCAAGGATTCTTACTCAGTAAACCCCTTAGCGCGAAAGATTGCCTCGTACTGCTCGGCAATCAATGTAAGCCATTATCGCAGCAGTCTTAAAGGGCAAACTGTGGACATAAAAAAGGCTCCCTTGGGAGCCTTCTTGTTGCATTTTTTATCGCTTAAGGCGTGATACGCTCGACACGCTTCACCCAGCCTTCAGGACCTTTGATATGACCCTTTTGGATCTCGGTATAGAGCTTGTAAATGCGCTGAATATGCTCACCCACTTCACCGTTGCCCACAGTCACAACGCGGCCATCTTCAAAAATATAGGAACCCACAGCCGATACCACGGCCGCAGTCCCAAAGCCCCCCGCCTCGATAATTTCGCCGGACTCGATATCGGCAATAAATTTATCCAGCATCACGGTTTCTTGGCGAATTTCACAGCCGAGCAGCTCACCTAACTCCATAATGGATTGCGAGGTAATGGATTTTAAGATGGTATCGGTGAACGTTGGAATAATCACAGTGCCGTCTTTCAGAATATGGAAGTGGTTCATCGCCCCCGCTTCTTCAATCTGTTGATTGGTCGAGTCAAGATACAACACTTGGGATGCACCAAACTGCGCTGCCGCTTTACCCGCACGCAATGAGGCTGCATAGTTACCCGCCGCCTTAGATGCGCCCGTCCCGCCCGATACCGCGCGGTGATAGGTCTTACTGATCAACAAACGTATGCCTTTGTTCACGCCAGCGGCATAGTAAGCACCGCTAGGGCTTAATACCACGCAGAAGGTATAGCGTGAACTTGGGCTAACCGATAGTCTATCTTCGGTCGCAAAAATAAAGGGACGAATGTATAAACAGGCGCCTTCTTGCATCGGGAACCACAGGCGATCCACATCGATCAAGGCATTGATCGCATCGATTTGCATCTGCTCATCGATATTCGGAATGCAGACGATATCGGCGGAGCGATTCATCCGCTCGGCGTTTTTATTGATCCGGAAAGTATAGATCTCGCCATCTTCATGCATAAAGGCCTTCGCGCCTTCGAAGATTGACTGACCATAGTGTAATGCCATTGCACCCGGCGCCATTTCAAATGGACCATAGGGCACAATTCGCGGATCACGCCATTCACCATCGCGGTAATCCATTAAAAACATATGATCGGTTCTGAGGCTACCGAAGCCCACATTCCCCTCGGGCTTGAATTGCTCAGTACGGCGCTCGGACGCAGGTTTTAAATTATATTTTATTTCCATCGCATACCACCTTGATTACTGAACAAGCAGACTAGGGAGCGATAGGAATAAAGTCAAGGGGGCTAAAGCCAATGACAAGTATTTTTGCCACAATAGGGGCGAGCTTCAGTCAGATGAGATAAGCCAATGTCAGATTATAAGATGATCCCCTGTGAGCACTACGATTACCTCGAACTCGCCTGCCTGCGCGGTTATCGGCTCAAGATAGAGTTGATTGATGGCACTGAGTGCCAAGGTCAAGCCATCACCACGCAGACAAGGGCAGACAAAACCGAGTGGCTTATTATCCAAGAGCAACAAACTAAACAATCCCTTAGACTCGACCATATCATCGCCATCACGCCCCTTGAGCCTAATGCTGAATTTGGCCGGGTGCTGATTGCAACTAAACAACCTTAACTAAGGAGATAACATGGCAAAAATGATTTTAGCGGTTGATATTGGTCACTGGACTGGTGGGCATAACGGTCAATATCCCCATCTTATTGAGTTTACTATGGCGCACCTAAATAGGCCCTTTCATGTCAGCGAAGGTTGGGGACATGGTTTAGGCGGCGCGGCTTACTCACTCGCACAATTTGTCGAAACGCCTTATTACCTCAAACTCAAAACCGAGGCTCCTTGGGCGTTTGCCATTATCGAACAGAATTTAGCGCAACAGAATATTGATGCGATAGCCGCGGCACTCTCCATGCAATACGTGGATCATCCACCCCTTGTCCCTGCACATTTAATGGAATACTTATTGCGCTAAAAATATGCAGGCTTAGATAGAGTGTGTTAGGAGGATAAAAATCCACCGAGTCATGACACTCGGCGACAGGATTTTAAAAAGGGATCGAAACAGGGTGAGTGAAAAAGTAGCTTCACGCTTACACCGCAACAGCCGCAACAATCGACACTTCAACCAAATATTCCGGCTCAACAATCGCTGCCTGCACGCAAGCGCGGGCTGGCGCATGGCCCTTAGGCACCCAAGCATCCCATACCGCATTCATCGCATCGTAGTCATTCATATCTTTTAGATAGAGCGTCGCTGACAATAAATGCTCACGGGAACTCCCCGCCTGCATGAGCAAGCTATCGACCTCCTCAAGCATTGTCGTGGTTTGCTCGGTGATATTTTGATATTTGTCCTTTGCCACTTGGCCACACAAATACACAGTGCCTTGATGAATGACTATGCTACTCATGCGAGTGCCAACGTCTAAACGGGTAATGCTCATATTGATGCTCTCTTAAATCAGTACACTTGAAAAAGGCTTCGGCTCAAATCGAATCGGCCATTTTAGCGATAAACGAACCTTATGTCTGCGACGATAACTTAGGCCAAGGCGAATAGAAGCGCGCCATCAAGGCAAATAAACCGAGACCGCAACCCACTACGGCCAGCCAGACTAAAGGTAGCGCCACATCTAAATTCACCAATTGAAATCCAATCAGGGCCGAACACGCCGCCATCAGGGCAAAAGGCAATTGAGTCACCACATGATCATGGGGTAAACAGCTAGAACTGGTTGCACTCAGTACACTGGTATCCGAAATGGGTGAGCAATGGTCGCCAAATACCGAGCCCGCCATCACAGCACCCAATACGGGCAGCAACAAACTCACATCCATAGTATGGGCAATCTCGCCGCCAATCGGGATCATAATCGCAAAAGTGCCCCAACTCGAGCCAGTGGCAAATGCCATAAGGGCACAGAGCAAAAACATTCCCGCCACCAGCAATTGCGCCGACAGATACAATTTGGCCCACGAGGCCAGTAAAGTTGCCACTCCTAAGTCTTGGATCACTGCACCTATCATCCAAGTGCAAAGCAAAATAGCGATGGCGAAGGTGATCATACGCACGCCATGACTAAGATCTCCAAATAGCGCAGACATTCGTCGCCCCGATAAACTTAACATCGCAAGGGTGACCAGTGTCGCCAGCAGACAAGCATTGCGCATAGACGCGCCAATATCGGCCTTAGCTAACCACTCTGCCAGATCCCACGAAGCCACCTGCTGCGCCCCTGACCACAGGGTTAACCCCACCGAAGCCCCAAGCAGAGTTAACATTGGCACAGCCAATAACCAAGGATTGCCCCTTGTATCTGCCTCGGTGACAGTCGCCGCCGAAAGCTCCTGCATCTGAGGAGGATTCTTGCCCGTATTCAAGGGGCGAAATCCCAGCCCAAACCAAGCGACCAGCACGGATAATCCTAAGGTGGAGATAGCGTAAAAGTTGAGTAAGGCGACCTCAATAAAGGCCTGCAGCGGTGAGATGGGTAGAAAACTTATCCCCGCGAGTAAAGCCATCACATAGGGGCCCCAACTCGAAAAGGGTAATAAAGCACAGAGGGGTGAAGCATTCGAATCGACCAGATAGGCGAGCTGCTCATTACGAATGCCATAACGCTGACTCAAGGGCTGACAAACATGACCCACAGCCAAGCAGCTAAAAATGCCATCGATAAACACCAACCAACCGAGAAAAACGATCCCAAGGCGCGCCTGCCGCTCGGTGCGTACCCTGTGATATAGCCAATCGCCAAACTGCCCGACTGCACCACCCCGAGCCAATAACTGTGTCATGCTACCGAGCAATAACATGGCGAGCAAAACATTAAGATGCCACCACTGCCAAGCGCCTTGGCTGTAAAACTGTTTTAGCCCAATTTCGGCTAAGTAGCCGCCGGTTTGCATAACGTCAAAATGACTAATGATCAAAGCGCCGGAGATAATACCAACCCCGAGTGCAATCAAGGTTCGACGTAGCCACAGGGCCAAAATGAGGGTGAGCAACAGGGGAAGCATGGCGAGCAGGCTGGGTGACATAAGCCATTCCGATAATAAATAAAACCAAGAATACTAACGAGTTAATAACAAATGCAAAAAAACTTGAATTAGAACTCAGTTATCGGACGTTTTTTCACCAAACGGTAATAATCACTATTCCTTATGCTCTTGGCACTGCTAGAATCACAGTCCCATCCAGAAACCATAGGACTCTCCAGATGAGCCTTGAATTACTGTCCAAACTGGAAACCAAAATCCAGGCTGCACTCGAAACCATCGAGCTTCTAAAAATGGAGCTTGAAGAAGAGAAGCAAAAAGCTTCAACCTTGAGTGAGCATAATCAACAACTGAACGAGCAAAACCAACAACTGCAACAAGAACTCGCGTCTTGGAACGAAAAAGTCACTGGACTTGTTGGCCTGCTCAACAGCGAAATCTAAGCTGTTTTGGTTTGATGGTTCTGCGCTTCAATCAATTCGTTCAGTTCTAAAATAGCCTGCTTCACTTTTGGCAGGCTTTTTCTTGGTAATAAAAAACGCCCTTTCTCAAATTCTAATCGTCCTAAATCTTTAACCCATATCACGCCAGTCAGGAAAATACGCGCATGCTTAACAATAAGCTTAGGTGCGTAGACAGGGAAAACTCTCATATAACCCCCTACATGCATTCTTGTTATTTTAAATTACAGTTGTTTGACAAAAAGTTTATCCATTGAGTTTCATCTCCCCCACTCTTTTTTTCGATCTCTCATACAAAAACACATTAATCATATGATTTAATTGGTTTATATTATAAGATCTTCAACCCATAGCAAACAGTCAAAATATTGACGCTTGCCATTTTTTTGACGCAGTACTATATTAACTGCGTTACTCAGGGTAAAAATGAGCCCTATGGCTCAAGTCCGTACTTTCCGTTATCGGAAGTACGGTTTTTTTTGCCAAATTCTAGCTAATACCTACGAATACACCGAAATACTGGTTCAACGTATTTTGGACTATGTGATCCTCGCCAATAAAAAAAGGAGCACTAGGCTCCTTTTTATTACTCTTATATTATCAATGAGTTAGATTGCAGGCAAATGACAAAGTCACTGCAATGCTGTGATAATTACTTTCTCGCTAAGTAGTAAGCAATATCTAATAGCTCGTCAAAGGACTTAACTGCACCGTTTTCAACACGGTATTTGCCATTAACAACCAGTGCGGGTACACCAGTCAGTTTAGCGTTTTCAGTATCGCGCTTCATTTTTGCCATTTGGGCTTTTACCATAAATGAATCGGCCGCAGCATCGAAAGTTTTACCATCGACCCCATTTGCCACAAACAAGGCACGCACATCATCACGGTTAGTAAAGTGTTGTTTCTTATCATGGATGGCAGCAAATAATGCGGCGTCGATTTTTTCACCCACGTTAAGTTGGTGAGCCACTGCAAAAGCACGTGACATTTCTACGCCCATTTCTTTACCGATAAAATCGACGTGTGTCTGACTAAATTCCACACCTGCAGGCTTCTCGGCTAAGATTTTTGGTACGACTGTTTTAGAAAAACTGTAGCAATGTGGGCAATAGAAAGAGAAAAACTCGGTGATCTCTGGCTTAGCAGTGGCGGGGCCATCGTTGATCACTGTGTAATGTACACCTTCTTGGTATTCCACAGCCGACGCCGCCAGTGGTGCCAATAACAACGCAGCGGCCATGAGTAATACTTTTTTCATAAAAATTCCTTAAATCAATTGTATAAATGAGCTGGAGCCTAACATATTCTATTTTTCGAGTGTAACTCAAGCCTAAGAGTTCAATCTAATGTCACAGGATATCTCTTTAATAGGGTATTAGGCTCAATGGCGGCTCATCGAGGGCAAATAATTGCTCCTTAAAAGCCAAGATCTGTTGCTCCCAGTACTTGTCATCCCCAAACCAAGGGAAGTTCATCGGGAAAGCGGGATCGTCCCAGCGACGGCCAATCCAAGCGTTATAGTGCACCATACGCAACGCGCGCAGCGGTTCAATCAAGGCCAATTGCCTGGTATCAAACTCACAAAACTCTTCGTAAGCTTCGAGTAAAATCTCAAGCTGCATAAGTTGTTGCGCTCGGTCGCCCGTTAGCATCATCCACAGATCTTGAATAGCTGGCCCCATGCGAGCATCATCCAAATCCACAAAACCTGGGCCATCGGGCGTCCATAGGATATTGCCAGGGTGTAAATCCCCGTGGAGTCGAATAGCCGCAAAGCCTTGACGGGCCCAAATGGCATTCGCCTTAGCTAACACTTGTTCTACCACAGTAAAAAATGCCACCCGCAGATTTGTCGGTACAAGCTCAGATTGCTTTAACCACGCAAGCGGCTCAGCACCCAATATTTGCGGATTAAGCGGTTCACGTTCACTGAACGCTTCCTGCCCAGCGTACTGATGCATACGGCCGATAAAACGACCCACTAATTCCAACTGCTCTAAGTTATCGACTTCAAAGGCTCGCCCCCCGAGGGAAGGAAATAAAGTAAACCGAAAACCTTGATAGTAGTGCAGGGTTTTACCGTCTAAAACAACGGGCACCGCCATGGGAATATCTTCAGCGGCTAAGGCAAGCGCATAGTCGTGCTCTTCTTGAATTTGGGCATCGCTCCAGCGATTAGGGCGATAAAACTTCACCACAAAGCGCAGCCCTTCATCGCTGCGAAATTGATAGACGCGGTTCTCGTAGCTGTTGAGTGCCAGTAGCCCTGTCTCGGGATAAATACCAAGGCTCTCGATGGCATCTAAGATCAAATCCGGAGTAAGGGCCTGAAAATGAAACTCGGCCCCCCTGTCGTCTTGACTCTCGGGTAGCGAATTGTTTTGGTTAACCACATTTTGACTCATATTGATTCACTTATAGGTAAGGTTTTAGCAAAGTGGCCAGGTATTCCAACACCTCGAAATCGGCTTCCCGTTCGGTCGAGAGCCAGCAAATGTTGCCGTAAAACTCATAATTGAGCCATAACTGACTCCCTTCAAACTCCAATAACCATTGATGCCTATCGGCGCCCCATTGACGCTCGCGCACATGGCAATCTAATGCCGCCACCAGTGGTTCGGCAAAATCGGTGAAACGATCAAAATCAATCTCGGCACTAATCGCTAGGCTTAATGCCGCTCTATCTAAATGAATAGCTTGTAATTTCATCCTGACTTTTCGCTCAACTGCTGCATGACATGATCAAACCTTGGCCCCAGTCCGGTGGACGCTTGGCCAAGTCTTCATGTTCGTTTTGTTCGGCAAAGGGCTGACTCAGCACCTTTTGCAACCTATGCAGCGGTGCCAAATTCCCCTCTTCTACCGCGATAATGGCCTCTTGGGCCAAGTAATTACGCAAAATATACTTGGGGTTTACGCTATTACGCTCGGCTTGCCAAGCGTTAATATCTGCGACAGATCCCAATCGCCGTTGATAAGCCTGATACCAAGCATCAAATTCACTGGTATCGATAAAATCATCCCGCAGTGAACTCCATTGACTGGTTGGATCTATTTTGCCGAATCGACGCCATGTTTGAGTGTAGTCGAGCTGATTTTTCTCCATTAACACAGTGAATCGGCCAATAAGCTCTAGATCTTGTTTATCTTGCTCCGCCTGTATTGCCAAGGTTGGCAGACCTAACTTTGCCCGCATCAAACGCAGATAAGGTTGTACTAAGGCATCTTGGTATTGATTGAGCGCGGCGATCAAATCATCGGATGGGATCAGGGGCGTGAGCGCCTGCGCTAAGCGTTGCAGGTTCCACAGGCCAATTCCGGGCTGCTGGCCAAAGGCGTAGCGACCTTCGGGATCAGAATGATTACAGATAAAATCTTCTTGAAAGGTATCGAGAAACGCGAAGGGGCCAAAATCGAAACTCTCCCCTAAAATCGACATATTGTCCGTGTTCATCACCCCATGGGCAAAACCTATTGCCTGCCAATGGGCTATCATTCTGGCGGTATCTTGTACCACCTGTAAAAACCACGCTTTGTAACCCGATGGATCGCAACTCAAGTGCGGATAATGCTGGGCGATAGTGAAATTGAGTAATTGGATCAGCTTATCGGCGCGGCCACGTTCGCTATGGCAAAAAAATTCAAAGTGACCAAAGCGAATATGGCTACGGGCTAAGCGCACTGTGATAGCTGCGGTTTCTTGACTCTCGCGCCACACGGGTAAGTCAGAGCCAATTACCGCCAAGGCTCGGGTCGTTGGCACATGTAAATGATGCAGAGCTTCAGAGACTAAAAACTCCCGCACCGCTGAGCGCATCACGGCACGGCCATCGCCATGGCGCGAGTATGGCGTTGGACCTCCGCCCTTTAGCGCCACATCCCATGCGCCATTAGGCCCTATCGCCTCGCCGAGAATGATCGACCGGCCATCCCCTAAACGCGGTGTATAACCCCCAAATTGGTGGCCGCTATACACTTGGGCATAGTAAGTTGCGCCATCGACGGCGGCATTACCAGAGAGCCCCAGCAATAACTCATCGTTGGGCTGCGTTAAGCCAATTAATTGCGCGGCATTGTCACTCCAGGCAAGCCAATGGGGATGGCTTATCCCCTGGGGATAAACTTGGGAATAGAACTCTGGCAGTTGGTTAAAAAAATCCTGTTTGAACTTCATCTCTACCCGCCTATTGGCTCAAGCTCTTACACACAAGCACCGACTTATCATCGAGCCCACAGAGGTGCCCACATTGATAAACACCCGCGCCCATATCATCCCCCTGCCTTAAACGCTGCATACCCTGGGCTTTGCGCTGGCATTGTTCCAAGGTGTCGTAATAGCCATGAATATCCTCAGTTTGCAGCGGTGCCACAGGTAAGGCGCTCACATCGTTATAGTAGAACAAGGTCCATTCGGGCGTTTTAGTGCAAGCACCCAAAAATACTAACCCTAGCGTAAGGAACAGCCTCGGCGTGGCAAAACTTAGTTTCATCGTGTTAACCCATAAAAAAAGCGAACCTTAGTTCGCCTTTTGCGCATTCAGTTAACAGGGATTCTACACTGCCTAGGCGAGGGAAATAACCGCTTTTCGCCTAAGGGTTTATCCCGCTAATAGATCATGCCGTAGTAGCCTTTGCCTGCGCTTTCTCGATACGGCTTATGCGCCCCTCAAACCCAGTGACAGTGCCATCGCTAAGACCCAGAGTTAATGCCTCTCGGCATAGTGCGATGGCAGCATCGAACGCTTGGGTATCGTTAAGTAATGTGGCCAAGTGTAAAAAACCTGAGGTTTTCAGCTCAACATCTTTACCTTGTTCGGCGCAAGCATTGCGGAAAAGAAGGAGATAAGGCTGTGCAAGTTGCGCCCCATAGTTAAGATAGTCGGCGGATTTTCGCTGTTTATAACATTCAGCAATGATATTTTGCAGCGCAGTGTAACGCTCAAGTACAGATGTAGCCTGTTGGTATTCTTCGAATGCCCGCTGCAGCGTAATATTTCCCCAAGAGCCTGGGGTAGCTATATCCATTGGCTGAGTCGAGGCAGGAATGACAGACTCTGGTATTACAGGCTCGGTTGCCGCGGCGGATGTCAGAACCTCTGGCTCTGCGGGGGCTTCACCTAGGATGATCACTGCGTCTTTATTGTGCGCCGCAGGCATATCGACATCGATAATATCCTCGGTGATCTCAGTATGATTTATCTGCTCTTGGGATTCTCGGGGCAGCAGCTCTGCTTCCACTGTGGTGACGTTCAGAGGCTCGGTTTGCTTAATAACTGACTGTTTCACCTCATCATTAGCAACGACTTCTACCGTTGAATCGATAGAAGTCACCTCGGCAACGGATTTGTCAGCCGCCTCTTTAGACATCCTTGCCGCTTGTTCTTCCTTCGCCAAACGCTGGGCGCGACGAAATAAAAACACACCGACTACGATCAGTATAAATACGACTAAAATCTTCATTCTTGTTCACCTTTGATGGCCGCTTCTCGTCCAAAGCCTTGTCAATTGGCTTGCCAAACCGAAACCAATAAGGTGGCTGGCAATGGGGTCTATCCAAAAATTGAGCAGAGATTAACCGCTATTAAAGTCCATAGTGTCAGTGTAAATCAAGTATTTATGCCTTTTTATACGATCTTACGCTCAAATCGTTATAGTAAACTGCAGTAGACTGACGCTTTACCTCTCCCTTTAATCTACGACTTAGCGAATGCCCATTTAAAGTAGGAAAAGCTTATGCAAAAAATACTGATCGTCGCCCACGCGAGCCCCTATGGCACTGAAAAACTGTTTAATAGCTTACGCATTGCCTTAGCACTAAAGGATTGTGATGAACAAGCTGTTGATCTAAAACTATTTTTAATGTCAGATGCCGTATTCGGTGTACTCAAGCATCAAACCACCCCCGACTTAAGCTACAACCTACAGCAGATGTTCGAAATACTCCGAGCGCAGCAGGTGCCTATCCTACTCTGTAAGACCTGCGCCCAAGCGCGGGGCGTGACGGAGGAGCAGATTATCGATGGCGCACAAATAGGAACATTACAGGATCTTACCCGCTGGACCTTAGAAGCCGATAAGGTCATACATATTTAATAGGATGGGTTTAAAGCATTATTTTGTGCGCATCTTCATAATTTGGCGCTTCTGTTTTGTCAGCGCCAACTTCACTGCCTATCATGGGATATCCGAGTAACACACTAAGGTATTCCCATGGGCTCAGCTGAACTACTGACGGGTAAACTGCTTTACGAACACCAAACGATTGCCGCCATGATGAAAATCTACTGCCGGGCGAAACACCAAGGCCAAAGTGAAAGCGGTCTGTGTGACGAGTGCCTAGCGCTATTAGATTATGCCGCGGTACGCCTCGATCGCTGCCCCTATGGTCAAAACAAGCCGACCTGCAACAAATGTCCAGTGCATTGCTACAAACCTGAGCAGAAGAAAATGGTCAAAGAGATCATGATTTTCTCTGGCCCCCGCATGTTGTTACCGCATCCCATACGCGCAATCAAGCACTTACTGGCAGAGCGGACGCCCGTGCCTGAAGTCGTCCCCGAAGCCGCATCCAATAGACATCAACGCATTGCGATTTCGCAGAAAAATACTGAGTAACACTTTTGCGCCTCGAATTTCCCTGTTATAACAGGGCTCGAGGTATCGCACATGAACAGATTGAATGGACGAATTTAATACTTTTTTCGCTCAAGCCTACTGGTGGTTGTCGTTATTTGGGGGCTTACATTGCCTCGCGTTAGCTATTTATATTCGTTATTTTTACTCAGCCAATAGTAATCAAAAACTGCTCGCTGGATTCTTAAGCCTTATCGCCCTTTACTTCCTCACGGGTATGCTGAACCGGGATAATTCCCCCATACCTATACATATCCTATTTAACCTAATTAACCCTATTTATTTTTTACTCATGCCCCAGCTCTACCTTTACTGCAAACGCAGCCTAGAGCAGAGCACTGAACCCATTGGATTTTCTAAGCATTATTGGCCTTCTCTCCTTACCCTATGCCTTGCCATACTGGATATTTCGCTTAGGTTTAATCTGCATAATGATGCTATCTGGTTCCAAGCTGAGTTCTTCCTGTATCGCCAACGTATAGATCTGAGCCATTGGGGGTTAGCGCTCCCGCTATTTCTGTTTATTCAAACTAGCTGTTACTTTGTTGCGCTCTGGTTTTTGTTTCGCCGACACCAACAGCACCAACGCCAGTCCGTTAATGCCCCGCAGGAAACCCTAAGGTTAATTCATTTTCGTTGGTTATTTGGCCTGACTGTAGCCATGCTGCTTAACTGGTTAATTCGTGTATTTGTGGTGATACTTCCCTTCTATCTTGGGGATATTCACTCCCCCTTATCCCATGCATTGCCGCGTTTAAGCTTACTGCTGAGTTTTTATTTCCTAGCCGCATATGGCCTTAAACAAATTACCCGTACGGCCTACTTAAAAGGCCATATCGCGGCGCCGGCACCTAAAGTTGAGCCCCAGACAACGGAACTGTTAACGTCAGAGGAATTTGAATTTATTCAACAGCTTCAAAAAGAATCAAACGAAGTTAACCCAAAATCTGCCGAGATAACCCCCGATACTAAGAACTAAAAGCCCAATGCAACCTCAAAAGGTATATCGCGCCCACTAACTCATCCACACAAGCTGAACCTAAGCTGATATTTCTGCAGCTTAGGCTGTCATTTGTAACCACAAAGAGTAGTCTGATAGCACAAAAACTCGAGGAGGAAACCCATGAAATCATTTTTAACTGCCATTGCCGCATCCACATGCCTATTAGCCAGCCTGTTTAGCGCTCCCGCGGTACAAGCGGATGAAAGCTACGATCAAGCCATAGCCAATTTTCAGCAAGCAAAAGAAACACGTAAATTTTTCGACACTGCCTATGGTTATGCCCTGTTCCCCACTGTGGGTAAAGGCGGCATTGGAATAGGCGCAGCCTATGGTAAAGGTCGCGTCTTTAAAGGCGGTGTTTATATGGGGGACTCTAGCCTGACCCAACTCTCTATTGGATTCCAACTCGGTGGGCAAGCCTACAGCGAGATCATCTTCTTTAAAGATGCTAAATCCTATGATGACTTCACCAGCGGTACATTTGAGTTTGACGCCCAAGCCTCGGCTGTTGCCATTAATGTAGGCGCGAATGCGCAGGTGGGCACGACGGGGAATTCTGCGGGTGCTGGACAATCCGGTGGTAATCAATCGGCCAAAGGCGCATACATCAATGGTATGGCGGTATTTACTGCGGCTAAGGGCGGCCTAATGTTTGAGGCGGCGCTCGCAGGTCAAAGCTTTAGCTTCGAGCCGAAAGCAAACTAACGCAAAAAGTGGCATGCTTAAAACTAACGGCGAGCCCCAGTGCTCGCCGTTTTTTATATTGTCAATCTACAATCTGTCGCTGCAAGAGTAACTCGGTTGCCAACAAATCGGCATGGGTCACCCGATTTCGGCCTTTAGCTTTAGCGTCATATAAAGCTTTATCCGCACTAACGAGTAACGGTTCAATGCTAGAGATTGTGCTAGATGTCGCCACACCAATACTCATTGATAAGGTGATATCGGGATGGACATCAAGGGTTTCAATCGCAAACCGCAATTTTTCGGCTACCGCTAGCGCCTGCTTGCTATCGGTTCCAGGCAAAATAATGGCAAATTCTTCACCACCTAAGCGGCCAATAATACCCTGTTGTTTTACACCATCCTGCAATGCATGGGCGCAGAACTTGAGCGCAGTATCGCCGACATTATGCCCATAGGCGTCATTAATTTTCTTAAAATTATCAAGGTCCAACATCAAAACACTCAGGGGCAAGTTTTCACTGACCATGATGTCTTTGGCATTATCAATAAACGCCCTTCTATTAAATAGGCCAGTCAAACCATCTAGGGACGCTAATGTGGATAACTCTTTGTTTAATTTATACAATCTAACTAAAAGTATGATCACAGTGCTGAAAATCATATAAATGATGCCAGCAATCACTAAGCTACCTTGAATAGTGCTTTTGGCGATAATTTGGATAAATAGTTCTGGTTTTATATAACAAAATAAAGCTCTTACGAAAAATCCTAGCCCTAATAATCCCGTTGCATAAATCAGCCATTTCTTTAATTTTTCGCTGCCAGACCAGCAGCCTCTAGTCAAAATTAATGACATTAACATCAGCTGTATGCCAACGATAACACTGGCAAAAATGACCCGCATAACAATGTCATCGATATAAATCGACATACTTATGAGCATCAGCAATATGGGTAATACAAATAGCCAGCTTGAGACTGTTTTATCGACTAGGCGAGCAAACGCTAAATAGCTGAATGAAAACGCCAAACTGACACAAAAATTATAAAAAACAATGGCAACTACAGGGGGTAAATGGGGACGAGCAAAAAGCAGTAGGTTAGCGAAACCATGGATGAACAGCGCTATAACCCAAAATTTAGTCCCTTGATCTGTTCCCCTCTCTGCCATAAGTAATATAGCAAGCAGCCATTGGATAATCGCCTGCGTGATAATAAGCGTTGGTGAATCGAGTGCTATCATATTTTGGACTAATGCTTGATGCCTAGATTTAGGGAGAAATAGTAGCAGAGCCTATGTGCTCATCATATATAAAAAGCCCGGCCACTTAAGCAACCGGGCTTTTACACTAAGTTTAAAGATTGTGGTTTGGCTAAGGGGTTAACCGTCGCCGCTCCAAGAGAACATCACTTATATAACATCACTTACATTTTACGACGACGGACCCACATTAGCGGCAGCAGTAACGCTAGCAGACCGCCCATGGCACCACCAGATGACTCCGCTTCTGGCTTAGGCTTAGGTGCCGGTGGAGGTGTTACGACAGGGTCAACACCATCTGAAGTCACTGTCAGTTCAAAGCTTTGAGAAGCGAGATCTGAAGGTACTGTTTTATCAGCAACAGTCACAGTAACCATAGTGCTACCGTGCCAATCTTTGTTTGGCGTCAGTGTTACTGTGGCGTCGTTCTCATGTGAGCTGATAGTGCTGGTGAAGTTTTCACCTGTTACTGTAATGACTTTGGCATCATTTTCAGTATCAGAGAACATCACATCAAAGGTCGCAGTACCGTTTTCATCCATTGTCAGGTCTGAGAGTCCAACCATTGAAATAGTACCAACCACTTCAATAGGATGCGCCACCGTTACCTGCTCCAGACCCGTTACTTCGCTGATCCAATCCATATTCAACGTCTGACCCGCAGCGGTTTCTGCTACGCGAACCTTAAAGCTAATATCAAACTGAGTCGCTTCAGGACCTGTGTAGTCGTAACAAACTACTTTGTTTTGCTTCACTTTGTCTTTCAGGCCACCAAAGGCGTACTGAATACCCGTTTCCTGAGTATAAGGAATATTGAAGACATCCAGCGGGCCGTAGTGGCCGTGCATACCGATAGAACCAAAGTCAGCCTGTGTACCAAAGTCCATGGTGTCATAGGCCATCATAATTTCAAACTGACCTTCACCATAACGGTAGTTACGGTTCATAATCAGATCAAAGGTATAACGGTCATCACGGATAGTTTCCGGGTTAGTCGGCTTAGCGCCAAACTGGTTAAAGGTAAAACGCTCGGTTCGAGAGTTAACCCACTCGACAATGATTTCATCGTCGCTGAATCCTAGGGTAATACCTGAACCTTCCCATGGTTTGCTACTGTTTTGTTGCAGCGGCGTACTCAGCGCTTCCACCGGAATATTAAAACCTACGAAGTTTTCGTCGACCTGACCACGCCAGAACGGCGCGATAAATGGCCCGTATGGGTTCATATAGTAGGGGAACTTCGATTGCATTAAATGCTGGTAATCAAACCAGGCATCACCAAAAAACACAAAACCCTGAGGTGATACGCGGAATTTGTCGTAGGTATTGTAGGCACCGTTGTTGAAGAACGACAGGCTAGCATCAGCTCCCCAATAGTCGGCAAGGTTGATCTGGAACGGATCGACCCACTTGTTATTAACAATCATACCGGCCCAGTCATCAGCCTTACCGCCCAAACCTGGCACATAGCCGTAGTTTTTCGCCAGACCAACAAAACCTTCACCATTACGGCCATAGTTTGGTACGCGGCACAATGGATCTGTATCACTGTCGGTAACATTGTAGGTATGCATCCAGTTGGATGAATCCTGTTGCACACCGGCAATACGAATGGTATCGCCTTCAACCGTTAAGTTGGCTTTCTGCTGAGCATTATTGATAGTGACAGAACCTGGAATTAAGGTCAGACCTTTTGGCAGTTTGGCACTTAAGTCAAAGTCACGGTCCATACCGCTGTTGTTTTCTACCACATGCAACGCAACATCAATGACTTCACCGCCTTTCACTTTGGTCGGTGCACTGATACTGATATCGTCCATTTCGCGGGTCAGTTTTAGCGGAATAGTACCAATACCGTCAGGTGTGCCAGTGGTACCCAGCTTTATAGCTGAATACACCACATCACCTTGTTCCAACTCATCGATATCCCATTGAACATCAAGACTCGAAGGATTAACACCATCCGACGTTGCAGGGCCTGACACGGTAATGTTGCCAGCAGCCATAGGCACAACTGCAGTAGCCACTTTATAGGTGTCTTTCAGGTCTGGAATAGTGACATTGTCAGGTGCCTGAGTTCTGGTGTTGGACAACATCACCCAATAATTACCCGGTTCTGGATTAGTCAGGCTGCAGTAGTTCAACTCAATCTCGGTCATCGACCCACAGAGCCACTCGTCGTTAAAGTCGGCTTTACCATCGTTATTGCTGTCTTTACCGATAAAAATCTGTAAAGCACCATTAATATTGCCATATTTCGACGCCCCTAAACCCTCCACGTGTTTGAGTACTTCAACCACTAAACGGGCACTGTCCGCTGGTACATTGATAATCCGAGTGTCGATATGACCCGGGGTATAATCATTGTCCATGTAAACAGGGAAATGGTTATTGTCTTGCGGTAAAGTCAGTTCAAAGGTATCAGCAATAGCATGTCCCACTGCGCTGAACTCCAAACTGTCACTCGCTGGCAAAGGCAGGCCGGCAATATGGTAAGCACCTGTATTTCTGTGCATTTTTGCACTTAACCAGTCAGGCAGATTATTACGATCAAAGTTGACCGACACAGGCCAGTGTGCTGCAGGAATATCGCTATTATCCGGCGTCAGGTGCACCTGGCTCCATAGTTCTAGCGTTTCCAGACCTTGTGCACTACGTAGTAACAGGGCATCTTTCCACTGGATGTCCTGGATATTGGCTTTGATGACAATAGTCTGCGACTCACCGGCTTTGAGGCTGAACTGCGCCGGGAAAAACTCCAGCTTGGCGTTATTCATATCAATTTCGCCATAAGATGGAATATTCCAACGATCGTAAGCCCATTCGCCGCCAGACATTGTCCAGCTGCCATCGCGGGTAGCTTTAACCGTCCGGGTCCAGCTACACACACCACGGTTACAGGAACTGTCTACCAGTTGTGGTAAGTTAAGTTGACGTAAATCGCCGCCTTTAGTCGGGTTAGCGGCAATAAAATTCGCCACAGTTTCATCCATCACCAGGCCGCTGTTTATCGCAGCATGCACATCAATCCGCCCAGAACCGGCGCGATGTTGAGTAGCCGGGAAGCCTATGTCGTCGCCGATTAACGCCGCGCCACGGCGTACTGTGTTAGAAGCAGTCATCTCCAGTGCGGATTGGACTTCAGCTGGAGTCCAATCCTTATGGGCTTGGCGTACCAGAGCCATAGCACCAGCCACATGGGGCGATGCCATCGACGTACCGCTGATAATAGCCCAATCACGTGAAGTGGTTGCACCCGCAGGGTCCAGCGGATGTTCATCGGCATAGGGAGCCAGAATATCGACACCAGGTGCAGAAACCTGTGGCACCATTGGCATCGAGTAGCCATTCTCAAGGGCAAAACGAGATGGGCCTAAGGAAGAGAACTCAGCCAGCATATCGGCTTTAACTTTATCCACACCAATGGTGATGGATCCCCCCTGAATGGTGATTTGATGATCAGTATTACCATCCTTCAACCAGTTCAGGATCTGAGTTCCCGCGCTGTTGGTCACATGCAGACCTGGCAGTTCAAAGAAATCATCATTAATATGATTATCTGTCGGTACGGCAGGGTTGAATTTGTCGTTATACAAAATAAAACCACCAGCACCACCGGCTTTAACGTTTTCAGACTTTTCTATCCGACCATTCTCGCCGCGTTTACAAATAACAATTTCATCTGGCTGGAATGTGCCTGGGGCAAACTTAGTTTTACAGAGTTCATCACCAAAGTCGGCAGCAAGTACCGGACGACCAGTAACAGAGCCAGTGGAGTAACCGGCAATGGCATCATCTGCAGGTTTACTAGGGTTGTAGCTGACGTAAGGCGCTCTTTTACCGCCGATAAAACTGACGCCATTATTCACTTTATCAATAGTACGATCATGGGTGCTGGCGGCCACTACCATTGACCATGGTGAGCTGTGGCCGATACTGGAGAAATTCACCGTCTGACCGTTACCGCCGTTGTTACCGGCAGCGACAGCCACCGAAATACCCGCTTCACGGGCAGATAAAATCGCCTGTTCTACCGGGTCATCCCACGGAAATTGTTCGCCACCACCGATGGAGAAGTTAATAACATCGACACCATCTTTAATGGCCTGTTCATAGGCCAGTAACAGCGCTTCCTGCGGACAACCACCATTAGCCAAACACACTTGGTAGGAGACTATGTTAGCGTTTGGTGCTACACCAGAGGCTGAGGCGAAAGTGACACCATAATCACGACCATCGCTGGTATTAGTACCATCGACATTGCCACCAGACTGCATAGGCACGTTTTCAATTAAGTTACCCGCAGCGGTACCAGCAGTATGACTACCGTGGCCGTTATAGTCTTCACCCGTTGCCGGTGCTTTACCTTCGTAGCTGTCAGTAATCACAGGCCAGCTGTAGATACCAATTAATTTGTCGTTACATTCTTTGACGCCAGTGGCACATTCACCCAGATAATTGCCTTTCCCCAGCGGGTTAGTATGGTCATAGCCATCGCCACCGTTTTCACCTAAATCCTGGAATGCGATGTGATCTGAGTTAATACCGGTATCAATAATACCGACCACCACACCTTCACCTTTAAAGCTGCTTGCATCAGGCGTCTGGCCAACCCAAACCTTTTTCGCCCCAATAAATTCAGGTCCACGGTCGGTCTGGATCTGTAACATTTCAGAGCGTTGGATAAAGGCAACTTCAGACGATTCAGCCAGCAGAGCAGCCTGTTGCTGCGTCATACGCATCGCAAAGCCGTTGATGGCATGGGTAAATCTGCTACTACTATCAGTTGCAACGCCCAGACGTTGTGCCTGTGCGATCACGGATTCTTGTTTGTTGTTTAGGAAGTTTTCATAAACACTGATGCGGCTTTCTTGTACTCCGCGAACTTCAGCGGCAGAAATTTGATCAGCGCCACGTTTCATACCACGCTGTACACTTTGTGTCGTCAGTTCATTACGGATCACCGCCTGGGCGGTTGCTTCAAAACCCGATACGCGACCATCGTAAGTTGCGACTGGTAAGTCACGTAACCGCACAATGTAAACGTCTTCGCCAGTATGGCCAGCTTCTGGTTTAAATTTATCTTTGACAGAAGCAGGGGCTATTTGCATGTTGCGGCCACCAGGATATACCCCCTGACGCGCACCTGCATTGATACCTTGCGTTGCAGCTTTTTGCTGTTGTTGTAGTTGCTGCTGTGGACTTGCAGGCATGGGATTGAGCTGCTTCAATAGCACCGGACTACCGGATTGAGCTGCTGCAGCCACAGTTGCACCATAGAGTGCAGACAGTATGGCTATACTGACTGTTTTAAGATTCATTGTTACCTCCTTCGGGTAAACATATTATTATGCATCGTCTTGTATTCTGGTCTTATTTAGCTGACAGCCTGTTGGAGTTAGCGGCACTGAGTCTTCAGCGCAATTACCGACACAGCGGTTCTAAGTTCCAAACAACAAGAAATCAATCCCATTGCCTGCCGTGCGATTTTTTGATGCAAAATTGAGCTTTAAAAAAACGCGCCTAACTTTTAACAAACAAACAACAATGCAACAAGAAATTAACTGTGCAAAAGTGTACCGCCGCCCAGACTGGGATACAGAGGTGGTACTGGGGATGTTGTTTGTATTGGAATTGTTATATATCTGGTAAGGGGCGATGCGTCGGTCACTAAAGCAGCGCACAGATATCAAAACAGATGTTTTTTTCAGGAAGCCAATGCAGAAAAGTGGGAATGAGGTGTAAGAACAAGGTAAAACCAAGACAATCAAAGCTGGTTATTCACCTTAAATGGACACTAACGCAGAAGAAAATCAGCCAAACGCAGCCCTAAGGGTGCGTTTGGCCAAATTGATGTTCGAAAGCTCAACAAACATTAGTCGTGGCCCCAAGGGGTTGGCGGTAAGGCAACTGGCTGGGTTAGATCAAAATCGACTTTAAAATTACGATTTTCGCGGGTGAGTTGGTAACTAAAAGTCGTTGGCGTAATAGCCACATGCCACACATTCGTGACCGACTGAGTTAGGCCATTTTTAATGAAATTATCGATGGACGCTTTATCAATAGGAAAAGACTGCCGCTGATCCGTCCCGGCACTTGCCGTATCGCCGCCATACATAGTCACGGCATCTTCGCTGCCATCCTGATGGCGATGGTCATGCTTCAACCTAAGCCCCTGCGAGGTCTTAGTTATCACCCAAGTGCGGGAATGGTCATCCCCCACATGGAATGGGATCTTAAGCTCGGTATCACTGCATTCACGCACATGCATAATCAAGGCTTTACCACTAAACGCTGAATCCGCACTATCATCAGAAACCACTTTGCCAGCAAAAGCTTGGCCGCAGTGACTAGCAATTTGCGCAAAAAAGCTTTGCTGCGGTTGCGTTAACTTAGGTTGAGATTCGGCTTGAGTGGCGCTAACAGGCATGGCGAACAAGCACAGAGCGGCAAGCCCTGAAGCTTGTAGGGTAGGCATGGACTTCATTGTGTTCTCCATTTTATTTATTAGAAAACAACTTAGCATAGGGGGATAAATTCAAACTGAATTATCCCCCTATGCTTGTCTTGGCATTAATGCAGACTATTACCAACCAATATAGGTTCGGGAACGGTTACCTAAACACTTCTTGATAAAGCGAGCCGTGATAATACTGCCGACCATCATGAACATGAAAATAGCTGCTGAGAAGAGCACACTCGTTATCACAGAACCAGGGGGAAAACGGAAACGGAATACGGTTGCCGTTGTGTTAAATAACATATCAAACAGTGGATGGATAAAGAAAATCGCAAAACTCATCTCGGCAATTTCAACTAACCAAGGCAAGCGGCTGCGTTCCGACAGCCATTCACAAAAATTCAATGTCAGTACACACAGGCAAAGTTTCTGAATAAATTGCCAATCGATACCGTTATACTCAAACGGCGCTTTATGGTAATTACCAATATGTTGTACTACGTAACTCTGCTCGACCAAACTCACTATTAAAAAAACGATGGCCAATCCCGTAATCATCCCCCCGAAACGTGTCACAAGGCGTTCATCTTGGGAATATAAAATACCAATCAAATAGAAAGGCATAAAATACACCACAGAGTGGATAAAATTAACGTTGCCTATGGGTCTGTGGAGCAGAATAGCGACTAGGCAACTGACGATAAATAAGGTCCAACGCATCTGCTGCGAACAGCGGATAAACCACAAAAACACGGGCGAAAATAAAAATACCGCCATGATGAAGGGAATATACCAATGCGGATACAGGATATAACCGTTGCGCACCGTATAAAAAATGCTGAGTAGCACCTGACTAGGTGGTAGCTGCTCCATAAAAATCCAGCGCAGGCACAGGAAAAATAGCCCCACTACGGAGACGACCAAGAAGGGATAAAGCACATTTTGTACTTTATTCTTCATAAATTTACCGAAGTCGAAATCCTTGTAAAAAATCCGGTGGAAAAAGTACCCCGAGATAAACACGAACAAAGCCGTGCCTCCCCTGAGTAAGTTCTCCAGCAGCAGTGGGAACCCTTCTCCAGAGTTATAAATACTGTGGCCAAGTACGATAAAAATAATCGCAATGCCACGCATGTAGGTAAATTCGAGCTGATTTTTTCTCATATTAATTCATCGCACAGTAGAGGGTTCGTCCCTCAACAACACTCGCAGAAACCCTTATCGTGCCATGGACTTCCGGCTCATTAAATACTAGATACTGCCCCTCACGTTGGAAGGGGAATGCCAAAGGTAACAGAGTTGCCGCCTCAATGCCCTCACAAAAATTTTGTATCGGCACATCGAGTAACGCACTGCCACTCACATTTAAGTTACTGAATTGTGAACTCATCCCTAGATAGGCCTGGGTTATGTCACCCTGATAAGGCACCACATAAAAGCCAGAGCGGACTTCGCCCACATCGATAAAACTGCTGCTATCACTCACACTCGGCATGACTAATAGCGGCACCTTAGAGTCCTGCACCTCTTGGAGTAATTGCGATAACTTTTGCTCAGTCGCGGGGTAATAAGCCAACATCTCCTGCAAGCGTTTCTTTTGCGCATTATGTGGCCCAACGGGTGGCGTAATAGGTTTAACCCGATTGAGTAATATATCCACGGGGAGCATGCCCGATATCACCGACTCTTTCCAAACATAGGGGTCTTGGGTTAAATCCAGCAATATTCCCGCCAACGCCCCGATATTTTCGGCTTCGGCGGCCCAACCGCCTAACATCTGCTGCTGTTGATAGTAGTTGTGAACATACTGCAACAGTATCTGCTGATATTCCAAATAGCTTTGGTTTTGACTCAAAAAGCGCGCCCCAGCGACTAACTCCACATATTTGGCGCTGCCTTCGACTAAGTCGTTTAAATAGCCGACGCTATCCTCATTCGGCGCGGCCTGGCGCCACACTTGCAACCAGTAGGCCGCATAGCCCAACTGCACCGTTTGCTGCTCAGGCTCTAATGCCGCCATCAAGGCATTGAATAGCTGTAAACGATAAAAGCGCGCATCCAGATTAAGCGGAAAGACTTCGCCTTCGTAGCGACGGCCTTCCTCTAACACTCGCCATTCGGACTGAGCATAAAAATGAAACGCCTCATGCAGACTATTACCCGCCCACACCAAAAAGGGTAAATCTGTGGGTTTAGTGTCACTGGCAAATTGAATATTTGGGGCTTCGAGTTGGATTAACATCCCAGGTTGTCCCTGATACTGGGGAAAACCAAAATTAACGGACAAGCCTGAGTGCAAATTGACCGACTCTAAAACACTATTATCTTGAATGATTTCGCCACCAGGCTGGCGCAGCCAGACGTTACCGCCATAACTAAAGAGATGCACTTTATCGTCGAGGCGAAACCCTGGCCACAGGGCTTCACTACGGCGACTATTTTGAGTCATGTAATCGAGGTACAAACGGGCGAGTTGTTCCGGAGATGCCTTATCGGCGAGCGCTGGGGTAGCGGCGGAGACACCTAGAAACCATAGGATCACCACCATAATATTTTTCATTTATTTGCCTAAACACACACAATGGGTTCACAAAACAGCGCTAGCATATAGCGCAATCAAGCAATAGTGAAACGTTTGCAAAAAAATATTTTTCCCTTAAAAAAGCTAAGGAAAAACCAAATCAGTGACTACTAATAAAATCATATTTTTAGCATCAAAATGTTGATTTATCCCCGCAGTGAATCCCCAACTAAAATCATCAATCCTTGGGAGCCGTAGGCTCTTCTCCAAACCAACTGGCCAGCTTATCGGCGGCGAGCGCCTTCACCCCATCATCAATATAGAGTGTCACCATAGTCAGCGCCGCAGCCAAGGCGCCAAGATCGTCGGTAAAGCCCACTAAGGGCGTAAGATCGGGAATGGCATCTAGAGGGGAAATAAAATAGGCCAAGGCGCCGAGGATGACAGATTTAGCCCACTTAGGGGTATTAGGTTGTTGCGCCGCATAATAGAGCCACAGGGCCCGCTCGATCACCTCCCTGCCCGCCTGACGGCCAAAGAGTTTGATCTTGTTCCAAAATCCGCTATCGGTAAATTGCTCATCCGCCATCATATCTCTCCTGTCGCTTGAGATTGTTTGGGTATAACCCGCTTCCATTCACAGTGTACGACGATAAGCCGCAGGGGTCAGGCCAAATTGTTGCTTAAAACGTAAGGAAAACTTTTCCGCAGACTGATAACCACAGGCTAAAGCCACCTGCAATAATGGCTCAGCCGAATTTTGCAACATAGCCAAACCATGGCTAAGTCGAACTTCGACTAATAACCGCCTGAAACTCGTGTCTTCTTGAGTCAATTTACGCCTCAGGCTGGCCGTACTCATATGTAATTTGTCGGCAATCTCCTCCTGCTGCCATGGCGCCGAGGGGCTGACGCCCATCAAGGCCAAAACCGCTTGAGTCACGCTATATTGCCTATGCCCGTACAACCAATTCACACAGCCTTTATCGGACAAACTCAGCAGTAATGCGGCCAAATAATGCAATTGAACAGACTCAGAGAGCGACAAAGTCAAACTCTGTAATAACGCATTCCAAGCTAAGTCGACTGCGCGCGATACATTTTGGACCGGCATAGGATCGCGCCAATCGGCATGACCCGATAAAACACCTTGGGGTAAATCGTGGGGAAGCAGTAACTGCACCGCCCGATAGCGCCCAAGGAAAGGCCGATTAACAAAGCTGATATGCGAACCCGCAGGAATTAATAGCAACTGACCTTGGCCCACTAAAACGGATTCATCCTGCCACAGCAAAGACTTTTCACCATGAATAACCCGAATAATCGACGGCTGATGCACAGGGACTTGGGATAAAGATTGTGCCTGTTTCGAATCATACTCAAACATTTTGATCATGACACCAGCCTAGTTATTAATGGATTATCTGTTATATACCGCAGTCAACTTGGCACTGCCTAAGGCCTGTGCCCTGAGCATAAAGCCTAATAATGCAGGGCTAGCATCCTTTGGCAGCTCTAGCGCACTGGGCAATGCCCATACAATAAATTCATACCTATGCACACCATGGCCTGCGGGCGGACAGGCACCACCAAAATTTGTAGTGCCGAAGTCGTTTTTCAAGGCGATAGCGCCTTTGGGCAGACCATCGGCATGGGAACCGGCACCCTGCGCCAGCGACGTTTGCGCTGCGGGTAGGTTATACAGGGCCCAATGCCACCAACCGCTGCCCGTTGGCGCATCGGGATCATAGGCCGTTACCGCAAAGGTTTGCGTTCCCGCTGGCACTTGGGTCCAAATCAGTTGCGGCGAAATATTTTCACCTTGGCAACCAAAGCCATTAAATACTAATTGCGAGGAGAGTTTATTGCCCTCGCTCATATCTTTGCTGGTTAATGTCATCGCATTTGCCTGACCACATAAGCCCAGCACTAAACCTGCCCCTAGCCACCATTTATTCATATCTATCTCCCATTGATGTTTCGACCTAACTAATCTACGTCAATCCAAAAAATAACATCTGCCCTAAAACGGCAACTTTCTGCCCCAAATGCTCAAATGTGAGAAAAAAACTGTCATTTTTGCAATTTTTAAGCATGCCAGTGATTTTGTAAAGGAATTATCTGCATAAAAATGCAAAGGTGGCGTGCGGTATAAATCAAGATGTCTATTGTAATAGCCTTTTAATTAAGATTAGCAAAATAGCATTAGATATTTTATGCAAATAATATTATTTAAATAATACTGACAATATTCATTTTCATAATTTAGCTAACCATACTTAAGTATGAATAATTCATTTTAATATTGGTAAACCAAGTTAAATTTAAGTCGTGACTATTAAAAAATAAGACATAGGTCATGCTTTTATTTATAACCGACATATAAACTCCACTCCGTAATAAAAACCCAGTCATTTTCTCTAAGTCATAATGGAGTTGTATATGAAGAGGAAATCTAAAATCATGGCACATATTAGGCGCACACGACATATCATGATGCCTAGCCAACGTGACTATTTCGATCACTCATTTATCTTCCTCCGCTAATCCTGCGCAGGTGGTAGGCCAAACGACAGTTAAGCCATGGTATTAGCATAGCATTACCAAGCACTTACATTACTGTTATTTATAGTCTTACTATCTCGCATCGCTATCAAAGCATTCTTTTGTTAGTGCAGTTTAACTGCGGCTAAGCAACCCGCTTATCCAATAGAATATTATACTTCTATTTTATTTAGCGGTTTAAGCATAGCCACAACTATTCGGCACACGGAATTGCTATATCTAATTTTCATGCCTCTAACGTAATTAATTAGGTATAGGCACTGTTGTATCCAAAATTATTTAAAGTAAAAGGAAATTAACAATGAAATTATTAAAAGTTGCCGCAAGCTTATCTGTAAGATCTTGTTTTGATATCGACAGAGAAGTAGTCAATGTATTAACTACAGATTTTTGTGATGTGGGGGCGGCCGTAGTCTCAGTTAGTGACGTTAGAAATGGTATTGTTGAAAAAATTAAAAACACCGGATTGAAACTACCGATTTTTGTTTCAGTTTGTTGCGAAGAAACTTTCCCTGATGATGTGTGTTCATCTATTACTGGGGTATTTGAACTCTGCGGTGATAATACTGACTTCTACGGAAAACAGGTTGAAACGGCAATCAATAAATATGAACAAGCGCTATTACCGCCCTTCTTCGGCACCTTGAAAAAATACGTTGAAATGGGTAACTCCACCTTTGCTTGCCCTGGGCATCAGGGTGGACAATTCTTCCGTAAACACCCAGTCGGTCGCCAATTTTTCGACTTCTTCGGCGAAACTATTTTCCGTGCAGATATGTGTAATGCCGACGTCAAATTAGGTGATTTGCTGATCCATGAAGGCGCACCACTCGACGCCCAAAAATATGCAGCTAAGGTATTTAATGCCGATAAAACCTATTTCGTGCTGAACGGCACTTCATCATCTAATAAAGTGGCGACCAATGCGCTGTTAGCAAAAGGTGATTTAGTCTTATTCGACCGCAATAACCATAAATCGAACCACCACGGCGCACTAATTCAAGCGGGCGCAACACCGATTTATTTAGAAACGGCGCGTAACCCCTTCGGCTTTATTGGCGGTATCGACGCCCATTGCTTCCAAGAATCCTATTTACGGGAACAAATCCGCGAAGTAGCCCCAGAACGTGCCGATGAAAAACGCCCCTTCCGTTTAGCCATTATCCAACTCGGCACCTACGACGGCACTATTTATAACGCTCGCCAAGTGGTTGATCGTATTGGCCATCTCTGTGACTACATTTTGTTTGATTCGGCTTGGGTAGGCTATGAACAGTTTATTCCCATGATGAATGACTGCTCACCACTGCTACTGGAACTCACGCCTGAAGATCCCGGTATTATCGTGACTCAGTCGGTACATAAACAGCAGGCGGGTTTCTCACAAACATCGCAAATCCATAAAAAAGATAAGCATATCAAAGGCCAAGCGAGATACTGTAACCATAAGCGTTTCAATAACGCCTTTATGATGCACGCCTCAACCAGCCCCTTCTATCCTCTGTTTGCGGCGCTGGATGTGAACGCCAAAATGCATGAGGGTGCCAGCGGTCGCTATCTATGGCGTGAAGCCGTAAAAGCTGGGATTGAAGCACGTAAGTTATTGCTTAAAAAGTGTAAATATATCAAACCATTCGTTCCAACTATGATCGATGGCCGCCTATGGCAAGAGTATGAAACCGAACAAATGGCCGACGATTTACGCTTCTTCGAATTCGAACCCGGTCAAAAATGGCACTCCTTCGACGGTTATGAAAAGGGCCAATATTTCGTCGACCCTTGTAAATTCCTATTAACCACTCCAGGTATTGATGCCGAAACGGGTAAATATACTGAGTTTGGTATCCCTGCGACTATTTTGGCTAACTTCCTACGGGAAAATAATATTATCCCCGAGAAGTGCGACTTAAACTCGATTTTATTCCTGATGACGCCAGCGGAAGATATGGCCAAGATGCAACATCTGGTCTCGCAAATCGCTCGCTTCGAGAAATTAGTCGATGAGGATGCGCCATTATCCGAAGTCTTACCTAATGTCTATAACGCCAATAAAGCCCGTTATAAAGACTACACCATCCGCCAACTCTGCCAAGAAATGCACAACCTTTATGTCAGCCATGACGTAAAACAACTGCAGAAAGAAATGTTCCGCCAAGCCCATTTCCCAAGAAAAGTGATGGACCCACAGGAAGCGAATCTCGAGTTTATCCGCGGCAAAGTGGAATTAGTCCCACTATCGCAAATTGAGGGCAGAATTGCCGCCGAAGGTGCACTGCCATACCCACCTGGAGTGCTTTGTATGGTACCAGGGGAAATTTGGGGTGGCGCGGTGCAGCGTTATTTCTTAGCCCTAGAAGAAGGTATCAATTTATTACCCGGATTCTCACCCGAATTACAGGGGGTTTATCTCGAAAATACCCCAGACGGAAAAATCCAAGCCTTAGGTTATGTATTAGCTAAATAACGAATATTGGCTGCGACGTTAAATAACCCCGCGTCGCAGCCAGTTTCACACTTTATTATGAGTCACATAAATTAGGTCGTTATTATGAGTAAATCAGAGAATAAAATTGGCGTTGTCCAATTAACGATTATCACCATAGTGAATATGATGGGTTCAGGCATTATCATGTTGCCTACCCAATTAGCCCAAGTGGGTACTATTTCGATTTTATCTTGGCTGGTGACTGCCGCAGGTTCTACTGCGCTGGCCTTTGCCTTTGCTAAATGCGGTATGTTCAGTAAAAAATCCGGTGGCATGGGCGGTTATGCCGAGTATGCCTTTGGTCGCTCGGGCAACTTTATGGCCAACTACACCTATGCGGTGTCGCTACTCATTGCCAACGTGGCCATTGCCATCTCGGCTGTGGGTTATGCCGCCGTATTGCTTGAAGTCAATTTAAGCCCTATGGCCATCTGTCTTGCCACTATTGGCGTGCTTTGGTTGGCAACGATTGCTAACTTTGGCGGCGCCCGCATCACAGGTCGCGTGAGTAGCGTAACTGTGTGGGGCATCATCATCCCCGTGATTGGTGTGTCGTTAATTGGTTGGTTCTGGTTTGATATTGACCTCTACAAAGGTGCTTGGAACCCGCATGATATGCCATTTTTTAAAGCTCTAGGTGGCTCAATTGCGATGACCCTATGGGCGTTTCTTGGCTTAGAATCTGCCTGTGCTAACTCTGAGGCGGTTGATAATCCAGAGAAAAACGTGCCTATCGCCGTAATGGGTGGCACCTTAGGTGCGGCGCTTATCTACATTGTTTCGACTAACGTGATTGCCGGTATCGTGCCTAACGCCGATCTTGCCTCATCTAACGCTCCCTTTGGTTTAGCCTTCGCGCAAATGTTTAATCCTGTGGTCGGCAAAATCGTAATGGCCTGCGCCATTATCTCCTGTACCGGTTCGCTGCTCGGTTGGCAGTTCACTATTGCCCAAGTATTTAAAGCCTCGGCCGATGAAGGCTTCTTCCCAAAAATCTTCTCTAAGGTCAGCAAAGCCGATGCACCTATTTGGGGGATGACAATTATTGTCTCTATCCAAACCTTCCTGTCGTTGATGACTATTAGCCCATCACTCAGCAAACAGTTCGAAGCCCTAGTTAACCTCGCCGTAGTGACCAATATTGTGCCCTATATCCTGTCGATGGCCGCCCTAGGCGTGATGCAGAAACAGCTGAAAGTGCCCGCTAATAAGGCGCGTGTGGCCAACGTCATTGCTGTGATTGGCGCCCTATACAGCTTCTACGCCCTCTATAGCTCGGGTGAAACCGCCGTGATGCTTGGTGCGATAGCCACCTTCTTCGGCTGGACGATTTACGGGGTGATCTCCAATAAAACCCCCGTTACCAATGCTCGCCCAGCGTGAACACGGCTGGCTAGCACTGGATCTCCGTCCTTAAAACACACAGCCTGAGCCCTAGTGAGCCAATGCTAGGGCCTGTGCTGATACTTGCTCATTTTGGTGGAATTATGAATAAGACCCGCATCGCGTTACTGCTTCCCATACTATTGGCGGCCACCAGCAGCCAGGCAGTTGAGCTCTATAAAGATTCAAAAAACACATTAGATTTAAGTGGTTGGTTTGGTTTTGCCGCCCTAAATGACAGCCACGATACCTCAGTGATCGACGATTCATCCCGGGTACGCTTTAGCTTTGAGCGCAGTGAAAAAAATGGCTGGACCGCCTTTGCCACCACGGAATGGGGCATCAATATGGTTTCGAGCGACGACAGCCTAGTGATGCAAGGTGGCAAACTCGCCGCCGAAAAGACCGAGGATTTCCTCTATAACCGCTTAGGCTATGTCGGCATGTCCCACGATGACTGGGGCAGTTTGATTTTCGGTAAACAATGGGGTGCCTACTATGATGTCGCTGGCACTACAGATCTCCCCAATGTCTTTGCGGGCTATAGCGTTGGCGCCTACGCCTTTAGCGATGGTGGCCTCACGGGAACTGGGCGTGCCGATTCCGCCTTTATTTACCGCAATAGCTTTGGCCCAGTGCAAATTGCCCTGCAATACGCCGCCAAAACCAACGGCGATGTGATCCTTAAAAATGCTGATGGCAGCGAAATGGCTGACTCTGAACTGAGTTTCGATAGCAGCTACGGCGCCAGCATCACCTATTCGGTAACGGATAAATTTAAACTGCTCGCTGGCTTTAACCGTGGCGATTTTGAAGGCCACTTAGCTAATACTCAAGTTGATGAAACCAATGAGATTGTCGGTATTGGCGCTATGTATGGTGACTATTACCACTATGCGGATAATCGCGAAGCGAGTGGCCTCTATGTCGGCTTTAACGCCCATCAGAGTAAGAAAAATGAATTAGTTGACGGCAACCTCTACGATGCCACGGGAGCCGAGTTGATGACGGCCTATCAATTCGATAACGGTTTTGTGCCTATGGTAGTCCTCAGCTATTTGGACTTAGACACAGATGCCAGCACACCTATCCAAGGTAAATGGACCCGCCAATTCGCTATGCTTGGCCTGCACTATCGTTACAGTAACGACACTGTGATGTTTGCCGAAATGAAGCTGGATTTTAGCAATATGGATGATGCCGCCCAAGAAACACTGCAAGACAACGGCTTTGCCGTAGGGATTAACTACTTCTTCTAGGGCTAAAGCTAGTTAGATGTTGGGGAATAACGGCTCACGTTACTCATATCCGTGAGCCTTTTTGAGACTGGGGTGCGGTGCACGTTCCGTCTACAAACGCCCACCGCACACTCATTGGATGGTCCCGCTGGTTTGCCATCACCTCTATGCCACTCCAGTTCAACAATAATGGAGTGGCTTTTTTTACACACGTTGCAAACTCACCCGTTACTTGGCTTGCTGGCGTCCCGAAGCCCGAGATTGAGCGCCACCCTTAGCTTGGCCACCAGCTTTAGTTTGCCCGCCCGCCTTAGCACTTGACTGCCCAAATGGCGCCTTGGCTCCTGGGCGGCTCGACTTAGGTGCATTTGGCTTAGCAGAGGTGGGCTTGCCCCCTTTAGCGCCGGCCTTTGACTCGGCATTCCCCTGCCCTTGAGCAGCGCCTTTGGCCGAAGCTTTAGATTTACCCTCACTCTTACGGTCATCGAACTGATTACCCGAGAAACGCGTAAAGGCTTTTTGGCCTTGATTGGCATCCTTCATCCATTTCGGGCCGCGCTCATTGCGCCCTTCAGGCGGCACTAATTGGTTGGGACTATTGCCAATCAAGTCTTCACGCCCCATGGCAATCAGGCCTTCGCGGATAATCGGCCAACCTGCTGGGTCATGGTAACGCAGCAGCGCCTTATGCAGGCGGCGCTGGCGGCCCTTCTTCGGCACAGGCACTACTTCGCTGGTGTGCTTGACGTTTTTAAGCGAGTTAAGCTCAGTGTGGTAAATGGTCGTCGCATTCGCCATCGGTGAGGGATAGAAGTTTTGCACTTGGTCGAGCTTAAACTTACGTTCCTTCAACCACAGGGCTAAATTCACCATGTCTTCGTCGGTCGTGCCCGGATGCGCCGAAATAAAATAAGGGATCAAGAACTGCTCTTTACCCGCTTCCTTGGAAAACTTATCGAATAGCTCTTTAAACTTATCGTAGGCGCCCATGCCGGGTTTCATCATCTTGCTGAGCGGGCCTTCTTCGGTGTGCTCAGGGGCGATTTTTAAGTAGCCACCCACATGGTGTTGCACTAACTCTTTGACATAGGCCGGATCTTCAATCGCTAAATCGTAACGCACACCCGAGGCGATCAAAATCTTCTTAATGCCGGGCACGGCGCGGGCGGCGCGGTACAAGTCGATCGTATGTTTATGATCTGTGCCTAAATGGCCGCAAATCGAAGGGAACACACAGGATAAACGGCGGCAGGTTTTCTCCGCTTTTTCGCTGGTACAGCCGAGGCGATACATGTTGGCGGTTGGGCCGCCAAGGTCAGAAATCACCCCAGTAAAGCCGGGCACTTTATCCTGAATATCTTTGATTTCTTTGATAATCGATTCTTGCGAACGGCTCTGGATAATCCGTCCTTCGTGTTCGGTAATCGAGCAGAAAGAACAGCCACCAAAGCAACCGCGCATAATATTGATCGAGGTTTTGATCATGTCATAGGCGGGGATTTTCGCCTTGCCATAGGCGGGATGCGGCACCCTTTTATAGGGTAAGTCGAACACGGCATCCATCTCGTCGGTATTGAGCGGCCAAGCGGGCGGATTAACCCATACACCACGATCACCGTGGGGCTGGAACAGCGCTCGCGCGCAGCCGGGGTTTTGCTCTTGGTGCAAAATCCGTGAGGCATGGGCGTATAAGTATTTGTCCTCTGACACCTTTTCAAAGGCGGGCAGCAGCACATAGGTTTTATCCCAAGGCTTAGGACGAGGCGGCTGTACACTGATGGCTTTTGGCGCCTCGTTATCGAAAATCTTTACATCCGAAGGGCCTGATAAATTGGCGCAGCCGACATCATCGGCACCATAGGGATTAGGAATAGGATCGATTTTATGTAGCTGATCGATTTTGCGAGAATCCATACCGCGCCATTCAGGCAAAGGTTCGCGACGAATAACCGCAGTACCGCGCACATCGTGCAGATCGTTAATCGACTCACCCGCCGCTAAACGGCGAGCCACTTCGGCCAATGGCCGCTCGGCATTGCCGTACATTAAAATGTCGGCCTTAGCATCGAAAATCACACTGCGGCGCACTTTGTCCGACCAATAATCGTAATGGGCGATACGGCGCAGGCTCGCCTCAATGCCGCCGATAACCACCGGCACATCCTTAAAGGCTTCTTTACAACGCTGGGTGTACACAGTCACGGCGCGGTCGGGGCGCTTGCCACCGATATCGTCAGGGGTATAGGCATCGTCGGTACGGATACGGCGGTCAGCGGTATAGCGGTTGATCATCGAATCCATATTACCGGCGGTGACGCCAAAAAACAGATTGGGACGACCTAACTGCATAAAGGCGTCTTTGCTCGACCAATCGGGCTGGGCAATAATCCCCACGCGATAGCCTTGGGCTTCTAACATACGGCCGATGACCGCCATACCAAAGCTGGGATGGTCCACATAAGCATCACCTGTGACAATAATAATGTCGCAGCTATCCCAGCCGAGCTTATCCATCTCCCTGCGGGACATAGGTAAGAAAGGCGCAGTGCCATAGCACTCGGCCCAATATTTGGGATGACTAAAAAGTGTGGATTCAACTTGCATTGATTTTGACCCGAAAGCGTAATGTCAAACAAAGGCGAAGCAAAAAAGCGCCGCGCCGATTTAGGGACGCGGAGTATAGCAGGCAACCTAGGTTATGTGCGATTAAAAAAACACCAATCAGGGCGTTTTTCAGGGTATTTCAACCTCGGCAGTAATACCCTTAAATCGGCTATGGATATGGCTTAGGGGCGAGTGAGCAACCCGGCAGGCTTATAAGGTCTTGGCAAAATGCACGAGATTCACTAAAGCCAACGCGATGATCACTATCCAGGTCAGTAACACGCCCCAGAAACGGCCAAAATGATAACCGCCCTTGCCTTGAGTCAGGCCGATGGCATGGAGTAAACGCGCCACAATCCACACAGTACCAAAACAGTGTAAATAGAATGGAGCTAAACCGCCCGTTTCTGCCAGTATCATTAAAATCAAAGCGATAGGCGCATTTTCAATCAGATTTGCATGGACACGCCCCGCCAATACAAGGGCGTTATTACCGCCATCACCCAAACCAATTTTTTGGCTGCGTCTTAATTTCACCACCCGATAGGCCAACGCCACTATCAACAGGCCAGTCAAGCTGGCGTACAAACCGGTAACCATCAAAGGCATGTTCCATTTCCCCATTGAAAAAATTGACTATAGCCCGAACCGCAAAAAATCAGCAATTTATTTGTATTCAGGTTAAAAGCCATTAACCTTTACGCGACAAGATAGGTTAATATGCGCCCGTGCTCCCTAACAACTTTAGAAACAGTGAATACCCCGATTGGATAACGAAGAGTTTATCAAAAAGCGTAAATTTATCATAAAGCTAGGCAAAGCCTTGCATAAGTTTGGCACACCCGCTTACCGCCTTGAAACCCACTTACAAACCGTTGCGCGCACCTTAGGTATCGAGGGGTATTTCCTGATCTCGCCAACGTCGATGACCTTTGTTTTACAGCACGATACAGATCAAGAATATAACCATGTGGCTAGGGTTAAACCCGGCGAACTCGATTTAGGCTCACTCGCCCGCACCGATGAGTTAGTCGATGAGCTCACCTCGGGCAAGCGCACCTTAGCCGAAGCCTTAGACAGGCTCGAAGAAATCGCCAATAAACCCAACCCCTATGGTCCAGCCTTAACCTGTTTTTCCTTTGGCACCTCGGCGGCGGCCTTTGCCATGTTAATGGGCACAGGTTGGAACGATGTGTTTTGGTCAGGCCTGTTGGGTATGTTCGTTTACGGCTTTGTTTACCGTGCAGAGCGTTCGGCCCGCATGACCGAAGTGCTTGAGCCCTTTGCCACTATCACCTGTGCCATTGCCGCCTGCGCCATTGCTCGCATCGACCCCAATATCAATATTCCCGTGGTGATCCTCTCCTCGATCATCATCTTTATTCCTGGTTTAGCCTTAACCTTAGGCCTAGCAGAACTGGCCGCACGGGATTTAATCTCGGGCACGGCACGGATTATGGACGCGAGTATGCTGTTGTTTAAGCTGTACTTTGGTGCGGTGCTCGGCATGGCAATTGGTAAAGCCTTCTTTGGCGAAGCGATTCATATCGAACCCGAGGGCCTGCCCCGCTGGGCAATTTGGTCGGCGGTACCCATTTTATCCATGGCTCTGGTATTTATCTTCAAGGCCCGTATGCAGGATTCCCCTTGGGGCGTGCTCGCGGGGATTGTCGCCTTTTTCTCCGCCATGCTGGGCGGGCATTTTTTTGGCGACTCTGTGGGGATTTTCTTCGGCGCCCTCGCGGTAGGGATTTACTCCAATCTTTATGCCCGTTGGATGAAGGCACCCGCCTCTATCGCCCTGCTACAGGGGATAGTCATCTTAGTGCCCGGCAGTAAAACCTATATCGGTCTCAATACGCTTATTTCCGGCGAGACTATGCTTAACCAGTCCCATATTGGCTCGCAGATTTTTTTAATCTTTATGTCGCTGGTCGCTGGGCTTATCTTCGCTAACGTTGTCGTCCCGCCAAGGCGAACACTCTAAAAAATGAGGATCTGGCTGGAGCCCTTGCCCAGCCTCATTCTTAAGTTAACCTTAAGTAAAATCATTATCTTATTAAAATGTTTCCTTGACTAACGGCCAGTTCCTGTGTGTTATTAAATTGTGAATTGCAGAGTGAGTTTTATACCGCTGCAGTCGTCAATTCCACGGGAGTGAGCTTTTATGCAGAAATTCATCCAGTGTGTATGCATCCTACCCTGTTGCATTGGCAGCCTAATGTGTGCCGCCAGAGCAGATGATGCCGCTGGCGCTGCAACGGCCCAAGCCCAAATTAAAACCCAAGCCAAAGAGACTAAAAACGTCGGCAAGATTGTGGTCGTAAGTAATCCCATCTTCGATGAATCCGCTCCCGATGCCTTTTTTATCCACCGCTGGGCAAACTACCTGCATATCAACACCAAAGAATATGTCGTTCGAGATAGACTCACCTTCAGTGAAAATGATCAAGTCACTCAAAAAGATCTCGACGAATCCCAGCGTCTGCTACGCGCCGAATCCTATATTCGTGACGCTAAGATTTATATTGCCGAAAAAGATCCGCAATCCGACACTAACCCCGAGGATGAATCCATCGTCATTGAGACTTGGGATAACTGGTCATTATTACCCACGGCGAGTTTTAGTAGCTCGGGGGGCGACACCCAATATTCCTTTGGGATCAAGGAAGATAACCTGTTCGGCACAGGGATACGCACACGCTTAAAGTATAAATCCGATGAGTCGCGTACGGGTTACAAATTTGCCTTCGAAGCCCCCATCAGCATTATCGAACATGGCATAGTCGCGGCCGAATTTTACGATAACAGCGATGGCCAAGCCAAACATGTGTATGTAAGCAAACCCTTCTATGCCCTTAATACGCAAACCATGTACTCGGCAGAATATTTAGATGATAGCCGTATCGATACCCTGAGGCAGAACGGCCAAGATATGAATGAGTTTGCGCACAGTATCGACTACCTCAACCTGAAATACGGCTGGTTAATCGATAGAAATACTGACAATCTCTCCCGCGTCATCACAGGTTTTACCCAAGATAAACATGAGTTTGCCAACTTAAACACCTACCCCAACTCCGAGCTGCCTCAGGACAGGGACTTTATGTACCCTTGGGTGGCCTATGAGTTTATCCAAGATGATTTTCATGTACTGAACAATGTCCATCTGATCACTAATAACGAGGACTTTAATTTAGGTTGGCATCACTACGTACAATTTGGCATAGAAACCAAAGATATAGCCGATAACAGCCCCCTAGGCTACCACCTTAAGTGGCAAAGTAGCGCTGGCTACAAGTTTGACGATCAACTGTGGTTACTCGAAATGGGCGGTTCCAGTACGCTTGGGACGACTCAAGCAGATACCTACCAAGTCAATGTCCAAGCCGAATACTTCTATCAAATCAATCCCAAATGGACGGCCTATGGTAAGGCATGGGGTAGCATATCCAACAATACCTATCTGGATCTGACAACCGGACTGGGGGATGAAACCGGCGTGCGCGGTTATCCCAACGATTACCAATTGGGTGACAACCAATGGTTACTGACCGCCGAAATCCGCAATTATCCCAATATTAATCTGTATCAGTTGGCAGAACTCGGCTGGGCCGTCTTTACCGACCTAGGCCAAGCCTCGGGCGGACCACTGGCCGAAAACAACGAAGTCAGCGGCCCGCTCGGTAGCATCGGCATTGGCGCCCGCATTTACTCCTCGCGCTCCAGCTACGGCAACGTCGCCCATATCGATCTTTCCATCCCCTATACCAGCGGCGATTCAGTGAATAGCTGGGAATGGCGCTTCTTAGTCAAACAAAGCTTTTAAGCGGTTTGATTATCAGAATATCGCCCTCCAAAGCTTCCTTAATGGGTCTCAGAGGTAGGCTAGGATCCTGAAGTTAAGTGTATTTAGGATCTGGTATCACATCCAATGCAATTGAAGTGTATTTATTTGGCTCAGTGAGCCGCATTCCTAGGCTATATCCGCGGCATTTATTGAAGCATACACGCTGACCTTATTTGTGTTGCTAGTTGAATGCTAAATAGATAGTCACCATTAACTTGATAATGATATATCTGGACGCTAATAGCATTTTTTAGCGCTTGATATGAGCTGTTTTACGTTGAACCGTTCAGCGCAAGGGGGGCTGAGTTAACTTACTTGTTAAATGCTATTTATTCCTATACATGAATTGGCAAAACCTCGGCCAAAGTCTGTAAAGCTATATTGTCCGCTTTTATACGAAACTTTTTCTAGATGCGAATTTACACTACATATTTCTTTTACTTTATCTGACAAGAAAATTCTTTCATGTTCTTCTTTCGAGAAAGAAGTTCCTGACGTTGCTGATAACAGGCCTAACCGTTTTAAGTTGGAAAAATACATGACTGAGCTTTCAGGATTATCGCAATAAGCGTCTTCACAGATTAGGTTTACCTCTGCTGTAGTTGATGCCATCCGAAAGTGTTTGCCATCCAAGTTCTCTTGGACTACATCAATCGTAGGTGCATGGCCTTTTCTATGCTGTTCTTTATTAAACATAAATCGAAGTATTTTGGCTTCATCCGGCTGTAGTTGTTTGATTATTTCGATATACGCTGGATGAGCATTTCCCGAAGTCCTTTTGTCTAGACTTGCTGATATTAGATTAGAAAAAAGACGCTGTATTTCATCTTCATTGATTGCGAATTTAACCTCGTTAAGAGCCTGAAGGGCAACTCTTGGGCGGTCGAATGAAATTTGTTCGGGTGGCAAAAATGTTAGACTTTCAGCTGTCATCCGTAATACGCTTGTGATCGCGTGAACGCTGTCTTCTACTAAGAAAACTCCAGAGTTTACGATTTTTGCTATGGAGACTAAACCCTTTGATAATTCTTTAGCAAAAGGACTTAGAGCTTCTTCATAAACTGGAATAGCGAGTTTTTCGACTACTAATTTCAAGTTCTCATCGGTCATGTTGTCTCCTATTGCATTGTTCGTCCGTTTAGAGGGCAAGCTACATGCTTGAAGTCCAGCGGGTCACAGGCCACTATGCCTAAAGCGCTTGTTAAATATCATCACTGATTAGCTGTTTTATTCCCCACTGCTCGCAACCTTTGAAATAAATACCTTTACTTGCGAATTTTCTACATAAGCTAGGAGAAATATCTGAAGCGTGTGCCCCTTCGATACCACAGGAGTTGCATAGTAAATATATTGTGTTTTCAATATCCCGAAAGCACCAATCAAATGGGGCACTCCTCTTTGTAGAGTCGTGCAGCTTTTTTATACCACACGCGGCGCATTCATATTCAGTCAGGTTACTCACATTGTTACCTCACATAAGTTAATGCCTCAAACAAAGCTATCTGTTTTACTGGCGTTCTGATTGTTTGATTTGTCAGGCTCGATTTGCGCTTCAAAAACTGATTTCACTAGATTATCAATATCCGCTTGATTAATTCCACGCAGCTCACAAAGCTCAGCTATTTTTGCATAAACCATTTCTGACGTTTCATGGAAAAATTCGCTTAGTTCGCAAAGAGTATTCGCTAAGATAGCATTACCATCTTTTTGTAAGATGAACCCTAAAGCATCTCGGGCAATATCATGAACCATCCAGTTTCTATATTTCAAAATCAGATCTAGGTTTTTATTTGACTCGGAGCTGAAAATTGAAGACTTTTTCGCTTCATTTATAAGAGCACCGAGTGTTTTTTGTTTTAACTTGTTGTGTTCAAAAGAAAAACCATCACACAGAGAAGAGCTTCGAGCTAGAGCTATAAGAAGGATTAAACTATTTTCTAGGCAGGCAGCATACATTGCCGCTTTACCATACGCCGTGAATAGTTCTGCCATATTTTCTTGCTCCTTGCGTCTGACTGTTTTTCATCCAGATTGTTCGTTTAAATCCTGCTGGGATAGGGCTTACTGAGCTTGGATGAGTAAATTAATTATGTCAGCAAGTTAGCATTTATTAAGCTCAAAATACAATTCGGTTCGGTTTAACAAAAACGATAACTTTTAATGCCGGGAACTTTGGTGGGACAGCATCTAAATCAAAAAACTTTATTTTTTTATGAAATTAGGTGTTTTTTGAAGAAGTCGAGAAGCTTTTGATAGTGATTTGGCTAGGTTTGATGAATAGCAAAATCGTAATCTTCCATGTTGATGACACAGGATTATTCCACTCAATAAAGAAATACAGTAAGGTGTAACAATACTTTGTTTTCCTTGACCAAAAACCAGCGTAAAACAGCTTCGTAGAAAACCTAGAAAGGGTTCAGCTCCTTCTCTTCTTTATGCATCAATTAATCGCACAGCCAGAAAAATAAAAGGCCTCGCATCGCTGCGAGGCCTTTTACTTCGAAAGGTTTGAGTTGGCCGATAAGCCGGGTCCTGTCTTGGACAGTCATTCATCTAGGCCTGCAATCGCTCACAGGCTCAAGCGACCTACCCGGTTCCAACGCGAGCCACGTCATATGGAACCCTATTTGGTCTTGCTTCGGGTGGAGTTTACCTTGCTACGGACTATTGCTAGCCGCACGGTGCGCTCTTACCGCACCCTTTCACCCTTACCACCTTAGCCGAGGCTATGATGGCGGTCTCCTCTCTGTTGCACTTGTCGTCGGTTCACACCGCCCAGGCGTTACCTGGCACCCCGCTCTTTGAAGCCCGGACTTTCCTCCCCGTTCTTGCGAACGCGGCGACTGTCTGGCCAACTCGGCGCGGATTATAGCCTAAGCCTCCTTTATGTACCACAGTTAATCCAAGTACCGAGTGTCAGCGCTTATAAATCAGACTCTAAACCGTATTTATACAAGGCGTTCTTTTTAAGACCGTGGATTTGCGCGGCAATCGCGGCGGCTTTTTTAAGGGGCAATTCTTCGCAAAGAAGTTTTAGGGTGTTAATGGCGACCGTGGGAATGGCTTCATCGTCATTGAGATGATAACCGTGCACCATCAGTACTATTTCTCCCTTCTGCTGATTGGGATCGGTACTCACTGTGGCCAGCACTTCTGAAACGGGACCCGATAAAAAAGTTTCAAAGGTTTTGGTCACTTCCCGCGCCATCACCACATGGCGATCACCGCCGAGTACCTCGACCATAGTCGTTAAACTGTGCTCGATACGGTGTGGTGATTCGTAAAAAATCAGCGTGCGTGGATCTTCTTTTAGTTCTAATAACTTGTCTGCGCGGGCTTTTTCCTTTGAGGGTAAAAATCCTTCGAAGGAGAAGCGATCCGATGGCAAACCGGAAGCGCTCAATGCGGTAATTGCGGCGCAGGGACCGGGTAGCGGAATAACATTAAAGCCCGATTGACGCACATGGGACACGAGATGATAACCGGGATCGGAGATCAGCGGTGTACCCGCATCGGAAATCAGCGCGATTGACTGCCCCGCAGCCAGTTGATCCACAATCCACTGGGCACGAGCACGCTCGTTATGGTCGTGAAGTGCAATAGTTTTTGTCGTGATACCAAAATGGCTCAATAACTTACCGCTGTGGCGCGTATCTTCACAAGCGATCAACGAAACCTGATTTAGCACCTCTATGGCCCGTGAACTCATGTCGCCCAAATTACCTATGGGAGTGGGAACTATGTAGAGTGCGACGCTTTGGTCCATATATACCTCTGTAATGACAGTGCCAAGACTTTCGTCAAGCGCGAGAGAAGGTTAAACTAGAGGCAGCATCTTACCAGAGTGAAGCCCAGTGTTAAAAAGCCTGAATACAACTAAGTTTATTTCCGTGGCCATTTTATCGGCAGTTTTGGCAGGTTGTGGCACTCAAGCGCCAACAACCTCGACGAGTACTGCCCCCACAGCGGCCACCTCGTTAGCTTCTGCTCCTTTGGCGCCCAATGTGTATTTAGCACAGGCAAGCAACAGCAAAGATCCACAGCAGCGCGATACTAACCTGCTGTTGGCGGCACATGCCTATATCAATGCCAACGATTATGCTGCCGCGCAAAAGCTGCTGAAGTCTATGTTGCCCAGTTTAACTCAAAGTCCAACCCTATTGGCCGAGCATAAATACCTTACGGCCCGGGTGCTTGAGCATACATCGACCTATGTCGAGGCGCTCAAAACCCTGAGCTACCCAAGCACTTGGGTGTTACCCGGCTGGCAAATGGCCACCTATCATCAATTTAAAGCTCACTTATATCAGTTAAATAAACAGCCGATTGAGCAAGTACGCGAGCTAAGTTTATTGACCAGCTATTTACCTCCCGCCGAGGCAAATGAGGTCAATAACCAAATTTGGCAAGTGTTACAACCTATGCATGAGCAAACCCTGCAGACCTTTACCCAAGATACTAAGAGTCCAGTCTTTGCCGGTTGGTTGCAGCTGGCTTATATTGCCAAACATTATGCCGTCGATCCCTCGCAGCTGGTGCGCTATTTAGGCGAATGGCAGAAACAAAACCCTTACCATCCTGCCGCAGCCAAACTGCCCGCCGATTTAGATCGAGCGTTAAACGCTAAGCCATTTACGCCCAAGAATATTGCCGTACTCTTGCCATTGACAGGCTCGAGAGCCACCGCCGCCAATGCGATTCGCCAAGGTATTTTGGCCAGTTACTTAGCGAAACCCAATGAGCAGGTTTCAGTGAATTTTTACGACACAGCCAACGATGCCGTTTCCGCCTATCAACAAGCGGTAAATGCGGGCGCTGAATTTATCATTGGCCCGCTATTGCCGAATGAAATCGATCAGCTATTGGCACTGAACACCACGACAAGTACCGTGACAACAGCGGCAACAGGGGCGACAACCACAGCGCCGACTGCACCAATTCCACAGCTATTTTTAAATCAGACCGACAAGTTCGTACCTGATATCAATAAGTTTTACTTTTCACTCTCCCCCGCACAGGAAGCGGCCGACGCCGCCACTCGCATGTACCAAGATGGCGTGACGATGCCACTATTGCTCGCCAGCAACGATGCCATAGGTAAACGTATGGCCGAGAGCTTCATTCAAGCGTGGAAGAAAAAGAGTGACACCCCCATCGAAGTCTATTACTACGATGGCGGTGACAAAATGCGAACCACAGTACAAGATGCCCTTGGCGTCAGCGATAGCCAAGCCCGTATTGCCCGTATTAAGGAACTCTTAGGGAGCTCAGTACAATCCGATTTTCGCTCGCGCCAAGATATAGATGCTATTTATATGATCTCGACGCCGCAGGAGCTAACCCTGCTAAAAGCCTTTATCGATGTCAACTTCAGCGTCTTTACTCAGCCAGTACCTTTGTACACATCTAGCCGTAGCCGTATCGATAATGAATCGAGCCAAACTGCGCAGGATTTAAATAACTTAACCATGAGCGATGCCCCCTGGCTAATGCAAAATGGCGAAGAAAACCTGATGGTTAATACCCTATGGTCAGGCTGGAATAACGGTCAAAAACGCTTGTTTATCATGGGTTATGACGCAATGGACTTGATCAGCAAACTCGCCCAAATGCGCTCATTCCCTGGCTTCCAGTTTAATGGCCGTAGTGGTGTCTTATCGGTTAGTCCCGATGGAGTTCTCAACCGCCAATTGAGCTGGGGACGGTATCAGAGAGGTAGTTTTCGTCAACTATGACACCTGGACAGCAGGCAGAAACACTCGCCCAACGTTACCTTGAACAACAAGGGTTAACCTTTGTCGAACGCAATGTCCGCTATCCCTTCGGTGAAATTGATTTAGTGATGCGCCATCAGAAGTATTGGGTATTTGTTGAAGTGAAATACCGCTCGGCAAATCAATTTGGCGGCGCAATACAAGCACTTAGCAAAGCACAAATCGGCAGGATCCGCATGGCGGCCAGCCACTATTTACAGACGCATAAACTGGATGTGCCGTGCCGGTTCGACGTTGTCGCCATCGAGGACGCGCAAATCCACTGGCTAGTCGATGCCTTTTAAACGAGGTCTTCGACTCAGCTAATCGAATAATTTTTAACGCTTATGCCTCAACTCCCCGATGGAAATATGGCATGATAGCAACACTTTATCCCAAAAGGATGTATCCATGTTAGAACGCATTAAAGACAGCTTTACTGAATCTATCCAGACTAAAATCGATGCAGCCGAAGCACTGCCAGAATCCATCGCCAAAGCGGCCGAAATGATGGTGCACTGTCTTTTGGGCGGCAATAAAATCCTCGCCTGTGGCAACGGCGGCAGTGCCGGCGATGCGCAGCACTTCTCGGCCGAGCTATTAAACCGCTATGAGATTGAGCGTCCACCATTGCCAGCCATTGCCCTGTCAACCGACACATCGACCATCACGGCCATTGCAAATGACTATAGCTATAATGAGATTTTCTCAAAGCAAATCTTAGCCTTAGGCCAACCTGGTGATATCCTGTTAGCCATTTCCACCAGCGGTAATTCTGGCAACGTGATCAAAGCCATGGAAGCGGCCCTCAGCCGCGATATGACCATAGTCGCCCTCACGGGTAAAGATGGCGGCGCGATGGCGGGTTTATTGAGTGTTGGCGATGTAGAAATCCGTGTGCCTTCCAATGTTACGGCCCGAATTCAAGAAGTGCATCTGCTAGTGATCCATTGTCTGTGTGACAATATCGACCGCACGCTTTTCCCACAGGATGAGCAACAATGAGGCACGCTGCCCCGTTATTAATGGTTTGCTTGCTGCTGCAGGGCTGCGCTGGTGCCGTTATGGTGGGCGCAGTGAGTGGCGCTATGATGGCCAATGATGAGCGTACCGTAAAAACTCAGCTCGATGACACCAACACGGATTTTAAGATCACTAGCGCACTGCTGGAGCAAGAAGATCTTAAAAAACTAACCAATATCACGGGTGTATCGGTGAATGGCAATGTGCTTATGATTGGCCAAGCCCCGAACTCTATGCTCAGGGATAAGGCGATTAAAGTCGTGCAGGATCTTAAGCTTGGCGGCAAGATCCACAATCAAATCCGTATTGGTAATCCCACCTCCTTTACTACCCGCAGCAATGACACTTGGGTCACGACTAAGGTAAAGGGGCGCATGCTCAACGAGAAACAGTTGGATGTTACCCGCATCAAAGTGATCACTGAAAATGGGGAGGTCTTCCTGCTTGGGCTTATCCACCGCTCACAGGCAGATTTAGCCGTCGATATCGCCCGTAATACTGCGGGCGTGCGTAAAGTGGTTAAAGTCTTCGAATACGTCGAATAATGTCGGTTAAGCCTAAGCGGTTAACGCTTAGGCTCGCCCTCTACGCCCTCAATCGCTAAGGGTTCGGCTCGCAAATGCTCGATAACCTTAGGCTGCTGGGCCAATAGCATCCCTATCCAAGGTAAAAATAACGACGGTAATACAATTAACGCGGCACCGACCCAACTCAAGCTATCCAACCATTCATCGAACAGCAACCAACCCAAAAATACGATAAATAACAACCCAGTATATTCCGCTATCGCAATATCACTCGCCTGCGCCTTACGGTAAGCAAGCACGCAAAACCAATGGTAAATTAATAAAAATGCGTTGCTGAGTAAGGCTATACCGAGTAATCCCCAACTCATCCCCTGTAAGCCTTGGAAGGCGGCGATCAGTAATGTGGCCGGAATACCGAGCAAGTTATAAAGCATAAGGGTAAGCACCGGATGCTCAGTATTTGGCACCTTTTTTAAGGTAAGTTGATTCACCGCAAAGGTAAAAGCCGAAAACAATACCGCCAGACCAAACCAATTCATCTCGCTTGGGCGCAGGATAATCAAGATCCCAACGAAGCCCAATAAGGCGCAGATGACCTGCCCAGTGGTAATACGCTCCTTAAGAAACCAATAGCCCATTAGCATAATCATCAAGGGCGCAGAGTAAAACAACGAACTCACAGTGGCGAGCGGCAGCGCCATTAAACCGATAATTAAAAATAGCGCGCCAACTGAGCCTATGTTGGCACGCCAAAGGTGAACTGAAATATGTGTGGTCATTGGCCTTTGCGCATATAGCCACACGGGCAACAACATGAATACTGAACAGATTTGCCTTACGAGCAGAAAAGTGGCGGCATTAGCATCGTCCGGTAACCACTTGATCGATACATCGTAGAACGCGCTAAATAGATTACCCACTATCAATAAAATCAAACCGATAACTATAGGGCGCTGCATTTTATAACATCCATAAATTTCAATGGCTGCATGATAGAGCCCACAAAAGGTAAGCTGAAATGATGCTTTCTCATGCTGAATGAATTAAATTCATACTAAATTTTTTATATATTGAAAAACATGAGAAAACTTCCTCCATTACGCGCATTACAGGTCTTTGAGGCCGCAGCGAGACAGGCCCACTTCTCTAAAGCGGCGGATGAACTGTGCATCACCCAAAGCGCGGTATCCCACCAAGTGCGAGTACTGGAAGAATATTTTGCTGAACAACTCTTTGATCGCCAAGGCCGTAAGCTACAACTCACCCCAAAGGGCCAGAGTCTATTTATTGAGTTAGAGCGCATTTTCAATGAGTTGGGCGATCTCAATCTTAAGCTGCGTGATACGCCCAACCAGCAACTCTGTTTAGCCGTATATAGCTCATTTGCGGTCAAGTGGTTGATACCGCGCCTAACCGATTTTCGTCGCCAATATCCGAGTGTGAAAATCCGCCTCGAAATGATCACCCAAGATCCCGACTTAAGCACTAGCTCTGCGGATATCTTTATCGCCAGCAAACTGAATCTACGGGGATATTGGCAACAACTACTGCATAAGGAGCGTTTAATCCCCGTCTGTAGCCCCACTCTTTACCCTAAATGGCGTGATATCAGCCTAGCTAATTTTCAGCAACAAGCTTTACTGGTTGTGGATGAAGGACCGCTCGGACTCGACTGGCGCAAGTGGTCATCGGCCCATACGATTCCACTCAATAATGAACAGCAACATATATTTAGCCACATAGTGATGGCGATTGAAGCCGCGATCGCGGGCCAAGGTGTCGCGCTCGCCCCCGATTTTATGGTGGCGGGAGATATTGCAACCGGGCGACTAGTTGCAGTGAATCTACCCGATGTGCATACCGGGTTTGAATTTACCTTCTTCTGTAAACAACGCCGCCTATCTGAACCTGCGATTGCCGCCTTCTCCTCTTGGCTAAAATCCCAGGCCTAATAACAACTTACAGGCACAAAAAAGCCGACGCGAACGTCGGCTTCGTTTATCGATATCGATTGATTAGACGAGTAAACCTATCTTCTCGTAGACTTTCTTCAGCGTCACTTCGGCGCGTGCCTGTGCATTCTCGGCGCCCGCTTTCATCACTTGGTCTAAGTATGCACGATCGGCACGAATTGCGCGGTAACGCTCTTGCAGTGGCTCTAACATGCCCACAACCGCTTCACCGGCGGCAACCTTCAAATGGCCGTACATCTTGCCTTCAAACTCGGCTTCTAGGCTGGAAATGCTTTGGCCTGTCACACCCGACATTAGGCTCAGCAGGTTAGAAACGCCCGGCTTATTGTCAAAATCGAAACGCACCACTGGCGGCTCATCGCTATCTGTCATGGCTTTTTTCAGCTTTTTCAGCACGGATTTGGGATCTTCTAGCAGGCCGATAACGTTGTTACGATTTTCGTCCGACTTAGACATCTTCTTCAGCGGCTCCTGCAACGACATCACCTTAGCGCCATGTTCAGGAATAAACGGCTCAGGAATAGTGAAAGTATCGCCGTAGGCATTATTAAAGCGAGTTGCGATATCACGCGTTAACTCAAGGTGTTGCTTCTGATCTTGCCCAACCGGAATTTCGTTCGCTTGATACAGCAGAATATCCGCCGCCATCAGCACAGGGTAACCAAACAGACCCACGTTGATGTTGTTAGCATGCTTTTGTGACTTATCCTTAAACTGCGTCATGCGGCTCAGTTCACCCATTTGGGTGTAGCAGTTTAACGCCCAGCCTAATTGGGTGTGCTGCGGTACCTGTGACTGGATAAACACTGTACTCTTTTTAGGATCGACGCCACAGGCCAAATACAGGGCTAAAGTATCTAAACAGGCTTCGCGCAGCGCCTTAGGATCTTGGCGCACGGTAATAGCATGCAAGTCGACCACACAATAGAGGCAGTCGTGGCTATCTTGCATCGCAACCCATTGACGCAATGCACCCATGTAGTTACCTATGGTTAATTCGCCGGACGGCTGTGCACCGCTGAGTACTATGGGTTTGGTCATTACGTCATTGCTCCACTATCTATAAATAAAAAGAATCCATTAAATTAACGCTTTGTTGGATTTATCCAGTTCAAAATATCGTTAAATTGCTCACAAACGGCATCTGGGCCAGCGAGCCCAATATCTTCACCGTAGTTGTAGCCATAGGTCAAGCCGATTGATGCAACACCTGCCGCTTTCGCCGCTAAAATGTCATTTTTAGAGTCGCCAACCATCAATAACTCGGCTTTATCTAACTGCCATTCCTTCAGCAGATGCTGCAGAGGTAAAGGATCAGGCTTCATCTTCGCAAGAGAATCACCGCCTAATACTAAGCTGAAAAAGCCATTTATCTTGAAGGCTTCGAGCAAAGGTAACGTAAAACGGTAGGGTTTATTGGTGACAACGGCCAGCTTAAAGCCTGCATCAAACAAGGTTTGCAATACTTGATGGACGTCGCTATAGAGCGCACTGTGTTTCTCAAGGTTCTCTTGATAATGATGCATAAAAACTGGCATAGCCGCATCGAGTGCAGCCTGCTCGACCTCGGCACCGAGTGCGTTAGTCATGGCACGGCGCATCAACATTTCAGCGCCATTACCAACCCAAGTGCGCACTTGGGTCTCAGAGCAAGTTGCCAAGCCTAACTCGGCTAAGGCTTCTTGGGTGGCAACGGTAAGATCGGGCACACTATCGATAAGGGTGCCATCGAGATCAAATGCGATGGCTTTAATCTGCTCCCACATATCCTAAGCCCCAACGTTAGCCAGTTCGGCACGCATTTCATCAACTACGGCTTTATAATCTGGCTTGCCGAAAATGGCCGAACCCGCGACAAACATATCCGCACCCGCCGCCGCGATTTCGGCGATATTATCGACCTTAACGCCACCATCGACTTCTAAACGAATGTCGAAACCACTGGCATCGATACGTGCACGTACTTGGCGCAGCTTATCTAACGTCGAAGGAATAAAAGATTGGCCACCAAAGCCAGGATTGACCGACATTAATAGGATCACATCGAGTTTATCCATCACATGGTCAAGATAATGCAGCGGAGTCGCAGGGTTAAACACTAAGCCCGCCTTACAGCCTGATTCTTTGATCAGCTGCAGTGTGCGATCGACATGCTCTGAGGCTTCAGGGTGGAAGGTAATAATAGACGCGCCAGCTTTAGCAAAATCAGGCACGATACGGTCAACGGGTTTCACCATAAGATGCACATCGATATCGGCGGTAATGCCATAATCACGCAGGGCTTTACACACCATAGGACCAATCGTCAGGTTAGGCACATAGTGATTATCCATCACATCAAAATGCACTACGTCAGCGCCCGCATCTAACACGGCTTTAACGTCATCCCCTAAACGGGCAAAATCGGCGGATAAAATTGATGGAGCAATTAAGAATGGACGCATAACACACTCGCTGCAAATGGATAAAAAGTGCCTCATTTTACCCTTAGCGGCGTTAAGCCTCTATAGTCGAAGCCACATTTATGACGATTCGTCTCACGCTAAATGCCCGTAAAACATTACATATGGGGCCTTCTTGTATGAATATGTCATCACTAGACCAAGGTCGAGGCTAAATTATGCGAAGAAATGAGCGCAGATTGATAAATTATTGTTCATAAACTAAGCGGATTTGTTATACTCGAGTCGCTAGTGTGCACCTAGAAGATTTCAAGGGAAGTATCATGAAAGGGCGGTTAACTCGGTTTTCTCACATTTTAGGCTCGGTGACCTTTAAGTCATCCATGATGTTGGCGTTTACTGCAATGGTAGTCGCCACCTTAGCGTTTGGTGTTGAAAAACTAACAGTAAGCACTGATAACACTGCCTGCGCATGCAGTAGCGAAGCCCGTTACAACAATACGTTACCTAGCAGTCACCCAAATAATCGCTGTGCCAATCAAGCCCAAGCGTTAAGCTGGAAAACTTGGCTCACGGGCAAGAACCGCTCGAGTCAGTTTCATTTCGTCGATCTACTTGAGCTGTTACACGGTCATCAAGATAAACCTATTGATGATATGAAACCCACCAACTCACAACTTTCCTATTAATGTTTAGCCGCATCTGGCAGGTTTTCTACAGCACCTTAGCCGCTTTTTTCGGGGTGCAATCCAGTGAGAATCGACAAAAGGATTTCCAAACTCATTCGCCAATCCCCTATATCATTATGGGGATTATGTTAGCGATAACCTTAGTCGTCAGTTTGATATTACTTGTTAGTCAGATACTTAGCTGAAAACCTTCATCAAAGATTAACCCACAAAACTCATTCATCCTGCAGATCATAGTTTTCATCGTACAAGGCCATTAGCTCATCCACTTTATTGCGGCCATTGCCATTTTGGCTGATATTACGTTGCACTTGGATCTTTGCGAGGTGGGCGCCACGATATAACTCCCGCGTTAAGGGGATATCATGGTTACTGATCAACACAGGGATGCCGCGCTCCAGTGCCGTATGGCGGGAATGGCGGGCGAGTAACGCCTGATCATCTAAACTAAAACCCGCACCGACATAGGTCGTAAAGCTGGCGGTTGTCGATAATGGCGCATAGGGTGGATCACAATAAATAACATCGCCAGTACGAGTCTGCTCAAATGCTTGCTCGTAACCAATACACTTAAATTCTGCATTTTGTGCTTTTTCTGAAAAGGCCCAAATTTCCTTCTCAGGAAAGTAAGGTTTTTTGTATGAACCGAAGGGCACATTGAAACCGCCCTTGCGGTTATAACGGCATAAGCCATTAAAACCATGACGGTTTAAATACAGGAAATATACAGCGCGCTGGAAAGGATCGCGACATTTGTTAAAGTCGCTACGAACTCTGTAGTAGGCTTCCTTTTGGTTCATTTCATCGACAAATAGCTTTTTAGCCGCGTCGATATACTCGGCAGGCCTTTCCTTCACTATTTTGTACAGCTCAATCAGATCTTCATTGATATCGCAGAGCAAATAGCTGGGATAGTCGGTATTTAAGAATACGGAACCCGCGCCCACAAATGGCTCAACCAAACGGTCGCCTGCGGGTAAGTAGTTTGCCAACTCATCCACCAGTTTAAATTTTCCACCAGCCCATTTAAGGAAGGCTCTATGTTTTTTTATCATTTAACTTGATGAATGCCGACAAAAATAAAGGCCATGATTGTACTCTGTTTATTCTGAGATTTCACGATTTGGGTGTGTTTCTTGTAACTGATACGCCCCCAATTCGGTCCATTTTCTTACCCAAAGTGAGTCAAGGCGATACTGTTTGGTTAACTTAGCCGCAGCCTCATGGGCCAATTTGCTATCACTATAGTTGCCCGCAAGCACAACCCAAAGATGCTTATACTTTGCGACCCGCACATCTTCTGCCCCTTCAAGTATTTTAAGGGTTTTATGTAGTGAATCTAATTGCGAAATCGTCGCAACCTGTATGGTATAACCCTTAGAGGGTTTCTGGAGTGGGGTAACCTGCGACGACGTAATATCGGTTTTTGGCGCGGTATCGGCGCTATCTAACGGATTTGTGGCCTTAGCTTGTTCGAGCAGGGATTCTTCGAACGTAGCGCCTTCAAGCTGGGGCGAATCTAGTGCTGTGGCGGGTTCGACATTATCGGCTTTACTGCTCGCCTCATCGACGGGTAGCTCAGTCGTCGCATCTGCTCCAGCCTGAGGTTCCTCACCATGAAAATCTTCCAGGGGATCCGCTTCGATTGTATCGAGCCGTTGTTGAGAAAGTTTAAATGACTCTGAACGCTGATGAAAATAAGGCGCCAACCGCTGCTGACCTAAAGCTAAGAATGCAGGCGAGTCAATTGCGGGGTAAGTGACTAGACTAGGCTGCGGTTCTGGAATAAGTGGCCGAGTAACAGCAAACCAAATCACCAAAGCCACCAGCACGCTCACAACGCTGAGGGATACTATTTTATATCGTGTCCACAGCGATGTTTTTTCTGGCTGACCATGGAGTGCCAATTCGAGCAGATTAACCACCTCTTGAGGTGTTCCCATCTGTTTTTCGAGTTGAGCGCGCACTATATCCCTAGGAGTAAAAGGATTTTGATCACTACACCTTAGCAAGGTCTGATACAAAGCCTCACGCTCGGGAATACTCAGCGGCTCAATGCTCACGGGCAGCACCTGTCGCCTTAATGACTCAGGCAACTGTGACAATAACTCCGCTAAAAATGCCGGTGGCACTGCCAAGGTCACGGCAATATTCTTACCCGCACATTGGATCTGATTGAGAATGATGCACTCGGCCCACAACTCTTTAGAAAGCAGATGGGCATCGTCGATGATGATATGTAAGGGCTTGGTTTGTGTGGATGCCACCCGCAATAAGGTTTCTGCGAGGGGAATTTCGTCGTCAAAAATGGGGGAAGAGATCAGCTGCACTAAAATTTTACGGCGAATTTCAGCATTATCGGCATGCATAGGGCAGATCACTAATGCCGCATTTGACTCATCAAAATCGGTCGCTAATGCTGTTAAGAGTGTAGTTTTACCTGAACCTTGGCCACCAGAAAGCACCAGCAGCTGATCGCTGTAACTGGCACTATGATGCAACCTTTGTACGAGGGCTTCCTGCGAAGGAAGTAAGACCAAACCCTGAAACGTCACTCGCCCACCACACCATGCTTATGCGCAGCGGATAACCTGTTCGAGGGTAGATTCAGGGACTTGACTAAATACGTCCGCTTGACCAATTGCCGTCGGGAGTACGAGTCGAATCTGACCGCCTAACACTTTTTTATCGCGTCGCATATGTTGAATGAAACTGTCGAAACCCATAGATTCCGGCGCACTCACGGGAAGATCGAAGGCTTGTAGTAATTGCACAATACGACAAACAATTGACTCATCAATCAATCCCAATGATCTAGCCGTTTGAGCAGCAAGGACCGTGCCAGCCGCAACGGCTTCGCCATGCAACCAATTGCCATAGCCCATCTCAGCTTCAATGGCATGCCCAAAGGTATGCCCAAGGTTTAATAACGCGCGAACACCCTGCTCAGTCTCATCTTGGCTTACTACATCGGCCTTAATCTCACAGCAGCGAGAAATCGCATATACCAGCGCCTCAGTGTCTAAGCGCTTGAGGGCTTGTACATTATTCTCAAGCCATTGAAAAAACTCACCATCCCACATGATGCCATACTTAATCACTTCAGCCATACCTGCGGCAAACTCACGTGCGGGTAAAGTCTGTAAACATAGGGTATCGATCAATACGAGTTGCGGCTGATAGAAGGCCCCAATCATATTTTTGCCTAGGGGATGATTAACCGCGGTTTTACCGCCGACGGAAGAATCCACCTGCGACAATAGGGTTGTAGGAATTTGAATAAAATCGACCCCGCGTTGATAACATGCGGCAGCAAATCCCGTCATATCACCAATCACGCCGCCACCCAAAGCCACCAGCACTGAATCTCGACCATAGTTTCGCTGCAATAATGCGGTGAAAATAGTGTCTAAATGCGCTAAGTCTTTGAATTGTTCGCCATCGGGGAGGATTACGCTCTCTACCTCACCAAACGAAGCCATCGTCTCTTGTATCTGTTTAAGATACAAAGGCGCGACAGTTTCATTGGTGACGATAAGAATACGTTTTTTAAGCAGGTAGCGAGACAAAGTCTCGCCATCACTCATCAAACTCTGGCCAATATAAATGGGATAACTACGTATACCTAAATCAACCTGAATTTGCTTCATCATTCTGCTTAGAAACCTAATTTCTCAATGATCTGATTTGCAACGATCTTTGCACTTTGATCATCGGTTTTAACGATCACATCGGCAATCTCTTCGTACAACGGGTTACGGATTTCAGCAAGACTCTCCAACACTTCTCTTGGGTCATCCACTTGCAATAATGGGCGTCGCTTGTCCCTCTGAGTACGAGCGACCTGTTTGTCGATAGTGGTTTCCAAATACACCACAATGCCACGCGCAGATAGATGATTACGGATATCTTTGCTCTGTACTGAACCACCACCGGTGGCAAGGACGATACCTTGTTTTTCAGACAGATCAGCAATAACCTGAGCTTCACGACGACGGAAGCCTTCTTCACCTTCGACGTCAAACACCCAAGCAATATCAGCGCCTGTGCGTTGTTCAATCTCTTGATCTGAATCGTGGAATTCTAAATGCAGCATTTGCGCCAGATGGCGACCAATTGTGCTTTTACCTGCGCCCATAGGGCCTACCAGAAAAATATTACGTTTTTCAGCCATTTCTTGTACGTCTGAATCTTATTGAAAAGTATGCCTATATCGACTCATGATCAAGCCGACCTATATGTTACCTTGCTCTTATGAGACTTGACCGTGGATTATCTCAGTTTAAGGTCTACTATGGCAAGTCATGTGCGCTATTTATCTAAGAATTGTATTTCAGACATCATAAAGCCAGCAAGGGCTGCTGGCTTTATTCAATGTACAACAAATGATTAGAGCTTCTCATCCACGATCTTGGGCGTCACGAAAATTAGCAGCTCCTGACGTTCATTTTTGTCTGTCGTGCTCCGAAACAAGAAACCAACCAGTGGAATATCACCCAAAACAGGCACTTTACTGACGCGGCTAATCAAGTTTTGTTGATAAATACCCCCCAGAACGATAGTTTCTCCGTTATCGACGAGCACTTGAGTACCGATACGCTGAGTGTCGATCGCCACCGCAGGCCCAGTTGGAGTATCTACGGTTTTACCCTGTGAATCCTGAGTAATTTCAAGATCAAGAATCACTCGATTATCGGGAGTAATTTGCGGTGTCACCCTTAAGGAAAGCACCGCTTTTTTGAAGGTAACCGACGTCGCACCACTTGAGGTGGATTGCACGTAGGGGATCTCGACACCCTGTTCAATATAGGCCGATTTTTGGTTAGAGGTGGTAATACGAGGGCTAGCAATAATCTCCCCTTTATTTTCTTGCTCTAACGCACTTAATTCCAAATCAAGAATGGTACCGTCCGCCAATTTGGCAACATGGAAGGCAATACTCGTTGGGTTCGTCACCGCGGCGGGCAAGTTAACATTCAAACGATCATTTATGGAGGAGACTGTGCCATTGGCAATACTTTCAGCGCCTTCAAGCGAACCAGAAGTTCCTTTGGTTCCCTGCTGGTCGGTAACTCCCCAGCGAATACCTAAGTCTTCCGAAACGTCATCTTTTACCGTCACCATACGGGATTCAATCAACACTTGGCGGATGGGGATATCGAGCACTTCGACTAAGCGATGAATATTCCCTATGGTCTCAGCGGTATCCTTTACTAGCACAGTGTTCGTACGCTCATCGACCGCAACTGAACCTCGAGGAGACAATAAACTCGAATCAGCACTCTTTAACAGCTCAGCTATATCTATCGCTTTGGCATAATTGATCTGCAAATATTCAGAATAAAGAGGCTCAAGCTCCTTCACTTCCTGTTGATTCTTAAGGTTCTGGCTCTCACGAATAGCAAGCTCTTCACTCGGAGCCACCATCAAGATATTACCTTCGATGCGCTTATCTAATCCCTTAGTCTGTAGAATCAAATCCAAAGCTTGATCCCATGGCACATCGTCTAGTCTTAGGGTGATATCTCCTTCAACCGTATCACTGGTCACAAGGTTAAAATTGTTATAATCAGCAATAATCTGCAATACCGTTCGAACGGAAATACTTTGGAAGTTAAGTGATAGGGTTTTACCGTTATATTTTTTGTCTTCTTTCGTTGTCGCAACCCGCTCAACTTTGTTGATTGAGAGCCTAAACAGCTTATCTTCCTGTTTATAGTTGAACTCATAATTGCCAGCAACATCAACTAAGATACGTGTGGTTAAATCTTCTTTGAAAGTTTCGAAACTCTTTACTGGCGTTGAGAAGTCTTGCACATCCATGACATAGAGCAAGTCACTCTTAATGTCTGTGTTATAGAGTTGTACCTCTAACTTAGCGCCAATTTGTTCAACGTTGACAGCCACTGAGCGGTTATTTAGAGAAACTAATAACTCTCCGCCCCCATTGTCATTGCGCCGAAAATCGATATTACTGACACTATTAACGAAGGGATTGTCCGTATTCGCCTGTGTTCCCGCGACATTATCATTGATAGTTAAACGATAGGAATTCCCCACCACAGCGCCCTGATAGGGTTTTACCTTAGATAAACCTAAGGCGACTTTAAGGCTTGTATCTTGCTGCGTAGTCGTTATTTCATTCACGCCCACTTGATTAATAGGTAGGCGATCTTTAGATAAGCCAGAAATGCTATCTCCGAAGGTTAATACCAATTCTGCTGGCGCAGCATTGGAATCGATGACTGGCGGTGTCACCGCCTCTTCAAAGACCAGTTCAACCTCTAATTGGTGATCGACCAAGGCATGGTATTTGACATCTAATAATCGATTTGCCGCAAAACTCGATGGCAAAACTCCAAATACCAATGCGATCCCAATAACAGACTTGACCAAGCCTGAAGATATTAACGGGATTTTTATCGCGGCAGAAGATTTCATTATTCCCTCATCCTTCGCTCGTTATTCTCCAGAAAGTACTATGCTGTTTGATCGCTCGGACCAACAACCAGAACCATCTGGAATTAATTCTATTACTTCAACACTCTGTGAAGTCACTTTAACTATGCGGCCATTAAATAAACCTAAGTACTCGCCCACCCCCATCCGATATACGCTACCATCATTGGTCTCTACGAGTGCCCAAGTCATACCGGCGTCTTTCAAGGTGCCACGCATTTTCAGGTTATCTAACGCATAGGTTTCTAATCGCCCCTTACGACGTTTCAAATCCGGTTGTAAGCAATTTTTACTGGTATCAATCACTTCTTCCGTTAATTCTCGAGAAGGTGGAACAAAGGGACTACGCATTAATTCTGCCTGATAGGCAAAATGCTCAAACTTGGGTGGCTCTTTCAAGGGTGGAATATGGGCCACATGTTGCGCTTTTGTTGTAGTAACAAATAGCTCTAAATCACTACGATCGCCAACACAACCCATTAAAAAAAGACTAAAAGCCAATAAAGGTAAGAGTTTCATTATTTCTTCCCCTTTTGATTGGCAGGCTTTTCAGGGGGCAGCTCAGCGCCTTCTTTAAAGCGATACGTCTTAGCTAAGATGTCCATAGCTAAGTTACCAGCCTCATCTCGCTTAATCGTAAAATCGTGCAAACTGACAATTCGAGGCAACTTTGCAACACCACTCACCATATTACCGATTTGATGATAATCCCCTGTCACTGACATTTTAATTGGGAATTCAATGTAAAAATCCCGCTCAATTTCAGTCTCCCAATTTAAACTTTTGATACGCAAACCCGCATCAGTGGCGGCAAAGGTTAAATCGTCGAGTAATCCCGGCATTTCATTTTCAGAGGGTAGCATTTTCAGCAGTTCAGCAAACTGCTCTTCCATGATGGCTAATTGCTCACGGTAGAGTTTTAAATTGGCTGCGAGTTGATACTTATTCTTAAAGTCATCCCGTAACTGCACTTCTTTATCTTGTTCCGCGTTATAAACATCTATTGCATCTGACACAACCAGAAAATAACCCGCAGCAAACACACAGAGTGCCAATAAAATTGCGAAAAAGGTTTTAACCTGATTAGGCCAAGCGCCAATATTTTCGAAGTCGATATCATTAAACTGACTTAGATCGAGTTTCATTTACTCGCTCCTTTTGCCGTTTTCACTGGCTCTTCAACGATAGCGCCCTTAATGCTGACCCTCAGACTAAAGCGTTGCAATTGCCTTAACTCATCTTCTTGAGTCACGATAGATTGCATATTGGGATCCGTTAGCCATTCGGAAGCTTTAACCTTACGCATCATATTTGCGACGTTATTATTGGACTCGCTGCGGCCTTCAATCAGCAATAGACTCCCTTTCTTCTCAAGATTTGAAAGGTATATCCCAGGTGGGACAATGCGCACTAATTCATCCAACACATGGGTAGGTAAATTACGTGATTGTTGAAGGTTGAGAATAATTTCCGTTCGACGTTCGATGTCTTTCTTACGTTCAGTGATTTTTTTAATCTCGGCAATTTGCCTTTCGAGTAACTGTATTTCCGATTGCAGATAAGCATTACGTCCCCTTTGCTCATCGGTCATCATTTCCAGTAAGGAAAGCGCCACATACACTAAAATGGCAGAGCCTAAAAATACAGCGGCCAATATACCAATGTAATCACGTTTCTGTTTTTCTCTTGCCTCTTCACGCCAGGGAAGCAGGTTTATGTTCGCCATTGACCGTAGCTCCTCAGCGCTAAGCCACAAGCAACCATATATTTGCTGATGTTAGGTTGCAGGATATTTTTTACCGATTCGTCTGCGTGCAAACATCCTTGAAAAGGATCCGCAATAATAGTGTGAACGCCTAATTCATTGGCCAATAAATTAGCCATGCCTTCCAGTTTAGATGTTCCGCCACATAATACGAGGTAATCGACTTTATCTTTTCCACTCGAAGTACAATAAATTTGCAAGGTACGTTTAATCTGCTGTAGCAACTGAGCTTGGAAGGGGGATAACACTTCAAACATGTAATTACGCGGTAAATCACCTTCAATTTTGGCTTTTTCAGCTTGCTCGTAGGACATGCCATAAAAAGATAAAATCGACTGAGTAAATAACTCACCACCAAAGGCCTGTTCACGGATAAAGGTGGTTTCACCGGACTCAACCACACAGAAAGTGGTCATGTTGGCACCGATATCGACCATGGCAACGGCTTTCTGTCGAGCGCCTTCGGGTAGTTGACCTAGCACTAATTCGACCGCACGTCCGAGGGCATAGCCTTCAACATCAACGACTTTCGTTTCGAGTTCGACCTCATCTAAGGCATCGACCCTCACATCGATATTATCAGTACGGCAAGCACTGAGCAGCACATCGACCTTAGAAGGATCTGTGCTGTTAACATTCAAGGTTTCAAAATCAATGCTGACTTCATCGAGGGAATAGGGAATAAGGTTGTCGGCCTCAATCTCAATCTGAGCCTCCATTTCTTCTTCGCTAAGCGAAGCGTCCATGTAGATCACTTTGGTCATGACCGCCGAACCCGATACCGCGACCGCAGCGTATTTTACCGATTTAGGTAAAGTTCGCTTTATTTGCCTTAAACATTCGACAACGGCATCGGCATCACGAATATCATGATCGTTAATAGCTCCCTTTTTTACGGGAACCGCTGCATGACTTAATATTTTGTATCCATCAGCAGTCTTACTCAGCAAAATGGCCTTAACTTCGTGGGAACCGATATCGATTCCAACCATCTGCGGAGCCTGACGCTTCCATAAATTTGAAAGCATAATCCGTTGTCACTTTATTATTGGTATTTCAGTAAAAGAGATTAGCACAAAATCAACTCGTTAAACGTATTTGTATAGAATGTTTCAGGATTTTACAAATGCTATTTTAGTGCCATCACGTTTTTACTTCACCAAGACGTGCGCGCCTTATATACTGTCGCACTTAACTGAACATTAGGATCAATTTAGGTGAAGTGGTTAAAACGTATTGTTATAGCTCTATTCAGTCTAGCCCTTCTGGGCGTAGGCGCCATTGTTGCAGCATACTTTTATGTTTTGCCGGACCTACCGGATGTTTCAACACTAAAAAATGTGCAATTACAAACACCTTTGCGCATTTATAGTAGTGACGGCAAACTGATCTCTCAGTTTGGTGAGAAGCGCCGTATTCCATTAAAACTAGATGAAGTGCCTAAACCTCTGTTGCAAGCTTTCCTTGCAACGGAAGATGCACGCTTCTATGAACATGGCGGTATTGATCCTGTCGGCGTCCTGCGTGCCGCGATCGTGATGCTGACGACGGGGGAGAAAAAGCAAGGTGCGAGTACCATCACCATGCAGGTGGCGCGTAACTTCTTCCTAACCCGGGATAAAACGATTATTCGTAAAGTGAAAGAAATTTTTATTTCCTATCACATCGAACAATTACTCACCAAAGACGAAATCCTCGAGCTCTACGTTAACCGAATTTACTTAGGTCAACGGGCCTACGGTGTGGGCGCCGCCGCTCAGGTATATTTTGGTAAGAATGTGCAGGATCTCAGCCTATCAGAAATGAGCCTAATTGCGGGTTTGCCTAAGGCGCCTTCGACTCTTAACCCTATTACTTCGCCTTCGCGCGCATTGGCTCGCCGAAATGTCGTTTTAATGCGGATGAATGAAGTGGGCTATATCAATCAAGCTGAATATGAAGCCGCTTTGCAAGAACCTTTAGTCGCTAAATACCATGGCGCCGAAATTGATCTCTACGCCCCTTATATTTCAGAGATGGCACGGGATTATATGGTGCAGAAGTATGGTGAAGAAGCAGCCTATACCAATGGCTACAATGTCTACACCACGATTTCATCAGACCTTCAACTCCTCGCCCAGCAAGCTTTGCGTAATAACGTCTACGCCTACGATGAGCGCCATGGCTACCGCGGCCCTGCGGCGGTCCTTTGGACGGATGTCAAACCTGATAACGCCCAAATCCAAGCCGAACTCGCTAAGATAGTCCCAGTGCAGGAATTACAACCTGCGGCGGTATTAAGTATCGACGGTCAACAGGCAAAGGTACTCACAGCGAAAGGTGAAACAAAAATCATCAAGTGGGATGGACTTAAGTGGGCGCGCAAATTTATTACCGATAAACGCCAGGGCGCTGTGCCTAAGTCCGCCGCCGATATGCTCAATGTCGGTGAACGCATTTGGATCCGCGATAACGGCCAGCATTTGCAGTTGTCCCAAGTACCCGAAGTTGCCAGTGCCACCGTATCGCTCGATCCCTACAATGGTGCCATTCGTACCTTAGTGGGGGGTTATAGTTTTAGCCAGAGCCAATATAACCGCGTGACTCAGGCCAAGCGTCAATTAGGTTCAAATATCAAGCCTTTCATCTATGCCGCGGCATTAGAAAAAGGTTTTACTCTCGCAACCTTAATTAACAACGCGCCGATCAACAAACCCGACATTAGCCAAGGCACCGCATGGCGCCCTAAAAACTCGCCCGATATCTACGGTGGTCCAACTCGCCTACGTGTGGGGTTAGCACAGTCGATCAACGTAATGTCGGTAAGGGCAATGCGCCATATTGGTTTAGATGCTGCCATTGACAAACTCACCAAATTTGGCTTTGATCCTAATGACTTACCTCGTAACGAATCTTTAGCCTTAGGTTCCCCTTCGGTCACGCCTCTGCAAGTCGCTACCGCCTTTAATGCATTTGCTAATGGCGGCTTCTTAGTGGAACCCTTCTATATTGAGCGTGTAGAAGACTCCTATGGCAATGTGATTGAAAGAGCCAATCCGACGTTGGCCTGTAAACCCAATGGGGCTACAGCGCAGTCTTCAGACGAAGTGATGGCTTTTGGTGACAACAACTTAACCGCTGAAGCGCCTGTGGCGCAGTGCTTTGAACAGACGGGGCGTTTTGCACCACAAATTATTTCGGAGCAAACCGCTTTCTTAATTACCGAAGCGTTAAAGAGCGTGATCTGGGGTGGTGGTGATTGGAGTAAAGGCACCGGCTGGCAAGGTACGGCTTGGCGTGCGGCTCAGTTAATTAAACGACACGATATTGCCGGCAAAACGGGTACGACCAACGAATCCCGCGATACTTGGTTCAGTGGTTTTAGCCCAACACTGACTAGCACTTTCTGGGTCGGATTCGACGATCACGGTCGCCAACTTGGTAGAACCGCATGGAATGCCAACGGTGAAAAAGATCAGATCACAGGCACCGAAGCCGGAGCGAAAACCGCAGGACCGGGTTGGAATGAGTTTATGCACAATGTGCTAAAGGGCACGCCGGAAACCACGGCGATTCCACCTGAAGGGATTGTCTCTGTACGGATCGATCTAGCGACGGGTAAACTGACTCGCAAAACCGATTACACCAGCGCGTTCGAATACTTTATCTCGGGCACAGAGCCGAAGGAATATATCAGCGAAACTCAGGATGAAAATAACCTTTTCATCGACGCGCCAGCGGATGACCTATTCCAGTAAACGAGTGATAAAAAGTCATTACCGATACGGGTAATTAGCCAATAAAAACGCGACCTAACGTCGCGTTTTTTATTGGCTTAAACAAGCGAGTTAGCGAGCTTTTTTCGCCGCTATTGCCTGTTGAATTTGTGGCAATGCTGTACCGCCGAGCACATCGCGTTTCGCTAAACAGGCTTCAATGGTGAGGTTGGGATAAACATCATCCTCAATAATGGCGGCAAAAGTTTTTAATTCGGCCAAGGAGAAATCCTCCAGCGGAATTTGCTTCGCAATCGCGGCAACTACCACTTCACCCACAACATGGTGCGCCTCACGGAACGGCATACCTTTAGACACCAGATAATCAGCAAGCTCAGTTGAATTTGCATAACCTTGCTGCGCGGCTAACAGCGCATTAGGACGGTTAACTTTCAAACCTGACAACACTAACGCCGCCATATCGAGGCAAATTGCCCAGCTATCGACGACATCAAACAGGCCTTCTTTATCTTCCTGCATATCTTTGTTGTATGCCAAAGGCAGCGCTTTCATCGTAGTGAGAATGCCCACTAAGCTGCCATAAACCCGGCCAGTTTTGCCACGAATAAGCTCTAATGCATCGGGATTTTTCTTCTGCGGCATCAGGGATGAACCCGAGGTCACTTCATCACTCAGGGAAATAAAGTTCGCTTCCCCCGAGTTAAAGAAGATCAGATCTTCAGCCATACGGCTTAAGTGCATCATGCTGATCGATGCGGTTGAACACAGTTCTACCACGTGATCTCTGTCTGACACACTGTCTAAACTATTGAGCGTCGGTGAAGCAAAGTTCAGCGCTGCAGCCAGTGCATGTCGATCCATTTTATAGGCTGTGCCAGCAAGGGCTCCAGAACCTAATGGGCAGGTATTCGCACGGGTTAATGCATCGGATAAACGGCTGATATCCCGCTCAATCATTTCCACATAGGCTAAACACCAGTGGCCAAAGGTCACAGGTTGGGCACGCTGCAAGTGAGTATAACCTGGCATGACTGCATCAAATTCACGTTCAGCCAAGGCCAGCAATTCAGCATGTAAGCTGTGAAGACGCGCGAGTAATGCTTTGCCTTCGGATTGACACCAAAGCTTTAAATCGGTGGCGACTTGATCGTTACGGCTACGGCCAGTATGGAGTTTTTTACCCAGATCGCCCACTTTGGCAATCAAGGCCGACTCGACGAAGCTGTGAATATCTTCGGCGCCCGAGGCAAGAATAATCGCAGGATCGCCCTGCACTTCCACCAGCAGCTCATTCAGCGCTTGTTTCAAGCCGCTGCATTCAGTGGCAGTGATAATTCCCACGCTAGCAATCGCATCCGCCCAAGCGATAGAGCCGACCACATCTTGCTCAAACAGACGGTAATCCACGGGTAGCGAATCGTTGAATAATTTAAATAGCGCGCTGGTTTCGCCCTGAAATCTTCCACCCCATAAAGCCATGCTAAATCCCCTCTGTCACTGCTTTTAATTCGTTAAAGCCAATCAAAACTAACGATATAAAAAAGGGCGCTAGGCGCCCTTTCTGTCTGCCTATTACTTAGACTTTACATCATTAGCGTTAAGTGCGCGGATGCGGCTCGCCAATGAGTACAAGCGGATAAAGCCTTCGGCATGTTTTTGATCGTACACTTGATCTTCACCGAAAGTGGCAAATGCTTCAGAGTACAAGCTGTTAGGTGAACGCTTCTTCACCGCAGTCGCTTGGCCTTTGTAGAGCTTAACAACCACTTCACCATTAACTGATTCAGCCAGTGATTCAGATGCCGCCAGCAGTGACTTACACAGTGGCGTGAACCAACGGCCGTCATACACTAGATGCGCCATTTGTGCCCCCACCTGCTCACGCCAATTACGGCTGGTCTTGTCGAGTACCAGCTCTTCAATCGCACGCAGTGCCGCGAACATTACAGTGCCGCCCGGTGTTTCGTAGCAACCACGGGACTTCATACCCACTAAGCGGTTTTCGGTGATGTCGATACGACCCACACCGTGTGGCGCAGCAATGGCGTTTAATGTCATCAGCACACCGTAAGGTGTTAATGCCTCACCATTCACTTTAGTCACACGGCCATTTTCGACTTCCAGTGACACATATTCAGGCTTGTTCGGTGCATCTTCAGGATCGGCAGTCAGCGTCCATACACCTTTGCTTGGCTCGTTCCATGGATCTTCTAACTCACCACCTTCATGGGAAATATGGAAAGCGTTGGCATCACGGCTATAGATTTTAGTCGCTGACGCTGACGTCTTGATATTGCGCTCGGCGAGATAGGCCAGCAGATCTTCACGGCTCTGCATGGTCCACTCACGCCACGGTGCAATCACTTTTAAATCAGGGGCTAAGGCGGCAAAGCAACCTTCGAAACGCACTTGGTCGTTCCCTTTGCCGGTACAACCGTGGCAAAGGGCATCGGCGCCGACTTTACGGGCCACTTCAACCTGCGCTTTAGCAATGATAGGACGCGCCATTGACGTACCGAGTAAATACGTGCCTTCGTAAATCGCACCGCTTGCAATCGTTGGGTAGATATAGTCTTTAACGAATTCTTCTTTTAGATCGACGATATGGCACTCAGAAGCACCCGAAGCTAAGGCTTTTTCTGTCAAGCCAACCAGCTCCTCTTCGCCTTGGCCGACATCGGCACAGAATGCTATGATTTCGCAGTTATCGTAGTTTTCTTTTAACCAAGGAATAATGGCCGAGGTATCTAGACCACCCGAATAGGCTAAAACCACTTTTTTCACGCCAGTATTTTTTATCTCGATAGACATCTTAAATTCCTATGACTCGTTTCTCACCTAGGAGAAAACAGGCTGCTAAACAGGGTTAATTTAACTAAATAAGGTTACCAGTACCGCATTTTGGGCATGCATCCGATTTTCGGCTTGTTGCAGAATTAAGGAGCCTGCACCGTCCATCACTTCATCTGTTACTTCTACACCACGGTGGGCGGGCAAACAATGCATAAAGAAGTTAGCGCCCGCTTTCGCCATCAAGGCTTTGTTGACTTGGTATGGCGCAAACTTCGCTTTGATATCTGACAGCGGCGTTGGGTCGCCCATGGAAATCCAAGTATCAGTATAGATAGCATCGTGGCCTTCAATCGCATCTATATCTGAGGTCAGTACAATCTTACCGCCATATCGGCTAGCGAGCTCTTGCACTTCGGCCACAACGTAGCCATCAGGAAAGTGACCCGCAGGGCAGATCACTGTCATGGTGGCACCGAGAATAGCCGCGCAGTACATCAGCGAGTGAGTGACATTATTACCATCACCCACATAAGCTAATTTGGCTTTGCTGACATCCTCAAACTGCTCGGCGAGTGTTAAAAAATCGGCTAAAGCTTGGCAAGGATGATACAAATCCGACAGCGCATTGATCACAGGCACAGTGCCAAACTCGGCTAATTGTTCGATAGTATTGTGCGAATAGGTTCTCGCCACAATCGCATCGGCCCAACAGGACAGGTTAGCAGCAAAGTCAGCAACCGATTCCCGTTTACCTAGCTCACCGTTTTGCTGATCTAGGTATAAACAGTGGCCACCGAGCTTATTAATACCGATATCGAAGCTAACACGAGTACGCAGAGATGGTTTTTCAAATAACATCACCACACTCTTGCCATCCAGCGCATGGCGATACTCTGCCGGATTGGCTTTGATCGTCTTTGCCAAGGCAATCAGATCCTGTAACTGCTGCTGGGTTAAGTCTTTTATCGATAGTAAATGCTTCATAACCTACTCCGTTTATGGTTGGATTTGTGTGCCCACGGCTTCACCTTTTGCTAATGCGATTAATTGGCTTGCATCACGCCACGAGGCAACTTGCACCGCCTGCCCCATCCACTGCGCGACTTCGAGCGCAGCTTCAACTTTGACCTTCATTCCTTTTTCGATCACACCTTGTTTAACAAGGTCTGCTATCTGCTTGCCATTTAAACTATGGATGAGCTGGCCTTTACCATCGAGCACCCCAGACACATCCGACAGCAGCACTAACTTGCCACCCACTAATTTGGCTAAGGCCGTCGCCGCTTGGTCTGCATTGACGTTCAGCATTTGGCCATCGTCCATCATGGCGATGGAGCTACAAATCGGCATCCAACCTTGCTCGAGGATAAACTTAAGATAAGTGCCATCCTTTGGCGTGACTTCGCCCACTAGGCCTAAACGTTCATCTTTAATCTTTGCCGATACAGTATTGCCATCGGCAAGGCTCATGCCCACACTCACAATCCCAGCCTTAGTCGCTGCACCTTGAAGAATTTTGTTCGAAGTGCCCGCAAGTGCACCGGCAATAATCGGCATTTGCTCAGGCGGAGTCACCCGTAAACCTTCTAACTTGACGGTTTCCATGCCGTTAGCCGCTAACTGTTCATCCACCAAACAGCCGCCGCCATGAACCATTAACACTTGCTGACCATTGGCTAACATAGCCGCGGCCGTATCCATTAACCGCGCCATCCCCATTTCGCATTGCAGCAGCGCGCCGCCCACTTTAAGCACTAATACTGAGTTGTTTGTAGACATCTTGACGACTCTCTTAAATAAGGATGAACAATTAAAGGTTAAAATGAATCTTTATGCATTGCAGCGCTTGGCTGGCGGCACCTTTCATCAAGTTATCGATGGCACTGGCAACCACTAAGTAACCGCTATTCTCATCAAACTTCCAACCTAAGTGGCAGTTCGGTGTCAGCACTACATCGTCCACTTTCGGGAACTGATTGTGCTTCACGGTCACCAATGGCGCCTTGTCATACACGCTATAGGCCGCGGCAACATCGGCAGTCGTTGTGCCTAGCTTTAGCTGCACGGTAATGGTAGCTAAAATGCCACGCTTAAAGTTGCCAAGGTGCGGGGTAAATATCACTTCTTGGCCAAGTTGAGTGGCGATCTCGGGTTGATGTCTGTGGCCTAATACACCGTAGGGTGTCAGGCTCACTTCACAAAAACTGGTGTGTAACTGCGCCTTACGGCCCGCACCTGTTACGCCGCTCACGGCATTGATCACCGGATAAGCCGATGTCAGTAAACTCGCTAGCGGTTTTAACGCTGTCAATGATGCGGTTGGGTAACAACCTGGCACGGCAATCATCTTAGTCGCCGCAATTTCTTTCGCATTCCATTCGGCAAGGCCATACACGGCTTTAGCTAAAACCTCAGGATATTCATGCTCAAAGCCATACCACTTAGGATATTGCGCCACATCGCTGAAACGATAGGCACCGCTTAAATCGAATACTGCTAACCCTTGACTATAAAACCAAGCGGCTAAATGTAAGCTTACTGAATGCTCAGTCGCTAATACCACGGCATCGGCTTCGGCAACGATTTTTGCCTTAGCCTCATCGGTTAAGGGTGAGAGAGATAAAGAAATATGACTATAAACCGGATACAAATCCGCTAAAGGTTTGCCTTTATCTAAACTGTTTTCAGAAACATACAAGCCCTGAATCGTCAATCCTGCTTCGGCATGGATTAAAGCGGTGAGCTGTGCGCCTGTGTAACCACTGGCACCAATAATGGCGATGTTTTTCATATGTATTTTTATAAACCGAATAAAAGAAACTTAAAGAATAGATGAATAGTGTACACGCAACAGCGTATCTCTATGATGACAAGACTATCGTCGCAGGAAATGGTAATGGGTTGTTATTGTATTCACTGTCAGGTTAATGCTTTGCATCATGATATTCGCTCTACAGGTCACAGAGGGTGACTCATCTCAACTGCAGGCTAGACTACCACAAAGATCTACTTATGCAATATATGTGAATATATATTTTTAATTTATTTTTGTATTTATTCCTTAAATACGGATCTCGACCGCCTACCACCCATTCAGCTAACTCGTTAATAAGTCAGTTATCCAGAGCTAATTTGCGCCAAAATCAGTCCTTTTTATTAACAGCTAAGATACATGCTTGCAAAGCACAAAATGATGCACTTCATATTCACTCGCGCTAATCATCACAAAATATTGCGTGACTTCGCATATCTATTGAATATTCTTCAACGATCATTGCGATTAGTTGCATATCAGATAAGCCAGTCGTATAAGTTATATGTTCCGCTGTTGACCATAGCCCCAAGTGATAGGTATTGTGCTAGCGGACTATATACAAAGCGGATTTTTATGTTTTTCTATTCGGAGTAACTATGGTGGTAACCAAGGCAGACAATGTGACGGATATGTATGCGTCATTAAGATCGAACGTGAGTATGTTAGGACAAATCCTTGGCGATACGATGCGCACCCACCTCGGCGATTCTTTTCTTGAGAAGGTTGAGCAAATCCGTAAGCTGGCAAAAGACTCACGCCGTGGTGACGAAGCGGCTAGGGAGCAAATGCTAGAGCTGCTAACGGCCCTGCCAGACGAAGAGTTAGTCCCGTTTGCGAAAGCTTTCAACCAATTCCTCAACCTCGCCAACTTATCCGAGCAATTCCATACTATTAGCCGTAACTGTGATGAGCTGGTTTGTGTTCCCGATCCCGTGGAGCAATTGCTTGGTCGTATGCTCAATGGCCGCATAGATCAAACTAAGATGTTGGATTGCTTAAAAACATTAGATATAGATCTGGTGCTCACCGCCCATCCAACAGAAATATCCCGTCGCACCCTGATCCAAAAATACGCTGCCATTGTCGACTGCCTTGCCGAGCAAGAAAACGACCAACTGTCGGATAGAGAACGTCAGCAAATCAATCTGCGTCTACGCCAATTAATCGCCCAGATTTGGCACACGAATGAGATCCGCCGCGAACGCCCCACCCCAGTGGATGAAGCCCGCTGGGGATTATCCACCATTGAAGAATCTCTCTGGCATGCGGTGCCTGACTTCCTAAGACAGCTTAATGACCAAGTTCAGCAACGCACGGGCCAACAATTGCCGATTGATATCGCACCAGTGCGTTTTTCTAGCTGGATGGGCGGCGATCGTGACGGCAACCCCTTTGTGACCGCTAAAGTCACCCAAGAAGTGCTCGATCGCAACCGCCATGCGGCGGCAAGATTATTCTTAAAAGACATAGTCCTGCTGGTCGGCGAGCTGTCGATGGAAGAGGCCAATGATGAATTAAAGGCTTATACCAATAACAGCTGTGAACCCTATCGTTTTGTGCTGCGTTCATTAAGACAAAAGCTGCGCGATACCATAGATTACTTAAACGCTCGCATCGAAGGCCACAACCCTGAAGTCGATAAGTCGAGCTTAATTTGGCAAGAAAGCGATCTCAAAGCGCCATTAGAAATGCTTTATAAGAGTTTAACCGACTGCGGTATGCGCTTAATCGCCAACGGTTTATTACTCGATATTCTCCGTCGTCTCGCCTGTTTTGGCATTCATATGCTCAGACTCGACATTCGCCAAGATGCTGGCCGCCACTGCGATGTGCTCGCCGAGTTAACCCGTTACCTTGGCATGGGTGATTTCAATCATTGGGATGAAACCGAGAAGCAAGCCTTCCTATTACGCGAACTCAGCAACCGTCGGCCATTGATCCCCAGCAACTGGCAACCCTCTGCCGATGTGGCAGAAGTGCTTAGTACCTGCCGTTTGATTGCTAAACATCCGGCTAAAGCGCTTGGATCCTATGTGATTTCGATGGCGAGCAAACCCTCAGATGTATTAACTGTGTTACTGTTACTCAAAGAGACAGGTTGCTCACACCCCATGCGCGTGGTGCCACTGTTTGAAACCTTGAGTGACTTAAATAACGCCGCCGAGTGTATTACCGCATTACTCGATATCGACTGGTATCGTGGCTATACCAAGGGCATGCAAGAGGTGATGATTGGTTACTCTGACTCAGCCAAAGATGCCGGTGTTATGGCGGCCGCTTGGGCACAGTATCGGGCGCAGGAGCAGTTAGTCACAGTTTGTAAGCAAGCAGGCGTCAAACTCACCTTATTCCATGGCCGTGGTGGCAGTATTGGTCGCGGAGGCGGTCCAGCACACAAGGCAATCCTCTCGCAACCACCAGGTTCGGTCGATGGCCGCATTCGTGTCACCGAGCAGGGCGAAATGATCCGCTTCAAGTTTGGCCTGCCCAAACTCGCGGTTCAAAGCCTCGCCCTTTATACCTCGGCGGTATTAGAGGCCACTTTATTACCTCCACCGGAGCCGAAGCAAGAATGGCGCAACTGCATGGAACGTATCGCGCAGGAGTCAGTCAGTGCTTACCGGGGCATTGTTCGCGAAGAGCCTGATTTTGTAGCCTATTTCCGCGCGGCAACGCCTGAGGTTGAACTGGGTAAACTACCACTTGGCAGTCGCCCTGCCAAACGGCGTGTCGATGGTGGCATCGAAAGTCTACGAGCCATTCCGTGGATCTTTGCTTGGTCGCAAAACCGCTTGATGTTACCGGCATGGCTCGGCGCAGGAGAAGCCTTACAAGCCGCCTGCGAGCGTGATGAAATGGGTTTACTGCAGGATATGGAGCGGGAATGGCCCTTCTTCAGCACTCGAATTTCCATGCTGGAAATGGTCTATGCTAAGGCTGAGCCTAATTTGGCTCGCTACTACGAAACCTGCTTGGTACCGAAAGACTTACACCATTTAGGTGAAACCCTGCGCCAACGCTTAGATCTCGGCATTAAAGTCGTGCTCGAACTGACAAAATCGGATAGTTTAATGGCGCATACACCGTGGAATCGCGAGTCAGTCAAACTACGCAATCCCTATATCGATCCATTAAACTTCTTACAGACCGAGCTATTAGCGCGGACACGTAAGGAAACCACAGAAACACCCGCCTCCGAACATGTACAGTTAGCGCTAATGCTGACCATTGCCGGTGTGGCAGCGGGGATGAGAAACACAGGTTAATGAACAAAATCACCCGCACAATCTGCTTAGGGATCACTGTACTGCTTGGCGGCTGCGTCACCCAGTACAGTATCTGCGAGCGCGAAATGGAGCAGTACCTCAGTAAAGAAATTCACTTTGAGGTTAAGCAAGGCAATCAATTCGTTGGCGCAGAAGTGCGCATTAACGACATCAGTGTTAGGCTAGGGGAAAAACCTGACACTATGAGTGTGAGTGCCGCAACCCAAGTATCGATTAAGAATCCGATCTTTCCATTGAGTGCAAAACTCACTACGACTTTCGAGGCTAAACCTTGGTATGACAGCGCAACCCACAGTGTCTATCTGCGCCAGCTCGAATTAGTCAAAGTGGAGTCAACACCAAAGGATATCGAAAAAGCCATTAGCAGCGCCACGCCGCAGGTGATGGGCTACTTGAGACTATTCTTAGAGAACCAGCCTGTGTATGTGCTTGATACAAAAGATAGCAATCAAGCCTTAATGGCAAAAATGACCGAGAGTATTCAAGTTGCCCCTGGCAAATTAGTGCTTAAGTTCACTAAATAACGGCTCGTTTTATCGATAATCTTCCATAAAAATGCTCCCTCGGGAGCATTTTTTACCAATTTTAACCTAGAGATACCCACAAATCCCTTACTTGCTAAATCGCCCAATCGATTGATAATCGACAATGACGGCTTCAGCTAACAGCTCACGTCTTAACATATCGTAGGCCACTGCTGCGCTTAAACTGCGCACGAGATCCCGCGAACGTCTCGGTAGTTTAATCATCTGACTATAAACGCCATTACGGGTCGCTAATGCAATGGCAACTGTACCCACTGGCTTATCTTCTGTGCCACCATCGGGCCCTGCAATACCACTGGTTGCCAGCGCATAATCACTGTCCAATATTCGCCTTGCACCCTTAGCCATTTCTTCCACAGTCGCAATTGAGACTGCGCCGTGATCATCTAAGGTAGAAGGATTAACACCGAGTACGCGAACTTTAGATTCATTACTGTAAGTTACTAATCCGTGCTGTAAGTAAGATGAACTGCCGGGAAAGTCGACCAATTGACTGGTAATCAAACCACCAGTGCACGACTCGGCAACGCTTAAGGTCAAGCCTGAGTTGAGTAGCTTATAATGAATTTCTTCGGCAAGTGTGGCTTTATCTTCTGCGACGACCGCAGTACCCAGCACCATTTTGATGTGCCCAGCAACGCGAGGTAATACCGCTATCGCCTTCTCGCCACGGGCAAAAATCTTAATCTCAATATGCGGCATAGAAGAGCGATAACCGATTGTAATTCCCTCGGGTAACTCAAGTGGCTCTAACTTATCCGCTAACGCCGATTCACCATGGCCTATAGTCAATAGCTTCTTTAAAGCAACCTTTCCATCCAGATTAAACTCTTCGCGGATAAAAGGCACAAACTGTTCTGTAACCATGTGCTTAAGCTCAAAAGGCACACCAGGGGTAAAGAATAACCAGGCACGGTTAAGCTTAACTCTAAAACCACAGGCGGTTCCCACTGGGTTATCGACCATCACCGCAGAGGCAGGTAGCATGGCCTGCTTGAGATTACTTAAGGGCATTACACGATTATTGCGAGTAAACCAGTCCTCCAAACGCTCACGCCACTCGGCATTCTCAACCAATGACTCGCCCTTCGCCTTCGCCATGGCTAAAGCCGACATATCATCACTCGTCGGCCCTAGACCACCATTAACTAAAATCACATCGGCATGTAAGCTACGCTCTTGGAATACCGCGATCAGATCCTCCAAGCGATCGCCCACTGTGACTCGACGTTGGATTTCAATGCCATGCTCCATCATAGTACTAGCAAACCAAGCGGCGTTGGTATCAACAATCTGCCCCGCCAACACCTCTTCCCCAGTACAAATCATCTCTAATTTCATCATCTTCCCTTGAGTAAACATCACAAGTTTTGCCATAAGGTAGGTAACCACGCGCCGAATAGCAACTACAAACAATGAAATTAACTGCTGCGGATCAGTATTCACTGAGCACAAATCAACCCAGCTACAGGGCAATTTTGCGCTACTCATAGCAAACACCGACTAAACTGATAGTTCAATGTTGTACTCACAAGCTCACGACAAGGTGAATGACTATGTTCAAAAGATGGATTTTACTCAGTGTATTGAGCATTTGCTCGCTCAATACCCAAGCCGCAGTCGACATGTTTTTAAAAATTGATGGAGTAGATGGGGAAAGCCAAGACAGCCAACACCGTGGAGAAATTGACATACTCGCATGGTCATGGGGCGCAAGTAGCGACTCACGCAAAGTTTGTATTCAAGATATCAGCCTAACAAAATACGTAGACAGTGCATCACCTGAACTCCTGATGAATCAAGTCACCCATATTAAATATCCCAAAGCTACACTCGTAGTGCGTAAAGCGGGAAGAGAACAAAGCGAATACATTAATATCGAACTGACAAATGTATGGGTCTCGAGTCTTTCTACGGGTGGTTCAGGAGGAGAAGATCGCTTAACAGAAAACATTGCACTGAACTTTGAGGAGCTAAAGTACAGCTATACGCCAGAGAGCCCAACAGCGGCGGCCGTGTCGGCAACAATATCCAGCAGCAACCCATGCAAGTAGCATCACACAGTAATGGTGTTTATGATTACAGTTTCACATCGCTACAGATTGTCTAAGGTTAACCAAGCCTTATATTACAAAAACAAAAAGCCCTCGCGATGAGGCTAGGGCTTTTGTGTTTATTTGGATGCTTGGCGATGACCTACTCTCACATGGGGAGACCCCACACTACCATCGGCGCGATTGCGTTTCACTTCTGAGTTCGGGATGGGATCAGGTGGGACCACAATGCTATTGTCACCAAGCAAATTCGGTTTTAAACAAGACTCGAGAGCTCACTGCGTGCTGCTAGATTCTAGGAACTAAAATCTGCTCTTATCTTATTTAATAATTCGGAAAGCTGACTGTCTTATTGAGTTAAGACTTACTTTGAGTTCACACTTCATTAAGTGTTTATATTCTGTCTAAGTTCGCTTAGCAAAACCCATCTGGGTTGTATGGTTAAGCCTCTCGAGTCATTAGTACATGTTAGCTCAACGCCTCACAACGCTTACACACCATGCCTATCAACGTCCTAGTCTCGAACGGCTCTTTAGAGGTCTTATAGACCTAGGGATGACTCATCTTGGGGCTCGCTTCCCGCTTAGATGCTTTCAGCGGTTATCGATTCCGAACGTAGCTACCGGGCAATGCCATTGGCATGACAACCCGAACACCAGCGGTTCGTTCACTCCGGTCCTCTCGTACTAGGAGCAACTCCCCTCAATCATCCAACGCCCACGGCAGATAGGGACCGAACTGTCTCACGACGTTCTGAACCCAGCTCGCGTACCACTTTAAATGGCGAACAGCCATACCCTTGGGACCGACTTCAGCCCCAGGATGTGATGAGCCGACATCGAGGTGCCAAACACCGCCGTCGATATGAACTCTTGGGCGGTATCAGCCTGTTATCCCCGGAGTACCTTTTATCCGTTGAGCGATGGCCCTTCCATTCAGAACCACCGGATCACTATGACCTACTTTCGTACCTGCTCGACGTGTCTGTCTCGCAGTTAAGCTGGCTTATGCCATTGCACTAACCGTACGATGTCCGACCGTACTTAGCCAACCTTCGTGCTCCTCCGTTACTCTTTGGGAGGAGACCGCCCCAGTCAAACTACCCACCAGGCACTGTCCCGAACCCCGATTAGGGGCCTCGGTTAGAACATCAAAACTACAAGGGTGGTATTTCAAGGACGACTCCATCAGAACTAGCGTTCCAACTTCATAGTCTCCCACCTATCCTACACATGTAGGTTCAATGTTCAGTGCCAAGCTATAGTAAAGGTTCACGGGGTCTTTCCGTCTAGCCGCGGGTATACGGCATCTTCACCGCAATTTCAACTTCACTGAGTCTCGGCTGGAGACAGCGTGGCCATCATTACGCCATTCGTGCAGGTCGGAACTTACCCGACAAGGAATTTCGCTACCTTAGGACCGTTATAGTTACGGCCGCCGTTTACCGGGGCTTCGATCATGAGCTTCTCTTGCGATAACCCAATCAATTAACCTTCCGGCACCGGGCAGGCGTCACACCGTATACTTCCTCTTGCGAGTTTGCACAGTGCTGTGTTTTTGATAAACAGTTGCAGCCACCTGGTATCTGCGACTCCCGTCAGCTTAGAGAGCAAGTCTCATCACCAACAAGAGCGTACCTTCTCCCGAAGTTACGGTACCATTTTGCCTAGTTCCTTCAGCCGAGTTCTCTCAAGCGCCTTGGTATTCTCTACCCGACCACCTGTGTCGGTTTGGGGTACGATTCCCGCTAACCTGAAGCTTAGAAGATTTTCCTGGAAGCATGGCATCAACTACTTCAGTCCCGTAGGACCTCGTCATCAGCTCTCGGCCTTTAGATTTCCCGGATTTGCCTAAGAAATCAGCCTACCACCTTAAACGCGGACTACCAACGCCGCGCTAGCCTAGCCTTCTCCGTCTCTCCATCGCAGTTAGCGGAAGTACAGAAATATTAATCTGTTTCCCATCGATTACGCCTTTCGGCCTCACCTTAGGGGTCGACTCACCCTGCCCCGATTAACGTTGGACAGGAACCCTTGGTCTTTCGGCGAGGGGGTTTTTCACCCCCTTTATCGTTACTCATGTCAGCATTCGCACTTCTGATACCTCCAGCGTGGGTTACCCCTTCACCTTCATCGGCTTACAGAACGCTCCTCTACCGCGCAACCCTAATGGGCTGCACCCGTAGCTTCGGTGGTATGTTTAGCCCCGTTACATCTTCCGCGCAGGCCGACTCGACTAGTGAGCTATTACGCTTTCTTTAAATGATGGCTGCTTCTAAGCCAACATCCTAGCTGTCTAAGCCTTCCCACATCGTTTCCCACTTAACATACACTTTGGGACCTTAGCTGACGGTCTGGGTTGTTTCCCTTTTGACGACGGACGTTAGCACCCGCCGTCTGTCTCCCGAGTAGTACTCATTGGTATTCGGAGTTTGCAAAGGGTTGGTAAGTCGGGATGACCCCCTAGCCTTAACAGTGCTCTACCCCCAATGGTATTCGCTCGAGGCGCTACCTAAATAGCTTTCGAGGAGAACCAGATATCTCCCGGTTTGATTGGCCTTTCACCCCCAGCCACAAGTCATCCGCTAATTTTTCAACATTAGTCGGTTCGGTCCTCCAGTTGATGTTACTCAACCTTCAACCTGCCCATGGCTAGATCACCGGGTTTCGGGTCTACACCTTGCAACTCAACGCGCAGTTAACACTCGGTTTCCCTACGGCTCCGCTATTCGCTTAACCTTGCTACAAAATGTAAGTCGCTGACCCATTATACAAAAGGTACGCAGTCACGGTCTCAAGAACCGCTCCCACTGCTTGTACGTATACGGTTTCAGGTTCTATTTCACTCCCCTCACAGGGGTTCTTTTCGCCTTTCCCTCACGGTACTGGTTCACTATCGGTCAGTCAGGAGTATTTAGCCTTGGAGGATGGTCCCCCCATATTCAAACAGGATGTCACGTGTCCCGCCTTACTCGTTTTCATCAATGGTTAGTTTTCGTGTACGGGGCTATCACCCTGTGCCGCTGCGCTTCCCAACGCATTCCACTAACACCCCACTGACTTAAGGGCTAATCCCCGTTCGCTCGCCGCTACTAGGGGAATCTCGGTTGATTTCTTTTCCTAAGGGTACTTAGATGTTTCAGTTCCCCTCGTTCGCCTCGCAACACTATGTATTCATGTTGCGATGACCGCTTATGCGGCCGGGTTCCCCCATTCGGACATCGTTAGCTCAAATGCTTGTTACTAGCTCGCCAACGCTTTTCGCAAGTTACTACGTCCTTCATCGCCTCTGACTGCCAAGGCATCCACCGTATACGCTTAGTCGCTTAACCATACAACCCAAATGAGTTTCACTCATCTGTGCCGCATTGCGACCAGCTGGTTTTACTTGTCTCATCTTCGACCAAGAAGATGGACTCGCCTTAGACTTGAATATTCAAGACACTTAATAAAGTGTTTGAGAACTCAATGTTCAATGCTCTCGCATTAAACCTTTTTCGTATCAACACAACGACAGACATCATTGTGTTTAATACTATCAGCTTTCCAAATTGTTAAAGAGCGGGCTTAAAAAAGCCAAAGATAATTTTTCAGTTTATCTTTGGCATCTCTATCCATAATGCATGTCACTTGTTAACTTAAAACAAGCAGTAAATGGTGGAGCTATGCGGGATCGAACCGCAGACCTCCTGCGTGCAAGGCAGGCGCTCTCCCAGCTGAGCTATAGCCCCATTTACATGCAGTGCGAGTAAGTAAGATGTTCCAAACCTCTAAAAGG